>JBLMWW010000026.1:0-37719 GCA_050257435.1 Rudaea sp.
CCGAGACCTGGAAGGAGATGACCGAGTACGCGCAGAAGCTCACCAGGCGCGACGCATCGGGCAACGTCACGCAATGGGGCGTGCAGATTCCCTCGTCCGGCTTTCCGTACTGGCTGTTCCAGGGCCTCGCGATCGAGAACGGCGTCAACCTGATGAACCAGGCCGGCACCGAGGTCTATTACGACAAGCCCGAGGTGATCGGCGCCCTGCAGTACTGGGTGGACCTCGTCAACAAGTACAAGGTGCATCCGCCGGGCATCGTCGACTGGGGCACGACGCCGAAGGACTTCTTCGAGCGCCGCGTCGCGATGATGTGGACGACGACCGGGAACCTCACCAACGTCCGCAACAACGCGAAGTTCGACTTCGGCGTCGCAATGCTCCCGGCGAGCAAGCAGCGCGGCAGCCCCACGGGGGGCGGCAACTTCTATATCTTCAAGAAGTCGACGCCCGCGCAGCGCGAGGCGGCGTTCAAGTTCATCAAGTGGATGACGACGCCGCAGCGCGCCGCGCAGTGGGGCATCGACACGGGTTACGTGGCGGTGCGCGCCGATGCATGGGAAACGCCGGCGATGAAGAAGTACGTCGCAGGCTTTCCCGCGGCGGCGGTTGCGCGCGAACAGCTGCCGTTCGCCAAGGCGGAGCTGTCGACGCACGACAACCAGCGGGTCACCAAGGCGCTGAACGACGGTCTCCAGGCGGCGCTCACCGGCACGAAGACGCCGGAGCAGGCGCTCAAGGACGCGCAGCGCGAGGCGGAGCGGCTGCTGCGCAGCTACAAATAGACGCGATCGCATGACGCGCACGCGCGAGTGGCTCTACGGCTGGCTTCTGCTCCTGCCCGCCGCGGTGCTGCTCGCGCTCTTCACGCACTACCCGGCGATCGCCAACCTGTGGCACAGCTTCCAGTCGACCCCGAGGGGCTCGCGGCCGGCGCACTTCGTCGGGCTCGACAACTACCGCGCGCTCGTCGACGACCCGATCTTCTGGCAGGCGCTGTCGAACAATCTCTGGTACGCGCTCGGGACGATTCCGCTGTCGATCGGCCTGGCGCTCGTCATGGCCGTGTGGGTGAACGAGCGGCTGCCCGGGCGCGGCTTCGTGCGGCTAGCGTATTTCACGCCGACGGTGCTGCCGATGATCGCCGTCGCGAACATCTGGCTGTTCTTCTACACGCCGGGCTACGGCCTGCTCGAGCAGGTCACGCGCGCGCTCGGCTTTCCCGGCCACAACTGGCTCGGCAGCCGCAGCACCGCGCTGGCGGCGCTCATGGTCGTGACGGTCTGGAAGGAAGCCGGCTTCTTCATGATCTTCTACCTCGCGGCGCTGCAGTCGATGTCGCCGCACCTCGCCGAGGCGGCGGCGATCGAAGGCGCCTCGCGCGCCCACTTCTTCCGGCGCGTCACGTTCCCGCTCCTGATGCCGACCACGCTGTTCGTCCTCGTCAACGCCGTCATCAACGCGTTTCGCCTCGTCGACCACATCGTCGTCATGACGCGCGGCGGGCCCGACAACGCGACGGCGCTGTTGCTCTATTACATTTTCGAGATCGGCTTCCGGTTCTGGGATTCTGCCTACGCCGCGGCGCTCACGATGGTGCTGCTGACGCTGCTCGCCGCCGCGGCGCTCCTCCAGTTCGCGTTCCTCGAGCGGCGCACGCACTACCAGTAACCCGATGAGCACGAGCATCTACGCCCCGCACGGCGCGGCGCGCGCCCTGGAGACGCTCGGCGCATGGGTGCTTGCGCTGCTGTGGATCCTGCCGCTCGCCTACGCGTTCTGGACGGCGTTCCATCCGTCCGCGTACTCGACGAACTTCACGCTCGCCGCGCCGCTCACGCTCGCGAATTTCGCGAACGCCTGGCAGGCGGCGCCCTTCGCGCGCTACTTCGTGAACACCGTGATCCTGGTCACGATGGTGCTCGCCGCACAGCTCGTGCTCGTGACGCTCGCCGCGTACGCGTTCGCGCGCTTCCGATTTCCCGGCCGCAACGTCGCCTTCGCGCTGGTGCTGGTGCAGCTCATGGTCATGCCCGACGTGCTGATCGTCGAGAACTACCGCACGATGACCGTGCTCGGGCTGAAGGACACGATCCTCTCGATCGGTCTCCCCTACATGGCGAGCGCGTTCGGCATCTTCCTGTTGCGGCAGACGTTCAAGACGGTGCCGCGCGAGCTCGACGAGGCGGCGCGCGTCGAAGGCTGCTCCCCGCTCGCCACGCTGTGGAAGGTATACGTCCCGCTCGCGCGGCCGACGTACATCGCGTACGCGCTGGTGTCGATCTCGTACCATTGGAACAATTTCCTCTGGCCGCTGATCATCACGAATTCGGTCGAGTCGCGGCCGGTCACCGTGGGCCTGCAGGTGTTCTCGGCCACCGACCAGGGCATCGACTGGTCGATCATCAGCGCGGCGACGCTCATGACGAGCGGTCCACTGCTGATCGCGTTCCTGCTCTTCCAGCGGCAGTTCGTGCAATCGTTCATGCGGGCGGGCATCCGATGATCCTGATCACGTGGAACGTGCAGTGGTGCCGCGGCATCGACGGCGTCGTCGATCCGGCGCGCATCGTCGACGAGGCGCACGCCATGGCCGACGTCGACGTGCTGTGCCTGCAGGAGATCGCCGACAACTATCCCGACCCGCGCCTTCGCGGCAGCGACGGGGAGGACCAGTTCGCGCGCATCGGCGCGCTGTTGCCGGGCTATGCGATCGTGCCGGGCGTGGCCGTCGATCAGCCCGGCGACGGCGGGCGGCGCCGGCGGTTCGGCAACCTGATCGCCTCGCGCCTGCCGGTCCTGCAGGTATATCGCTACCTCCTGCCCTATCCCCTCGACCCCGGGGTGCCGGGAATGCCGCGCATCGCGGTCGAGGCCGTCGTGCAGGCGCCGGGCGGCGACGTGCGCGTCATCACGACGCATCTCGAATACTACTCGGAGCGGCAGCGCATGGCGCAGGTCGACGCGCTGCGCGGCATCTATGCCGAGGGGCACGGGTACGCGCGCGACGCGCGCATCACCATGAATGACGGCGGACCGTTCCAGACCTACGTGCGGCCGCGCGCGGCGATCGTCACCGGCGACTGCAATTTCGAGCCGGCGTCGGCGGAGCATCGGCGCATGCTCGCGCCGTTCGACGACGCGACGCCGCGCCTCGTCGACGCCTGGCAGGCGCGCCATCCCGGCGTCGCGCATCCTTCGACGTTCAAGATCTACGAGAAGGACCAGGCGGGGGATCCCGAGCTGCATTGCGACTTCATTTTCGTCGGCGAGGAAGTCGTGCCCCGCGTGCGCGACATTCGCGTGAACCAGCAGACGCAGGCGGCGGATCACCAGCCGGTCATCCTGACGCTCGCATGACCGCGACCTTCTTACCCGCACGATGAGTGATGAGAGCGCGCGCGCGCCGCGCGCTGGCGGCCGCGTCGTCGACATCGTCTGCGTGGTCAGGGACGCGCAGCGCGTGGGACGATGCGTGGCGAGCGTGCTCGCGTCGAGCAACGAGACCGCGTACGAGCTTACGGTGGTCGTCCCCGGCACGCTCGACGACCGCGCGCTGCGGATCGGCGGCGCCTCGATCGGCTCGCGCGTGCGCATCGTGCGGACCGGCCGTCTCGTCGACGTCGCGACGACGATCGATCGCGCGCTTTGCGCCCATCCCGATCGCGACGTCGTGCTGCTGCGCCAAACGGCGGAGGTCGCGGGCGACTGGCTCGACCGCCTCGTCGTGCACGCCGGCAGCCGGGGCGACGCGGTCGTCGGCACGTTCACGAACGAAGCGGGCGCCGCAACCTATCCGCGGCTCGCCACGGCCAATCGCTTGCCCGAGGGCACGAGCGTGGCGACGCTCGACGCGTCGTTCGCGCGGGCGAACCGCGGCCGCGCGGCCGACCTCGCGGCGGTCTTCGGCCCGTGCGTCTACGTGACGCGCGGCGCGCTTGCCGCGCTCGGCGATCTCGGGCACGGCCTCGCGACAGACGTGGCGGATCGCTTCGTCGCGGAGATCACGGCGCGTGCCGCGGACTCGGGCACGCCGGTGCTGGTGGCCGGCGACGTGTTCGTGGGATGCCCGGACGCAGGCGCGGGCCCGGCCGTCGATCCGATCCGCGGGGCGGACGATGCGCTCCGGCCGCTGGCGCGGCGCGTCGATCTCGCACGCCTCGCTTCGTCGTCGCGGCCGATCATCGTGTTCGTATCGCACGCATGGCACGGGGGCGTGCGTCGCCACATGGACGACCTCGCGCGATTTCTCGCCGGACGCGCCGAGGTGCTCTACCTCCTGCCTGCCGGTGGCGACGCGGTCGCACTGCACTGGCCGCGCGAGGGCGAGGCGTTTTCCGCGTGGTTTCGCCTGCCCGAGGAGCTCGCAACGCTTGCCGCGACACTCGCGGCGATCGGCTGCGCGCGTCTGCACTTCCATCACGTGCACGGCCTGCCGCGGTCGATCCTCGATCTGCCGCGCGCCTGCGACGTTCCCTACGACTGCACGCTGCACGACTACTTCGCGATCTGCCCGCAATACCATCTCGTTGCCGAGGATGGGCGCTATTGCGGCGAGCCGGATGCGGCGGGCTGCACCGCGTGCCTCGCACGCCGGCCGGCGCAATGGGGCCTCGACATCGGCCGGTGGCGCGCCACGTTCGAGCGTTTTCTGAGCGGGGCCGCACGCGTGATTGCGCCGTCGCTGGATGTCGCGACGCGGATGCGACGCCATTTCCCGGCGCTCGCGATCGATGTGTGGCCGCACGCGGAGACGCCGCTCGCGCGGTTGCCGCCGGTCGTTCGCGTCGTCACGCTCGGGAATCTCTCTCCCGAGAAGGGGCTGCACGTCGTCGCGGCGTGCGCCGCCGATGCGAAGGCGCGCGCGCTTCCGCTCGCGTTTCGCGTCCTCGGCGCCACCGGGGAGCCGATCGCGCAGTTTCCCGACGTGCCGCTCACGATCCACGGCAGCTATGCCGAGGAGGACGTTGCGCGACTCCTGGCCGAGGAACGGGCGGACGTCCTGTTCTTTCCCGCGCAGGTGCCCGAGACGTACGCGTATACGCTGTCCGTGGCGCTCGCCACCGAGACGCCGATCGTCGCCTCCGCGATGGGCGCCTTCGTCGAGCGGCTGGCGGGCCGCGCCAACGCGCGCACGCTTCCGTACGACGCGACGCCCGCGCAATGGAACGCCGCCCTCGTCGAGGCGGCACTCGCGGCGCGGCGCAACGCGGCCCCGGCCGCGCCGGCGGGCGTGCCGGCGCGAATCGAGCCATGACCGACCCCGCCGACTACGTCGAACGCTACCTCGCGCCGATCGCTGCCCGGCCGGGATCCGTCGACGCGATTCCCGAGCTCGCCGCTCGACACTTCGCTTCCGCCGGGGTCGCCGGCGACGCGCCGCCGTTGCCGCTGACGCGCCTCTATTCCATCGGCGTGCTGTGCGGGCATGTCGAGGCGCGCGCCGAGCTCGGGCGCCGCGTGGAGGCCGCGGAGCGCGACCTCGCCGACTTCGCCGCGATTCGCGAGCGTCGCGACGGCTCGGGGGAGGCGCTCGCGATCGATCTTGCCGTCGCAAAGCGCGAGCTCTCCGCGCTTCGCGCGAGCGCGCGGGTGCTGGAGGAGAACCTCGCCGCAGCGCGCGCTCGCGCGCAAGAGATCGAGGCGTCGACGACGTGGCGCATGACCGCGCCGGCGCGCGTCGCCGGTCACCGCATGAAGGTCGCGGCGGCGGTCTTCGCGGCGAACCTGCGTTCCGCGCGCCAATGGCCGCGCTACGCGGGGCTGGCGATGACCGTGCTGCGCAACGACGGTGCACGTGCGCTCGCCGGGCGCGTCTCACGGAAGCTGCGCGGCCGGCGGCGCTTCCGGCCCGTTCGCCGGCCCGCCTACAGGCTCGAGACGCGCATCGCGCCACTTTCGCTGTCCACGTCGCCGGCACCCGCGGCTTCGATCATCGTCCCCGCGTTCGGCGAGCCGCTCCTCACCTATAGCTGCCTCGCCGCCATCGCGCGCAACACCCCCGGCGAGTACGAAGTCATCGTCGTCGACGATGCGTCGCCGGCGGCGCTTGCCGATGCGCTGGCGGCGGTCGAGGGCGTGCGCTTCGAGCGCAACGAGAAGAATCTCGGCTTCATCGGCACCTGCAACCGCGGAGCGGAGCTCGCGCGCGGCGACGTGCTCGTATTCCTCAACAACGACGCGCTGGTGACGCAAGGCTGGCTCGACGCCCTGTTGCGTGTGTTGCGCGAGCATCCCGATGCCGGGCTCGTGGGCGCGAAGCTCGTCTATCCCGACGGCCGGCTGCAGGAGGCGGGCGGCATCGTGTGGCGCGACGGCAGCGCGTGGAATTTCGGCCGCGACGACGACCCCGACCGTCCCGAGTACAACTATCTGCGCGAGGTCGACTACTGCTCGGGCGCGTGCCTCGCGATGCCGCGCACGCTCTTCCGCGACCTGGCCGGCTTCGATGCGCGCTACGCCCCTGCCTATTACGAGGACGTCGACCTTGCGTTCGCCGTGCGCGCGAGCGGCCGCAAGGTCTTCTACCAGCCGGCGGCGACGATCGTCCATTTCGAGGGACGGACGTCGGGAACGGACGTGACGTCGGGCATCAAGCGGCATCAGGCGGTCAACGCGCAGACCTTCGCGGCGAAGTGGTCGACGGCGCTCGCGGCGCATCAGCCGAACGGCGCGCGCGTCGCCCTCGAGCGCGACCGCTTCGCGCGGTGGCGCATGCTCGTGATCGACGCCTGCATGCTGACGCCCGATCAGGACGCGGGCTCGCAGCGCATGCAGGCGATGCTCGAGATCGCGACGGCGCTGCGCTGCAAGGTGACGTTCGTGGCGGCCAACCTCGAGCATCGCGAGCCGTACGTGAGCGCGCTGACGCAGCAGGGCGTGGAAGTGCTCTTCCACCCGTACGTGCGGTCGATCGCCGACCTCGTGCTGCGGCGTGGCGGCGAATTCGACGTCATCATGCTGTCGCGCCATTACGTCGCGGGCCCGCACCTCGAGATGGTCCGCAAGGCGGCACCGCGGGCGCTGATCGTGTTCGACACGGTCGACCTGCATTTCCTGCGCGAAGAGCGGCTCGCGGCGCTCGAAGGCGGCCGTGCGGCCGCGCTTTCTGCGCGCACGCGGCGCAACGAAGAGCTCGCGCTGATCGCGAAGGCCGACGTGACGCTCGTGGTTTCGCCGGTCGAGCGCGACGTGCTCGCCGAGCTCGCGCCCGACGCGTGCGTCATGCTGCTGTCGACGATCCACGAGCCGGCGCCGCAGGTCGCGCCATGGGACGCGCGGCGCGGGCTGCTCTTCATCGGCGGCTTCCAGCATCCCCCGAACGTCGACGCGATGCTCTGGTACGCGCGCGAGATCCTGCCGCACGTGCGCAAGCGCCTGCCCGGCGTGAAGACGTACGTGATCGGCAGCCGCGCGACGCCGGCGATCGAAGCGCTCACTGCGGACGACGTCGCGATCCTCGGCTACGTGCCGGACATCGCGCCCTACCTCGCTGGCTCACGCGTCTCGATCGCGCCGCTGCGCTATGGCGCGGGCGTCAAGGGCAAGATCAACACGGCGATGAGCCGCGGGCTGCCCGTCGTCGCGACGACGCCGTCGATCGAAGGCATGCATCTCGTCGACGGGCGCGACGTGCTCGTCGCCGACGACCCGGAGGCGTTCGCGGCCGCGGTGGCGCGCGTCTACGAGGATCGCGCGCTCTGGGAGCGGCTGTCGGCCGGCGGCCGCGAGAATGTCGCGCGACATTTCTCGCGCGATGCGGCGCGGGCCGCGCTCGAAGCGCTCTTCAGCCGGGTGCGCGCGTGAACAGGAGGTCGAACACGCGATGGCCGAGACAAAGCCCTCGCTGCTCGAACTTGGTGAGCGGGCGCCACGCCGGGCGCGGCGCGTATCCGGTCGCCGTGTTCGCGAGGAGCGGCTCGGCCGCGAGCGTCGCGAGGATCTCCAAGGCGTAGGGTTCCCAGTCCGTCGCGGCGTGCAGGTAGCCGCCGGGCGCCAGGCGCTCCGCGAGCGCATGCGCGAACGCGGGCTGCAACAGGCGGCGCTTGTGATGCCGCTTCTTCGGCCACGGATCGGGAAAATAGACGTGGACGCCGGCGAGCGATGCGCGCGGGATCATGCGCGCCACGACCTCGACCGCATCGCGCCGAATGACGCGGACGTTCGAAAGCCGCGCCGACTCGATCCGGCGCAACAGCGCGCCGACGCCGGGCCAGTGCATCTCGACGCCGACGAAGTTGGTCGTCAAATGCGCGGCGGCGATCGCGGCCGTCGTCTCCCCCATGCCGAAGCCGATCTCCAGCACGACGGGGTTGCGGTTGCCGAAGAGCGCCGCAAAGTCGAGCGGCGCGTCCTGATCGGCAATGCCGTACCGCGGATAGAGCGCGTCGCAGGCACGCTGCTGCGCGGGCGACATGCGGCCCTGGCGCAGCACGAAGCTGCGGATCGGGCGGCGCGGCTTGGGGGTCAGAGCAGGATCGGACAATCGGGAATTGTTGGGGTCGGACCTATAATGCTCGGCGCAAGCGCGCGCCGAGTGATCGAGCTCGGACCCCAATTCCAATCGCGCGCGCGATCGGCCGATTCCGCTCGGTATTTCACCGCGCGGCCTTCGTCCACGACGGATCCGACAGCGGCAGCGTGAGCGTCTGCGTCCGCGGATCGTCCGCGAGCGAATACTCGATCGCCAGCGTGTCGCGCCCGAGCCAGGTGACGCTCGCATCGGTCCACGCAGGGGGCGGTTTCCACGTCGCGACCTTGCGCACGCCCTTGCGCACGATGCTCCACAACGCGAGTTCGTTCACGCAATCGCGCGGGCAGACGTCCGCCGTCACGAAATGTCGATGATCGGGCGCGACGACCGGTTCCGACGGCAGCGGATATTCCTCGCCGCCTTGCCGCTGCACCAGCAGGAAGCCGGCGCGCTCGCCGCGCGTGGTGAAGAGCACCAGCGTGTCGACCGGCGCGAGGTAATCCCACACCGCGTACGACGTCGCGCCCCAGATGTCGATGCTGTCGCGGAAGGTCGTCAAGCCGGTGGGCGACAGCGATACCCGCAGCTCGTCACCGTTACGTTCGAGGATTCGTGACAGCGCGCGCAGGCGCGGCGCCTCGACGAGACGCCCGCATGCCGCCTGGTCCTCGGCGTCCCTGCAAAGCGCTGTCAGCTCCGCGCGCGACGGCGGCGCGGCATGTGCGTGCGCAAGAGCGAGCAGCGCGACGATCGCGCACGCGGCTTGCCGGCGCATCCTGCCTCAGGCGATCAGGCCGGTCGTTGGCGAGCTGGGGCTCGCGGAATAAAGGTTGCGCGGCATGCGGCCGGCCAGGAAAGCCTCGCGGCCCGACGAGACGGCAAGGCGCATCGCGCGCGCCATGCGCACCGGATCCTGCGCCTTCGCGATGGCCGTGTTCATCAGCACGCCGGCGCAACCCAGCTCCATCGCGATCGCCGCATCGGACGCGGTGCCGACGCCCGCATCGACCAGCACCGGGACCTTAGCCTGCTCGAGGATGAGGCGCAGGTTCCACGGGTTGACGATGCCCATCCCCGAGCCGATCAGCGACGCCAGAGGCATGATCGCGACACAGCCGATCGCCTCGAGCTCGCGCGCGACGATCGGGTCGTCGGACGTGTAGACCATCACCTCGAAGCCGTCGGCGACGAGGCGCTCGGCGGCGACGAGCGTCTCGCGCACGTTCGGATAGAGGGACGCGGCGTCGCCCAGCACCTCGAGCTTGCAGAGCGGATGCCCGTCGAGCAGCTCGCGTCCGAGCCGCAGCGTGCGCACGGCGTCGTCGGCCGTGTAGCAGCCGGCGCTGTTCGGCAGGTAAGTGAATTCGGACGGCGGCAGCGCGTCGACGAGCGAGGGCTCGCCCGCGTTCTGCCCGATGTTCGTGCGCCGGATCGCGACGGTGACGATCTCGGCGCCCGATGCGACGATCGCGTCGCGCGTCTCGCGGAAATCGCGGTACTTTCCGGTGCCGACGAGCAGGCGCGAGCGATAGCTGCGATTCGCGATGACCAGCGGGTCGGCGAGGCTCGACGGATCGGCGGGTGCGTTCATCGTGCCGATTTTACGCTCACGCCGGGGGTCGCCGCGGCGCGGCGTTCGCGACCGTTGGCAGGCGCAGCGGTCACAGGCACCGGCCGGTCGGCGTCAGCCGCCGCCGACGGCGCCGACGATCTCGAGCCGGTCGCCCTCGGCGACCGACGTGGCGGCATACTGGCTTCGCGGCACGATCTCGCCGTTCTTCTCGACCGCGATGCGCTTGCCCGCGAGCCCCAGCGCGGCGACGACGTCCGCGATCGTCGCCACGCTGGCCGGGATTTCGGTGGCGACGCCGTTGACGTCGAGTTTCAGCATGTCGGGAAGGAAGGGCGTGACCGGGCCGCGTGCCGCCATGTTGGACGCGCGTCGCAGGCCATGTTCAAGTCAGGTGCGGTATAGCCGCATCGCGCGGCGCATGAACCGGAGCTGCGCACCGAAGCGCCGGCAGGCGTCGCAGAAGAGCAGGTGCAGGCGCAGGCGGATGCGCTCGAACGGCAAGAGCGCGCGGTCTTCCCGCTGTGAGAGAAGCCGGCTCGCGTCCTTGCATGAAAGCATGTGCATGGATCGGTTGAGTGGCCCGCGGCTTCAGCGCCGCGCGCGGTCGGCGAACCAGTTCTGCTCGACGCACGCGCGAAGCGCCATCCGTGCGCGATACAGGATCACCCAAAGGTTATTCGCCGTGATCGTCAATTCCTTACATATTTCGTCGGTCGTGAGCTCGAGGACCTCGCGCATCACGAACACGCGCGCGGTGTTCGGTGGCAGCTTCTCGAGACAGAGCTCGAGGACGTCCATGAACTCCCGCCGCGAGAGCGCCTGCTCGGGGTCGCCCCAATCGGCAGGCGGCGCCTCCCAATGCCCGTCGTCGCGGAACATGGCGTCGAAATCGTCGAGATCCGCCTCCTCGTCGAGCGAGGCGAACGACCGCGGCTGCCGTTGGCGCTGGCGGATCGCATCGACGATCTTGTGCTTCAGGATCCCGGTCAGCCATGTCTTGACGCTGGATCGTCCCGAGAAGCCGCTGCGGCCCGCAAGCGCCGCCACCAGCGTTTCCTGGACGACGTCCTCGGCGAGCTCCGCGTCGCGCAGCTCCAGGCGCGCCACCCGTAACAGGTAGCGGCGATGCGCCTCGAATTCAATGGCGAGATCGGCGTCCATGGGGAGAAGCGGCGAGTGTCGCGCGACATCTTAGTCCCGGGCGATCGTCAAGTTGTAGCGCGCAGGTTGTCCGTTGCGCACCGCGCCTGAACAATGCGTGCATCTCCTTCAATTTACGGGATTTTTCGGGTGGCACGACACTTGCCGCTAGCGGCGCATCATGCGCAACGACGCCACCTCCCAAGCCACCCATGCCCCGACCTCGCCCGAGGGGCTTCCGCTCGATCCGCAGCCGTCGCCCAAGACGGGCGCCGAGATCGCGCTGGCGCGCGCCGGCATCCGCCCGATCGCCGACGCGACGCTCGACAACGCAGGCGCGCTCGCCTCGAGCGAGCGCGCAACGTCGAACGCGCCGTTCTACGTCGGCGTGCGCAGCAAGTTCGCGCTCGCGCTCTTCGTCAGCGCCGCGTGGTTCGCGACGACGCTCCTGATCGCGCTGCCGTGGATCGCCGAGCTCTCGACGCGCATCGGCAGCATCCTCGCGTGGTTCGCCGTGGCCGGAATCGCGCTCGTTCCCGGCTTCATGAACGCGTTTCTCATCGCGAGCCTGATGCTCGATCGGCGACCGCCGCGCGCCAAGCCGAGCCGCTATCCGCCGGTGTCGATCCTGATCGCAGCGTACAACGAGGAAGCGTCGATCGCCGACACGCTGCGCTCGATCGCGAACCAGGATTATCCCGGCACCTTCGAGGTGTTCGTCATCGACGACGGCTCCCAGGATCGCACCGCCGCGATCGTCGACGCGTGCGACCAGGAATGGCTGCGCCTCTTGCGCCAGCCCAAGAATGCCGGCAAGTCCGCGGCGCTGAATCGCGGCCTCGCCGAAGCGCGCTACGACCTCGTCGTATCGCTCGACGCCGACTCGTTCCTCTATCGCGACGCGCTGCGCAACCTCGTCGAGCGGTACCTGAGCGATCCGCCGAACACGCGCGCCGTCGCCGGCACGATGCTCGTGCGAAATTCGCGCCGCAACTGGGTGACGAAGGCACAGGAGTGGGATTACTTCCACGGCATCGCGGCGATCAAGCGCGTCCAGTCGCTCTACCAGGGGACGCTAGTCGCGCAGGGCGCTTTCTCGATCTACGAGCGCGCCGCGCTGCGCGAGATCGGTGGATGGGCCGATTGCGTGGGCGAGGACATCGTCGTCACGTGGGCGATGCTGCGCAAGGGCTGGCGCGTCGGTCATGCGGAGGACGCGTGCTGCTTCACCAACGCGCCGGACAACCTGCGGCAGTTCGTGCGTCAGCGGCAGCGCTGGGCGCGCGGGATGATGGAGGCGTTCCGGCAGTTTCCGGACGTCCTTCTGACGCCGCGGCTGTCGACGCTGTTCGTCTGGTGGAACCTGCTGTTCCCCTGGCTCGACCTCGCGTACACCGTGTTCTTCATTCCCGGCATCGCGCTCGCGCTCTTCGGCGTCTACTGGCTCGCCGGGCCGCTCACGCTCGCGCTCCTGCCGATGGCGCTCGGCATCAACTACGTGATGTATCGCGTGGGCTCGCAGATGTTCGCGGCCAACGGCCTTCGCGTGCGCCGCAACCTGTCCGGGTTCCTGGTCTACGCGTTCGTCTACAGCCTGATCCTCCAGCCCGCGTGCGTCGTCGGCTATTTCTCGGAGATCCTCGGACTGCGCAAGACCTGGGGCACGAAGTGACGCGCCTCGTCGCTGCGACGCTGGCGCTTTCGCTGGCGGCGGCCGCGCATGCGCAGACGTCCGCGCTCGGCAACGTCGACATCGCGAGCGACACCGACGGGTTCCACGCCACGCGCGTGCGCGCCGGCGCGTTGCATCCGGACCGCAGCGACCTCGACTACCTGGGCGTCGCGGCGCAGACCACGCATTATTCGCAGGCGCGCTGGGCGCAGGACGCCCCCGGCGTCGTCGCCGTGTTTCGCCGCCAGGAGCGGGGAACGCTCGCCGGGGTCAACGGCGAGGCGGGCGTGGTGGACGCCGGCGGCCACGTGCGCGCGGTCGGCGACGTGACATGGGGCCTGCGGCCGGCGCAGGACACGGGCGTCGAGCTGATCGCGGCGGGCGATCTCGTCGCGACACGCAAGGCGATCGACCGCGGCATCGCGTACGGATTCTTCGCCGCCAGCGTCGAGCATACGTTCGCCGAGCGGCTCACGGCGATCGCGCTCGTCGGCTACCAGCCTTTCACCGACGGCAACGATCGGGTGCACCTTCGCGCCCGCGTGATCTGGAGCGCGTTGCCGGAGCAGGGAATCAACCTGCAGCTGCGCTGGCGGCAGTACGACAGCGGCAAGGACGACGTCGACGGCGCGTATTTCAACCCCGATCGCTACGAGCAATGGCAGGCGGCGGCCGGCGTGCGGCGTCGTTTCGGCGGCTGGGTGCTGAGCGGCTCGTTCGGCGCCGGTCGCGAGAGGATCGACGGCGCTGACACGCACCCGGTGCGGGTCGCGGAGGTGCGGGCCGAGGGTGCCCTCACCGCGCGCACCCGCGTCGTGTTCTACGCGCTCTACAGCCGCACGACGGCGTACGTCGATGCGCCCGACTACTCGTATCGTCAGGCCGGCATCACGCTCATCCACCGATTCTGACCGGTTGCCCGGGCCCGGCGCGCGATTGGGGTCGCAGCTGCAATACTGGGCGCCAGAGATTGCGCCAACTATCGGCTCGGAGCGCAATTGCACCTCGGGACAACTTCGACGCCGTGGCTGTGGCGGCAATGCCCATGATCGATCTGCGACAAGCCTTTTACGCGCGTCGGATTTGAGCACCCGCCCCCCGGATGCTAGGATCGGCTACCCCTGAGGGAGATTGTTCGGGGGCGGGCCGCGGCCGTCGGGATGCCGCATCGAAAAAGAGCCGCGCCGGGCAAGCGCGCGTCGCTCCTTTCCTCCGTTGGTCGATTCGGATTGAAGCAGGAGGCCGCGGCGACGCGGCGATGAGGCATGGCAAAGACTCGACAACACTGGCTGGCCGTCGCGGCGCTCGTTTTATCGTGCGTGATCGTCGCGGTGCTGCTGTCGAACGCGCGCGGCATGGCGTACGGGCGCGGCATGGTGCTGCGGCACGTCGAGCAGCGCGACGTCCTGCGCCCGCATACGAGCCCGCTGGTCGAGCCGATCCTGATCGACCTCGAGGAACGGACGTTCCGCTTCTTCTGGGACACGACCAATCCGAAGAACGGGCTCGTCCCCGACCGTTACCCGACGCCGTCCTTCGCGAGCATCGCCGCCGTCGGCTTCGGTCTCACGTCGTATCCGATCGGGGTCGAGCGCGGCTACGTGACGCGGAACGAGGCGCGCAAGCGCGTGCTCGCGACGCTGCGTTTCCTCTGGCACGCGCCGCAGAGCCCGCACCAGTACGGGATGACGGGCTACAAGGGATTCTTCTACCACTTCCTCGACTTGCGCACCGGCCAGCGCTTCGACGACAGCGAGCTTTCCACCGTCGACACCGCGCTGCTTCTCGCCGGCGTGCTGTTCTGCCAGACCTATTTCGACGGCGCGCAGCCCGAGGAAGCGGAGATCCGCCGCCTCGCCGACCAGATCTATCGCCGCGTCGACTGGCGCTGGGCGCAGCCGCGCGCACCGGCGATCAGCCTCGGCTGGTCGCCCGAGGACGGCTTCCTCGAATACGACTGGCGTGGCTACAACGAGGCGATGCTCGTCTATGTGCTCGCACTCGGCTCGCCCACGCATCCGGTCGGGCGCGATGCCTGGGAACAATGGACGAGCACTTACGACCATAGCTGGAAGACCGGCGCCGGACAGGACTATCTCGGCTTCGCGCCGCTCTTCGGACACCAGTATTCGCACGTGTGGCTCGACTTCCGCAACGTGCAGGACGCCTACATGCGGCGGCGCGGCATCGACTACTTCGAGAACACGCGGCGCGCCATCTACGCGCAGCAGGCGTACGCGATTGCCAATCCGCTCAAATGCAAGGACTACGGCGCCACCGTCTGGGGCATCACGGCGAGCGACGGCCCGGGCGAGATCGTCGTCGACGACCCGCTCGGCAGGCGCGTCTTCCGCGCGTACACCGCGCGCGGCATCGGCGGCGCGGCTGCACACGACGATTGCACGCTCGCGCCGACGGCGGCGGTCGCGTCGATTCCCTTCGCCCCCGAGCTCGCGATCCCCGCCGTGCGCGACATGTATCGGCGCTTCGGCCGGTACATCTACGGCACGTACGGCTTCCTCGACGCGTTCAATCCGAGCTTCACGTTCGGCGACGTGCCCGTGCACGCCGGGCGCTATGTCCACGGCTTCGGCTGGGTCGATGACGACTATCTCGGCATCGACCAGGGCGCGCTCGTGGCAATGATCGAGAATTACCGCAGCGGGCTCATCTGGAAGGTGATGCGCGAAAACCCGTACGTGCGCCGCGGGCTCGAGCGCGCGGGCTTCGCGGGAGGCTGGCTAAGCGCGTCCGCGCAGTGACCGGGCGTCTTGCGCGTCGCCGCGTCCTGCGCCTGCCGCTTGCTTTCGCTGCGGCGCTCGCCGGCGGCTGCGCGCGGCAGTCGGCCGGCGTCACCACCGTCCGCTTCTGGGCGATGGGGCGCGAAGGCGAGGTGGTGAGCGCGCTCATCCCCGAGTTCGAGCGCACGCACCCGGGCATTCGCGTCCGCGTGCAGCAGCTGCCGTGGTCCGCCGCGCACGAGAAGCTCCTGACGGCGTTCGCGGGCGACGCGACGCCGGACATCTGCCAGCTCGGCAACACCTGGATTCCGGAGTTCGTCGCGCTTCGCGCGCTCGAGCCGCTCGACGCGGCGCTCGCGAAGTCGTCGCTTCCGCGCGACGACTTCTTTCAGGGCATCTTCGATACGAACGTCATCGACGGCCGCGTGTACGGCGTGCCATGGTACGTCGACACGCGCCTCCTGTTCTACCGGCGCGACCTGTTGCAGGAAGCGGGGATCGCGGCGCCGCCCGCCACGTGGACGCAGTGGAGCGCAGCGCTCGACGCGGTCAAGCGCCGCGCACCGCCCGGGCATTACGCGATCGTCCTGCCGATGAACGAGGTGGAGCCGCTCTTGGCACTCGCGCTTTCGCAGGACGAGCCCCTGCTTCGCGACGGCGACCGGTACGGCAACTTCGAAAGCGCCGACTTTCGCCGCGCGCTCGACTACTACGTCGGCATGTTCCGCGCGGGCTATGCGCCGCCCGTGACGGCGGCCGAGCTCGCCAACGTCTGGACCGAGTTCGGCCGCGGCACGTTCGCGTTCTACATCTCGGGCCCGTGGAACATCGGCGAGCTCGAGCGGCGCCTGGCACCCGAGCTGCAGCCGAAATGGGCGACGGCGCCGTTGCCCGGGCCGCGCGGCCCCGGCACATCGACGGCGGGCGGTGCGAGCCTCGTCGTGTTTCGCGCCTCGCGCGTGAAGGACGCGGCGTGGCAGCTGATCTCGTACCTGGCGCGCCCCGACGTCGCGCTGCGTTTTCATGCGCTGACGGGCGACCTCCCGCCGCGGCGCAGCACCTGGGACGCGCCGGTGCTTGCGTCCGACACCCGCGCGCGCGCGTTTCGCGACCAGCTCGAGCGGGTGAAGCCGACGCCGAAGGTGCCGGAATGGGAGCGCATCGCCGACGAGATGCGCAACGTCGCGGAGCGCGCCGCGCGTGGCCGCTTCACGACCGACGAGGCGGTGCGCGAGCTCGACGCACGCGCGGATCGCATCCTCGAGAAGCGGCGCTTCCTCCTCGCACGCGGAGTGCGCGATTGAAGAGGCGCGCCGTCGCGTGGTGGTTCGTGGGGCCCGCGCTCGCGGTGATCGCGGTGTTCTTCGTCCTGCCGGTGCTCGCCGCGCTGGCGATGAGCCTCACCGATTTCGACATCTACGCGCTCGCCGACCTGCGCAACCTGCGCGTCGTGGGCCTCGCCAATTACGTCGAGCTCCTCGGCCGGCCGCTGTTCTGGAAGGCGCTCGGCAACACGCTCTATTTCGTCGCGGTGGGCGTGCCCTTGTCGCTTGCGGCGTCGCTCGGCACGGCGCTGCTCCTGAACGCGAAGGCGGCGCGCTTCGGGCGCTTTTTCCGCACCGCGCTCTTCGCCCCCGTCGTGACCACGGTCGTCGCGGTCGCGGTGATCTGGCGCTACCTGCTCGGGACGCGCTACGGGATGCTCAACTACCTGCTCGGTACGCTCGGCATCCCGGCAATCGACTGGCTCGGCGACCCGCGCTTCGCGATGCCCGCGATCATCCTCTTCGCCGTGTGGAAGAATTTCGGCTACAACATGATCATCCTGCTCGCCGGGCTGCAGAACATCCCCGAGGCCCTCTACGAGGCCGCGCGGATGGACGGCGCGACCGCGCTGCAGCGGTTCCGCTTCGTGACGCTGCCGATGCTGACGCCGATCCTGACGATCGTCGGCGTGCTGACCGTCGCCGGCTACTTCCAGCTCTTCGCCGAGCCGTACGTCATGACACAGGGGGGGCCGCTGCAGAGCACGCTGTCGATTCTCTACCTGATGTACGAGGAGGGCTTCAAGTGGTGGAACCTGGGCAGCGCATCCGCCGTCGCGTTCGTCCTGTTCGTATTGATCTTCGCGGTGACGCTGGTCGAGATGCGCTACGCGCGCCGGAGCAGCGCCTGGCAATGATCCCGCGGTCGGTCACACTCGTCGTCAATGGCCTGCTCGTGGCGGCTTCGGCGGTCGCGCTGTTCCCGCTCGCCTGGATGCTGTCGGTCTCCTTCATGGCGCCGGGGGAGGCGAGCACCTACCCCCCGCCACTGTTGCCGCGGCAATTCACGCTCGCCAACTACCGCGAGCTCTTCGCGCACGCGGGCATGGGCCGTTATCTCGCAAACAGCGTGCTCCTCGCGTTCGCCGCGACGGCGCTGTCGCTCGTTTTCAACGTGATGGCCGGATACGCGTTCGCGAAGCTGCGCTTCGCCGGGCGCGAGCGGCTTTTCAAGGCGATGCTCGGCGCGCTCGTCGTGCCCGGGCAGGTCGCGATGGTCCCGCTCTTCCTGCTCCTCAAGCACCTCGGCCTCGTCAACAGCTACGGCGGCGTCATCGTGCCGGCGCTCGCGAGCATCTTCGGCATCTTCCTGGTGCGCCAATACGCGCTGTCGATTCCCGACGACCTGCTGGAGGCGGCGCGGATCGACGGCGCGAGCGAGTGGCGGATCTTCGTGCTGGTCGTCGTGCCGCTCCTGAAGCCGATCATCGTGACGCTCGCGGTGTTCACGCTGCTCGGGACGTGGAACGATTTCATGTGGCCGCTGATCATACTCACCGACCAGGACCTCTACACGCTGCCGGTCGCGCTCGCGAGCCTCGCGCGCGAGCACGTGCAGGACAACGAGCTGATGATGGCGGGCTCGGTGCTGACCACGCTGCCGGTGCTCGTCGTGTTCCTCGCCCTCCAGCGCTACTACCTCCAGGGCATCATGGCCGGAAGCGTGAAGGGATGATGCGCCGTGGACCGCCCCGGCAGGCGATCGCATGGATGCTCGTCGCATTCGCGTCGGCGGCGTTCCCTCCGGCCTCGCAGGCGGCGAAGGCGGCGCGCGCGACGCCGGCGGCGACCGCGCCGGCGCTGCCGCCGTCCACATCCCGCATGCTCGATCGCTTCGACGACGTCGACGCGTGGCGCGCGATCGCCTCCGATGGCGTGACCGCGTCGGTCGCGCATGTCGTCGAGGCGAGACGCCCCGCCCTGCGACTCGATTTCGATCTCCATGACACGGCGGGCTACGCGATCGCGCGCCGTGCGCTGCCCGTCGACTTCCCGGACAACTACGCGATCACGTTCTGGCTGCGCGGCGATGCGCCGGACAACCAGCTCCAGGTAAAGCTCGTCGATACGAGCGGCGACAACGTCTGGTGGTACGAGCGGGCCGACTTCTCCTTCCCGCGCGAATGGCGCAAGGTCACGATCAAGAAGCGGCAGATCGCGTTCGCGTGGGGACCGACGCCGGATCGCACGCTGCGGCACGCGGCGGCGCTCGAGATCGTCGTGGCCGCCGGGCGCGGCGGTGGCGCGGGATCGGTCTACGTGAGCGATCTCGCACTCGAGGAGTTGCCCGCGGCCAGCCTGCCCTATCCGCCGCCCAAGGTCCGGGCGTCGTCGGCGCAGAAGGGCGCGAGCGCCGCGCGCGCGCTCGATGCCCGCGCGGGCACGGCGTGGCGCAGCAATCCCGCAGCCGGCCGCGAGCAGTGGCTGTCGATCGATTTCGGACGCGCGCGCGAATTCGGCGGGCTGACGCTGCGCTGGAGCGGCGGCGCCTACGCCTCGCGCTACGACGTGCAGTTTTCCGACGACGGTCGCCGCTGGCGCACCGTGCGCCGCGTCACGGAAGGCAGCGGCCCGACCGCGCAGCTCATGCTGACCGAATCGGACACCCGCTACGTGCGCCTGGCGCTGCACGACGGACCGAAGCGCGAGTACGCGCTCGCCGAGGTCGTCGTGCAGGACCTCGCATTCGGTGCGACGCCGAACGCGTTCTTCTCGGCGCTCGCGCGCGACGCGCGGCGCGGCGCGTATCCGCGCGCCATCTCCGGCGAGCAGGGCGCATGGACGCTCGTCGGCGTCGACGCGGGCCGCGACAGCGGATTGCTTTCCGAGGACGGGGCGCTCGAGATCGGCAAGGGCGGCTTCACGCTCGAGCCCTTCGTCGTCGAGCGCGGCAAGGCGGTGACGTGGGCCGACGTCGAGGCGCGGCCGTTCCTGCTCGACGACGACCTGCCGATGCCCGGCGTGCAATGGAAGAGCGCCGCGTGGACGCTGCGCATCACGACGTTCGCCACCGGCATGCCCGACGACGTGCGCCTCGTCGCGCGCTACGACCTCGCCAACGCCACCGAGCGTCCGCTGGCGCTGACGCTTGCGCTCGCGGCGCGGCCCTTCCAGGTGAACCCGCCCGCGCAGTTCCTCAACATGGCGGGCGGCGCGAGCCCGATTCACGACATCGCCTGGGACGGCGACGTCCTGACGGTGAACGGTGCGCACAAGCTTTATCCGCTGGCGACGCCTCGACGCGTCGGCATGGCGCCATTCGACGCCGGGCCGCTGCTGCCGCGCCTCACCGCGCCGGCGGGCAGGCGCCGGCACGAGGTTCACGACGAATTCGGCTACGCGTCGGCGACGCTCTTCTATCCCGTCACGCTCGCGCCGCATGCGACCACCTCGATCGGCATCGTCGTCCCGCTCGCGCAAAATGCGGATCGACCCGTGCTGGCCGAGCTCGCGCCGTCGCAATGGCTCGCGCGCGAGCAGGCGAGCGTCGCCGCGTCCTGGCGCGCGAAGCTCGACCGCGTGACGTTACGCGTTCCGCCGCATGCGCAGCCGCTCGCGGATACGCTGCACACCGCGCTCGCGCACATCCTCGTGTCGCGCGACGGCGCGATGCTGCGGCCCGGGACGCGCGCCTACGCACGATCGTGGATTCGCGACGGCACGATGATCGCGGAATCGCTGTTGCGTCTCGGGCAGCCGCAGGTGGCGGCCGACTATCTGCGCTGGTACGCGCCCTATCAGTTCGCCGACGGCAAGGTCCCGTGCTGCGTCGATGCGCGCGGCGCCGATCCGGTGCCGGAGAACGACAGTCCCGGTGAATTCATCTTCCTGGCCGGCGAGGTGTACCGCTACACGCACGATCGTGCGCTGCTGAAGGACGTGTGGCCGCACGTCGACGCGGCCGCGCGCTATCTCGGCAAGCTGCGCCGGCAGGAGCGCGCCGACGATCCGGGCGACGGCGCGCGCCCGGCAACGTTCGGCATGCTGCCGGCCTCGATCAGCCACGAGGGCTATTCCGCCAAGCCGGTGCATTCCTACTGGGACGATTTCTGGGCGCTCAAGGGGTACGCGAGCGCGACGATGATCGCCGAGCGCCTGGGGCATGCGGACGAGGCGAAGGCGCTCGCCGCCGCGCGCGACGAATTCCGTGCGGATCTCGTCGCGTCGCTGCGCAAGAGCGCGGCCATGCACAAGATCGACTATCTGCCGGGATCCGTCGAGCTCGGCGATTTCGACCCGACATCGTCGACGATCGCGCTCGCGCCCGGCGGCGACATGAGCGGCGTCCCGCACGAGCTCGTCGCACCGACGTTCCAGCGCTATTGGGAAGAGTTCGTCGCACGGCGCGACGGCGCGACGCAATGGACGAACTACACGCCGTACGAGCTGCGCAACGTCGGCGCCTTCGTGCGGCTCGGCTGGCGCGACGAGGCGCAGTCGCTGCTCGCGTTCTTCATGGGCGGGCGCCGCCCGGGCGCATGGAACCAGTGGCCGGAAGTCGTCGCGCGCGATTCGCGCCAGCCAGCGTTCCTCGGCGACCTGCCGCATGCGTGGGTCGCCTCGGACTTCATTCGCGCGGTGCTCGATCTCTTCGCCTACGAGCGCGACGACGCCGCCATCGTCCTCGCCGCCGGCATTCCGGCCACGTGGATCGATCGCGCCGGCGTCGCCATCCGCGGACTGCGCACGCCCTACGGCACCGTGTCGTACTCGCTCGTTCGCACCGGCGAGCGGATCGCGGAGCTCACGCTGACGGCAAGCGGGCAGGTTCCGCCGGGCGGGTTCGTGCTGGCGGCGCCGTGGCCGCGCCTGCTGTACGCGACCGTCAACGGCAAGCCGGTCGACGTGCGCGGGCCGCTTCGCATCGACGAGCTCGACGCGAAGGTCGTGCTCCAATTCGCCGGTTGACCACGCCCCGCCGAACACAATTCCAGGCGCTCGACGCGAGACCCCCATGGCGCAACCGCACCCATTCGAATTCCCCGCATCCTTCCTGTGGGGAAGCGCCACGTCGGCGTATCAGGTGGAAGGCTCGCCGCTCGCCGACGGCGCCGGCCCGAGCATCTGGCAGCGCTTCACGCGCACCCCGGGACGCGTGCGCGACGGCGACACCGGCGATGTCGCCTGCGACCAGTACCGGCGGTATCCGGAGGACATCGCGCTGATGCAGCGCCTCGGTCTTACGGCGTACCGCTTCAGCATCGCCTGGGCGCGCGTACTGCCCGAGGGCCGGGGAGCCGCCAACCCGAAGGGGCTCGCCCACTACGACCGCCTCGTCGACACGCTGCTTTCACACGGCATCGCGCCATTCGTCACGCTGTTCCACTGGGACCTGCCGGCGGCGCTCGGCGATCGGGGTGGATGGCTCAATCCCGACAGCGCGAAATGGTTCGCCGACTACGCGGCGATCCTGTTCCGCAGGCTCGACGATCGCGTGCCGATGTGGGCGACGCTGAACGAGCCATGGGTCGTCACCGACGGCGGCTACCTGCACGGCACGCTCGCGCCCGGCCATCGCAACGCGTTCGAGGCGCCGCTCGCGACGCACGGTCTCCTGCGCGCGCATGCCGCCGCGGTCCAGGCGTACCGCGCGATCGGCAAGCACCGCATCGGCATCGTCGTCAACCTCGAGCCCAAGCACCCGGCATCCGATAGCGCCGAGGATCGCGCGGCCGCCGCGCGCGCCGACGCGTACATGAACCGGCAGTATCTCGACCCGGTGTTCCTCGGCCGCTATCCCGACGAGCTCCGCGAGATCTTCGGCGAGGCATGGCCGTCGTGGCCGGTGGACGAGGTCGCCGCGCTCGCGCAGCCGATCGACTTCGTCGGGATCAACTACTACACGCGCAACGTGACGCGCTTCGACGCCGATTCGTGGCCTCTTCGCGCGCGTCCCGTGCGCCAGCCACGGTCGACGTACACGCAGACCGGATGGGAGGTGTTCGCGCAGGCGCTCACCGACGTTCTCGTGTGGGTGAAGGAGCGCTACGGCAACCCGCCGATCTACGTCACCGAAAACGGCGCGGCGTTCTACGATCCGCCGCAGGTCGAAGGCGACCGGCTCGCCGATCCGCTGCGCGTCGATTACCTGCGCAAGCACCTGCGCGCCCTCCACGCGGCGCTCACGGCAGGCGTCGACCTGCGCGGGTATTTCGTCTGGTCGCTTCTCGACAACTTCGAATGGTCGCACGGCTACTCGAAGCGTTTCGGCATCGTGCACGTCGACTTCACGAGCCAGCGGCGCACGCCGAAGGACAGCGCGCATTTCTACGCGCGCGTGATTGCGACGCGCGGGCGGGCGCTGGCGGAGACGTAAAGGGGTCAGGGCAAGAAAGCGGCCATTGGGGGGAGCAGAAAGCGCGATTCATGAACGCGCCTTTCAATCGGACGAGGGCGCGTCTTCTGCTCCGACCCAATGGCCACTTTTTGCGCTGATTCCTTTCTGACCTCCTGGAAGCGCACCTTCAATCGCTGATCGACGCCTTCGCGGCACACCCGCGGCTCGCGCTTTGTGCCGTGTTCGTCGGCGCGTTCCTCGAGTCGCTCGCGATTGTCGGCACGTTCATCCCGGGCAGTTCAGTCGTGTTCGCGGGCGGCATGCTCGTGGGGCTGCATGCATTGGACTTCGGCGCGACCACCACGGCGGCGGTGCTGGGCGCGATCGCCGGCGACGGGCTGAGCTTCTGGCTCGGCCGGCACTATCACGTGGCGCTGCGGCGCATGTGGCCCTTGCGCACCCATCCCGCCATCCTCGAGCGTGGCGAGGCATACGTCGCCGTGCACGGCGGCAAGAGCGTGTTCCTCGGCCGATTCGTGGGACCGGTGCGCGCGATCGTGCCGATCGTCGCGGGCATGGCCAACATGCCGGCGGGCCGCTTCTACCTGATGAACGTGCTGTCGGCGCTTGCGTGGGCCGCGGCGCACCTGTTGCCGGGCGCGCTCTTCGGCGCCTCGCTGCAACTCGCGGGCGCCGTGAGCTCGCGCCTCGTCGTGCTGGTGGCGTTGCTGGTCGGCGGGTCATGGGCGATCGCGTGGCTGATCGGCGCGGTTTTGCGCGCCGGCCTGCCGGTGGTACGCAGGCTCCGTGCACGCGTCGTGACGCGGGCAGGCGCGTCATCGGGGCCGGTCGCGCGCGTGCTCCTGTCGCTGCTCGACCCCGATCGGCCGGAGCCATATGCGCTTCTCGTCGCCGCAACGCTGCTCGTCGGCGGAACCTGGCTCTTCCTCGGCGTCGTGGAGGATGTCGTCACGCGCGACACGCTGGTGGAGGTCGATCGCGCGATCTATGGCGCGCTGCAGGCGCTGCGAACGCAGTGGGGCGACGACGTGATCGTGGTCATCAGCGAGCTCGGCAGCGCGCAGGTGACGATCGCCGTGATCGCCGCCGTCGCCGCGTGGTTCACGCTCGCGCGCCGCTTCCGCACGCTGGCGTACTGGGCGGCGGCGGCGGTCGTCGCCGAGCTCTTCGTGCTGGCGCTGAAATACGGGCTGGAACGCGCGCGGCCGCCGACGCCGTACGCCCTCGTCGACCAGTTTTCGTTCCCGAGCGGGCACGCGGCGATCACCACCGTCGTATATGGGTTCCTCGCGTTCCTCGTCGGACTCGGCAAGCCGCCGTGGCAGCAGATGCTCTACGCCGGCACCGCGACGGTCATCGCGGTCCTGATGGCGTTCTCGCGGCTGTATCTAGGCGCGCACTGGTTCTCCGACGTCGTGGCGAGCTTCGGGCTCGGCATGGCGTGGATCGCGCTCCTCGCGATCGCGTACCTGCATCACGAGCGCGAGCGCAGGCTCGCCGCGGCGCCGGTGGTCGCCATCGTCCTCGCCACGCTCGCGTTCGTCGGTGGGCCGTACGCGGGACGGCATCACGCGCGCGACCTCGGGCGCTACGCGAAGGCGACGACGACGCCGACGATCGAATTTGCGGCATGGCGCGACGGCGCGTGGCGCACGCTCCCCGCGGCACGCGAAGAGATCGGCGGCGAGCGCAACGAGCCGTTCTCGGTGCAGTGGGCTGCGGCCCCGGAAGCCATCGAGCGCCTGCTGGGCGCGCATGGTTTCCGGGCGCCGGCGCCGTGGCGTTCCTCCGCCGCCCTGCTTTGGCTCGTCTCGTCGACGCCGATCGGCGAGTTGCCGGTGTTGCCCAAGCTCGAGCAGGGCCGGGCTCCGCCTTTGACGTTCGTGCGCGCCGTCGACGCGCGCGAGCGTGTCGTCGTGCGGCTCTGGCACGCCGCCGATGTCGTACGCGAGCCGGCGCTTGCGGACGCGACGCCGCTATGGATCGGCATGGTGACGGCCGAGCGCCTGCGCGCCGAGTTCGGGCTGATCCAGAGCGTGCGTACCGTCGAGGCGTCCGCCCTCTCCGAGTCCGGGCTGTCCTCGATTGCGCCCGATGCGCTGCCGGTTCGCAGACAGGGAAGCGGCTCAACCGTGCTCTTGATATGGTGATCGGCCGTCACATCTGCCGGAAGCGGTGCGCGTAGCGCTCGCTGACCGGCAGCGTTTCCTTGCGCGCCTTCGACTTCACGCGCAGATAGCCGCGCAAATCGCGCACGACGCCGGAGATCGCATTGACGTTGACGATCGTGCCGCGGTGGATCTGCCAGAACGCGCCCGGATCGACGGCTCTCGCGAGCTCGCTGATCGGGCGGCGGATCAGCGACTCGCGCTCCGCCGTGACGACGCGCGTGTACTTGTCGCTCGCCTGGAAATAGCAGATCTCGTCGACGGTGATGAGCCGGATCTCGTCGCCGTGGACGGTCGTGATGAAACGCATGTAGTCGCGCGTTGCGTCGAGGCGGTCGGCCAGCGTGCGCAGTAGCTCCGCGAGATCGGCCGGCGGCTCCAGGGCGCGCGCCTTGAGCCGGCGCACCGTCTCCGCCAGCCTTTCCGGCGTGAACGGCTTCATGACGTAGTCGACGGCGCCCGCCTCGAACGCGGCCACGGCGTATTTGTCGTAGGCCGTAACGAACACCACGTGCGCGCGCCCGCTCGCCCGGCGCGCGACGTCCAGGCCCGAGAGGCCCGGCATCTGGATGTCGAGGAACATGACGTCCGGCGCGTGCTTCTCGAGCGCGGCGAGCGCGGCGTCGCCGTTCTCGGCTTCGGCGACGATCGCGAGATCGGGCCACACGGCGCAGAGCGTCTCGCGCAGCTCCTCGCGCAGGTTCGCCTCGTCCTCGGCCAGGACCGCGCTAAGCCGCTTCACGGGGGATCGAGAGCTGCACCGACAACGTCCGGCCCGCTTCGTCGGCGACCATCAGCGATGCGGCGTCCTCGTACAGCGCTCGTAGGCGCTTTCGGATGTCGGCGACGACGAGCTCGTTGGCGATCGCGCGAATGGCGGGCCCCCGTCCATGGATATCGATGCGAACGGAGGCGGCATCGACCGTTGCCGTGACGCGCAGATGCGTGGGCTGGGCGGCGTCCACGACGGGGCCGGTCGCCGCGGCCAGCAACGGCAGGAGCACCATCGGCGGCATCACCTCGTCGTCGATGCCAGCGTGCACGTCGACGTCCACCACGAGCGCATTGCGCGCGCGGATGCGCAATATCGCGAGATACGCGCGTGCGAGCGTCGCCTCCTTCCCGAGCGTCGAGCTCGCGGCGCGCATGTCGGGCAGCGCTGCGCGCAGGTAGGCGATCAGCTCGTCGAGCATCCGCTCGCCTGCCTCGGGCGTCTGCGCGTAGAGCTCGCCGATGTCGTCCAGCGTGTCCAGCAGGAAGCGCGGCTCGACACGCGCCTGCATCGCCTGCAGATCGGTCTCGAGCGTCCTGCGTGCGAGCTCGACGCGCGCGAGCTCGGCGGCATGCAGCGCCCGCGCGATGCGCAGGTCGCGACGCCGCGAGAACGCGACGAGCGCAAGCGGCGTGGCAAAGCCGATCGTCCACAGCGTGTTCTGGCTCATCCAGCGCCAGGATTTCCATAGCGATGCAGGAAAGTCCGTGCATGCCTTCTCCGTTGCCGGCTCGTACGAGCAACGCAGCGGCCACTGCAACTGAGCGCCGAGCACGACCGCGACCGTGAGCAAGGCCAGTCTTCTCGCGCCCGTTGCGGGAATGTTGTCGGCGATGACGACCGCGACCAGCACCGGCCCGAATTCCACGACATAGCGCACGAACCAGCCGAGGAACTCCGCGAGATAGGCGTGAAGCGGGGCGTGCAACCCCGTTTCGTTGAGAAACAGCACGGCCGGGATCGAATAGACGGCGAAGCCGAAAGCGACGGCGAAGAGACCACCGATCAGCGGCCAGCTCAATCCGTCGAGGCATCGCAGGTCGGTTCGCAGCATGCGCGGGAGCCACGAGGTGCAGCGCGCGATCGTCGCGTCGACGGGAACGCTCGCCGCGGATAATGGAGCCGAGCGCACGATCGTCATGCGTATGCGTGGACGTCCACGGCCTTCGCCAGGTGCGACGAAGCCGCACCCACGGCCTCGCCCAGCGGCGTCACGATCGCCGCACGCAGGCCGCGCGGCGCGTTGGGCGTCAGCACGAGTCCTGCGTGCGGGCCGAACAGTCCCGCAAGCCGCGCGCGAATGTTGGCGAGGCCGACGCCGCTTCCGATCTTGTCGGCGATGCCCTGTCCGGTGTCGACGACGGCGACTTCGAGTGACCCGTCGCGCACCGTGGCCTCGATGCTGATTGTCCCGCCCTCCGGCAGCGGATTGAGGCCGTGCTTGATCGCGTTCTCGACAAGCGAGATCAGCATCGTCGCGGGAAATGCCTGCTGCCGCAGCGTGTCGCGCACGTCGATCGCGACCGTCAGGCGCCGTCCCATGCGCACCTGCTCGACGTCGAGATAGGCGCGCACGAGATCGAGCTCGCGGCCGAGATCGCGCCGCGGGTCGCGCATGTCCGGCAGCGCGGATTGCAGGTAGCCGCGAAAGCTGTTCAGCATGCCGCGCGCGCGCAGCGGGTCGGTCCGGTACAGTCGCTTCACGTGCGCGAGCGTGTTGAACAGGAAGTGCGGCTCGACCTGCGCCTGCAGCGCCTGCAGGCGCGCTTCCAGCATGCCGGTCTCGAGCTGGCGCCGGGCCAGCTCCGCCGCGCGCAACGCCGCTTCGCGCGCGGTGGCCCGCTGCAGGAAATACCAGGCGGCGGCGGCGAGCGCCCACATCACGAATGTCCGGCGCCAGACGACCAGGAATGCCCATAGCCAGCTGTCCGGCGATTGCATGATGAACGAAGCAATCGCGACGAACGGAACGAGCGTGCCGAGCAGCACGGCAATCGCGAGCGCAAGTGGCAGGGGCAGGCGGGAACGCCGCAGGTTCACGAGGGTCGCCCCGAGGACGAGTACCGCGAGCGCGACGCATGCGTTCGTCACCACGTCCACGAGCGCGAGTTCCGGCGAAGCGGCGTCCTTTCCGAACTCGGGGACGAAGGCGGTGACGCCCGTCCACGAGGCGTCGAGGGCGGCGAGGAAGCCGCAGGCGCCGACGAGCGGCCACGTCACGCCGCGCAGCCACCAGGGCTCCGAGCGAAGCGCACGATCGAGCGTCGCATAGGCGCCTGCGCGCGTTCCGCGGACCGTACGGGACGCGGAATGCAATGCAGCATCGTCGGTCGCTTCGCGCATCGGCGTCGGCTCCGTGCAACGCAAGGCATCGCGATTATTGCACCGCGCCCACCCTCGGGGCGAGTCTCGCGGCGCCGGACGGCAACTTCGCGCCGCCGAGAGCCGGTTTCGTCGCATCGACCCGGTACGTCGCTCCGGAAACGCTAGATTCGCTCGCGCACACCAAGCCGCGTCTGACTTCCGCATCAGGAGGATTTCATGACTCGCGTTCGAACCTTCGCTGCAGCCGTCGTTGCATCCTCGGCGCTTTCGTGTGCGGTGGCGGCGTGGGCCGCCGGCGACGCGTCACGCGGAACTACGCTCTACCACGTCACGTACGCCTGCACGGACTGCCACGTCGCGAGCCCGAAGCCGGGCGACATCGTGGCGTCCGGCGGCAGCGTGAGCGGGTTGACGAGCGCGATCCAGAGCGTCCCCGAGATGCGCAGCCGATTCCTCTCGACGCTCGGGCAGAGCGCGACCGATCTCGCCGACGTGGCCGCGTATATCGCGTCGGTCACATCATCGGTGATCGCCGGCCCGGACCTCGACCAGCACGGATTCACCGGCTCCTGGTACGAGCCGGCGACGAGCGGGCAGGGGATCGAGGTCGAATTCTTTCCCGACATGGCCGCACCGGGCACGGCGCTCGTCGCCGGCGCCTGGTTCACCTATGACGTCGCACCCGCGGGTGGCGACGACCGGCAACGCTGGTACACGTTCATCGGCGATGCGCGACGCGGCGCCGCCAGCGTGCCGGTCACGATCTACCGGAACGTCGGCGGCAATTTCGATGCGCTCCCGACGACGAGCTCGACCACCGTGGGTTCCGGAACGCTTTCCTTCACCGATTGCACGAACGGCACGTTCGCGTACACGTTCACCGACGGTCGGACCGGCAGCATCCCGGTGACGCGCATCACGCCGAACGTGACCTGCGCCGCGAACGGCACGCCCGGGACGAGTGCGGACTTCGCCTTCTCGGGCAACTGGTACGATCCGGCGAAGTCCGGCCAGGGATTCGTATTCGAAGTGAATCCGGTCGCGCCCGTGTTCTTCTTCACCTGGTACACGTACGCGCCGGCAGGTCAGGCCGCCGGCGTCGCGGGCCAGCGCTGGTTCACCGGCCAGGCGACGTATACGCCCGGAAGCCGCACGATCACGGCGACGCTGTACGAGACGACGGGCGGCGTGTTCGACCAGCCCACGACACCCCCACCGTCGACCGACCCGGTGGGGACCGCGACCGTGACGCTCGCAAGCTGCACTTCGGCGCAGCTGAATTACGCGTTCACGGCGGGAGGCAACGCCGGGCGCTCGGGCACGATCGCGTTGAGCCGCGTCGGTCCCGTGCCCGCCGGATGCGGACCGTGACTCGCCCTGCCGCGCTGAACCACGCCGTTACCGGATGACTCGAGTCGTTCAGGCGCGGCGCAGGTCCACGTGCTTGAGCGGCAGCGAGCGCACGCGCTTGCCGGTTGCCGCGAAAATCGCATTGCACACGGCGGGCACCAGCGGAAGGATCGCCGGCTCGCCGTGCCCGCCCCAGAAACCGCCGGTCGGCACGAGCACCGTCTCGACCTTCGGCATCTCGTCGATCCGCGGAAGCGCGAAGTCGTGGAAGTTCGACTGCGAAACGCGCCCGTTCTTGACGTTGATCTCCTGGTAGAGGATGCTGCCGAGCCCATACACGACGTTGCTCTCGGCCTGCGCGCGGCAGGTGTCGGGATTGACGACGTAACCCGAGTCGATCGCGATCACGACACGGTGCACCTTCGGCTCGCCCGCGGGGCTCACGGAGACTTCGGCGACGGCGGCGGCGTAGCTGCCGAAGCCGTCCGCCATCGCGATGCCGCGATGCACGCCCTGCGGCAGCGATGCGCCCCATCCCGCGGCCTTCGCGACCGCCTCGAGCACACCGCGGTTCTTGTCGCCGCGCGCGAGCAGCGCAAGCCGGAATTCGACCGGATCCTGGTTCGCGGCATGGGCGAGCTCGTCGACGAAGCACTCGCGATAGAACGCGTTCTGCTGCCCCGGTGCGCGCCAGAAGCCCACCGGCACGTGGCCGTTACGCATCGCGTAATCGACCTGCTGGTTCGCGATGGCATAGGGCAGGTCGTTGAACGAGCGCACCGCGGTGAAGTCGATGCCACCGTTCGGCGACGCATTCGGAAAGATCGACTTCAGGATCGACGGGCACGCGATCGTCGTGTGCAGCGCAATCGGGCGGCCCAGCGCGTCGAGCCCCGCCTTCATGCGCACGATGCTCGCCGGGCGGTAGTAGTCGTGCTGCATGTCCTCTTCGCGCGAGCACATCATCTTCACCGGCACGCCCGGCATCGCCTTGGCGATCGAGACGCCCTGCCGCACGAAGTCCTGCGGCCCGCCACGGCGCCCGAAGCCGCCGCCCAGCATCATCTTGTGCACCTCGACCTTCTCGAGCGGCAGGCCCGCGACCTCGGCGGCGGCGGCCATCGAGGCTTCGGCGTTCTGCGTCGACGTCCATACGTCGAGGAAGCCCTCGGGCTTGAGCCACGCCGTGCACGTCTGCGGCTCCATCGTCGCGTGAGAGAGGTATGGCGAGCGGTATTCGGCCTCGACGACCTTCGCTGCGCCCGCGAGCGCACCGGCGGTGTCGCCCAGCTTGCGCGCTTGCGGCAGATCCCTCGCGGCGAGGCCTTCGCGAAGCATCGCCTCGATGCTCGCATCGTCGGCGCGCTCGTGGCCCGCCGTGTTCCAAGCGATCTTCACCTTCTTGAGCGCTTCGTTGGCCCGCCACCAGCTATCGGCGACGACGGCGACGAAATCGCTCTCGCGCACGACCTTCTTCACGCCCCGCATCCCGAGCGCCTCGCTCGCGTCGATGCTTTCGACCGCGCCGCCGAACACCGGGCATTGCGCGATCGACGCGTGCAGCATGCCGGGGAGCTCGACGTCGACACCGAAGACCGGCTTGCCGAGCACCTTGTCCGGAATGTCGAGTCGATGCAGCGGCTTGCCGGCGATCTTCCAGTCGGCGGGGTCGCGAAGCTCGACGGTGCGGGGTGGCGCGAGTTTCGCCGCGGCGGCCGCCAGCTCGCCGTAGCGAAGCGTGCGTCCCGACGGCGCGTGGGTGACGATGCCGTTCGCCACGGAACACTCGGCGACGGGGACCTTCCACCGCCCGGCGGCGGCCGCGACGAGCATGGCGCGCGCGCTCGCGCCCGCCTTGCGGACGTAATCCTGGGACGACCGCACGCCCTGGCTTCCGCCGGTGGACATCGAGCCCCAGATGCGGTTGCGGCGCACGTGCTCGTTCGGTGAAGCAAACTCGGCGCTGACCTTCGACCAGTCGCAATCGAGCTCCTCGGCGACGAGCTGCGCGAGGGCGGTGTACGTGCCCTGGCCCATCTCGGAACGCGCGATGCGAATGACGACGCGATCGTCGGGATGGACGACGATCCACGCGTTGACCTCGGTCGCGCGCACATCGCCGGCGGCGACGGCGGCCATCGGGAAGCGAAACTGCAGCGCGAGGCCGCCGCCGACGGCGGCGGACACCTTCAGGAAATCGCGACGGGACACGGCGATCGGCATGGTGGCCCCCCTACGACGTCTTGACGCCGCTGCCCGCGGCGCTCGCGTCGGCGAGCGCGTGGATCGCCTTGCGTACGCGCGCGTACGTGCCGCAGCGGCAAAGGTTCGTCATCGTCTCGTCGATGTCGGCGTCGCTCGGCGCGGGGTGCTTCGCGAGCAGCGCGGCGGCCGCCATGATCATGCCCGTCTGGCAGTAGCCGCATTGCGGGACCTCGTGGTCGATCCACGCCTTCTGCACGCGGTGGAGGCCGTCCGCGGCCAGGCCTTCGATCGTCACGATCTTCTTGCCCGCCGCGGCGGAGGCAGGCAGCGTGCAGGCGCGCACGGCCTGCCCGTCGACGTGGACGGTGCAGGCGCCGCAGAGCCCCACGCCGCAGCCGTACTTCGCGCCGTGGAGCGCGAGGTGATCGCGCAGGACGAAGAGCAGCGGCATCTCGGGCTCGACGTCGACCCGGTGCCGGCGGCCGTTCACGGTCAGTTCGAGCATGGGCGTCTCCTCGGAACGGACGGTAGGGAAAGTATGCGCCGGAATCCGCGCGTGCTCCATGGCACGGCCCGACGATTACGCGCGCAATTGCGCGGCGCGTTATTGACGTCCGTCAACAGCGCGCCGGCGCTGTCATCCGGGTCCCGGCGGGCGAGCGGCGTTGGCGGCGTCGCCGCGGCGGGTCTAGACTGGGGACCCGGTTGCTGGGAACGCGGGAAACCATCGGCACGCGCCGCGTCTAAGATTTGTCGAGTCGTTCCACGAGTCGAGGAATGGAGGAGCGCATGAAAAAGGGCCGCGACGATCACGACGTCGCCATGGAGTCGGAAGCGCAGGGTCCCGCGGCGCAGGAAACGCACCGCAAGGATCCGCTGATTCAGCTCATGTTCTTCCAGGCGAGCCGCGAGCCCGCGGCGTTGCAGGCCCGGCCCGAGCCCCTGCAGCCCCTGACGGGCGGCTTCGCGCCGCTGCGCAATTCGCTCGCAAGCGGCAGCGCGCGGTTCGAGCTGCCGCAGCCGGGTCCCGCGGGCCCGGTGCAACTCGACTCTCTCGCGACCGAGGTCATGACGGACCTGCGGCGGGTGACGCCGGTGACGATCGGTCCCGACACGCCGGTGGTCGAAGCCAACCGCGTCATGATCGCGCGCGGGGTGCGCGCGCTCTTCGTCGTCGAGCCGCGCCGGGTGCGCGGCATCGTCACCGCCACGGACATCCTGGGCGAGCGGCCGATCCAGATCGCGCAGGAACGCAGCATCCACTACGACGAAGTCGTGGTGGCCGACATCATGACGCCGTCCGAGCGGCTCGAGGTGCTCGACCTCCACGACGTGGTGCGCGCGCGCATCGGCGACATCATCGCGACGCTGAGGCTCGCCGGACGCCAGCACGCGCTGGTCGTCGACGGTGCGACGACACGCAGCGCGACGATCTGCGGCATGTTCTCGCTGACGCAGATCGCCCGACGGCTCGGCCTCCCGCCTCAGCAGGTGCACGACATCGCGCGCACGTTCGCCGAGATCGAGGCGCTGATCGCGTCGTAGAAACGGGGTCCGGGCAAAGAGCGCCCATCGGGGTCGGAGCAAGACGCGCGGGCCTGCCTCCGACCGATGGGCGCTTTTTGCTCTGGCGCCCGGCTCTCTCGGCGTCAGGTTCGCTGGCGCGTGGCCGCCTGATGGGCGCGCTTGCGGCCCGTCTGCGCCGGGCCGCGCGGGCGCGCCTTCGTCGCGCCTTCGGCAGAGCCGCGCTTGGGATGGCGTCGCGCGACGCTTGCCTTCGTAGCCGGGGCCTTCGTAGCCGCGGCCTTCGTAGCCGGGGCCTTCGTAGCCGGGGCCTTCGTAGCCGGGGCCTTCGCTGTCGCGGGCCGCTTGCCATGCGACTCGCCCGCCGCGGCATTCGCGCGGGCGGCGAGCGCGAGCCTGCGCACGCGGAGAAAGTCGGCGTCGGTGAACGGCCCGTTCGCCCCGGAGATCGCCGCGAGCTTCATGCCGTGCTTGCGGCCGATGCGGTAGATCTCTCGCACCTTCTCCCATTCGATGTTGCGGCCGACGGTGAAGTTCTCGAAGCGTCCTTCGAGCGCGAGCACGACCGTTTCGGCGAGGCAGGCATACGCGACGTTCCTCGGCAGCCCGATGTTCTTCATCTGCACGTTGCCCGGAAGAAGGATCTCGCCCGACTCGATGACCAGCACGTCGGGACGCTTCGCGACCTCGCTCGGCGGCAGGTCAAGCGGACGCGCGACGTCGGTGATGACGCAGCCGGGCTTCACCTTCATGATGTCGAGCACCTTCTTTCCGGCGCCCGAGGTCGCCGTGACGATCATGTCCATGTCGGCGATGTCCTTGTCCGCGTGCGCGGAGAGGAAGACCCTGGCGTCCGGCGTCTCGTTCAGGATCGATTCCTTGAGCGAGAGCAGCTTCGCGGCCTCCGGCGAGACGAGATAGACCTCCTCGGCCACGGTGACGAGCATCCGCGCGCACACCGCGCCGATCGATCCCGTGGCGCCGACCACCATCGCCTTGAAGCGCGGCACGCGCTCGCCGCGCGCGGGCTTCGCGACGAGGCCCAGGCGCAACAGCGCATCGTGCGCCGCCCACAGCGCTCCCGAGGCGCTGTAGCTGTTGCCGGTGGTGATGGGCAGCGGCGCACGCCGCGCGACGGTTACGCCGGCATCCCCGACGACCTTGGTGAACGCGCCGAGCCCCATGAGTTGCGCGCCGAGGCTCTTCGCCATGCGCGCCGCATCGAGCAGCCGCTCGTACGTGAACTCCGGGCTGTGGTTCATGATCTCCCTGGGCGTTCCGCCCACCGAGATCAGCCAGCCCTCGGCCTCGACGCCCGTCGGCGACTGGATCCCCGTGACCTTCGAGTACACGAAGGGCGGCGCGTAGGCCATCGCCTTTTCCAGCGTGTCCATGAAGATCGGCGGCGACACGCGCGAGAGCATCTCGATCGGCTTGATCTTCTTGAAATATTCCTGCGACAGCGGATGGATGACGAAAGCGAAGCGGTTGACGCGCTTGAAGCCGCCCGGATGGATGACCCGCGGCTCAAGCCCGAGGTCGGTGATGATCTCGAGGTAGTCGTCCTCGAGCAGGTCGCCTTGCGCCTTGCCCGTGGCCGCGATGATCATCGCGTCCAGCAGGCTCGGCGCGAGCACATGACCGTAGAGCGACGGCGCGCCGTCGATCACCATCGCGACGCCCTTCTTGCGGAATTGCGCGATGCGCGCGTCGTTGACGGTGGACGTGACGATCGTCTTGCCGCGCAACTCCTCGGCGCCGAAGCGGTCGAGCTCGTGCACGGGTGCGACGATCACGGTCGCGTCGCGCATCGCCATGCGCAGCACGAACTTCGTCCACTCCTTCACGGGCAGCGACGTCATGATCCGCGACGGAATCCAGTCGAGCACGTAGTGCGCACCGCTCGCGTAGAGTCGCAGCGCGTCGAGCGAGGTCAGAAGCTTCGGCACGCCGAGCTGCAGCACGGGATCGGCGAACTCGACGTTCTGCGTGAACTCGGAGAGCGCGGCCGCGAGCTTGTAGTGCGTCGTCCCCGAGAGGAACAGCGTGCGCGCGTTGTCGAAGTAGCCACCGAGCCGCGCCTGCACGTGCCGCAGCGCCCACTCCTGCAGGATGTCGTCGAGCTTGGCGCCGGTTGTTGCGGGGATGCGCGTGACGGCGCGCACGAGCCGCATGCTGGTGTCGTCGACGTAGCGGTTGCCGCCGACCGAATACGTGGCCTTCGGCACGGCGAGGCCGATCACGTCCGCGTCCTGCTCCCACTGCCGCAGGAGCTTCTGCGCCCGGGCGACGCTGCCGTTCGTGCCGATGCGACGCACGTCGAGCCGCTGCCCGAGGAACCGCGCGCGGAACGCGAAGTCCTGATCGGGGGTGCCGAGGCTGATGCCGACGACTCGTTTCATCCGATGTTCGCGTGACGCCGAAGCGCTGCCGACCGAGGAGGCGTCATCGGCGCCCGGTGGCGCCGTTTCACCCCTGCTTCTTCAAGCTTGCCCTCGCGCGGTCAGGCACGCTTTGATCTTGGTCGATAAATGCCGCCCGATTTGGCGCAAGCTCTCATGGTCGTGGCGAAGATACGGGGTGCGAGGTGATTCAGCTACCGGGCGTCGTGGGCGATGTGGTGCGATCCGTCGGGCTGTCCGCGGCGATGCGGGCCGCCGGCATGGTGACGTCTCTCCTGCCCATTCCACAGCCGACGCTGCTCGTGGGCCCGGGCGCGAGCCGCCGCCTGGGAGAGCTTCTCGGCGGCTTCGGCCACCGCCGCATCCTCATCGTGACCGATCGCGTCGTGTCCGAGCTGGGCCTCGCCGATGCGCTGATCGCCGCACTGGCAAGGGGCGGGACCGAGCACGTCGTGTTCGACGCCGTCACCGCCGATGCCCCGATCGCCATGATCGAAGACGGCATCGCGTTCTATCGGAAACACGGATGCGACGCGATCGTCGCATTTGGCGGAGGCTCCCCCATGGATACCGCCAAGACGATCGCACTCGCCGTCGCCAACGACAAGCATCCGCGCGACCTCGTCGGCTACTTCCGCGGTATGCGCTCGCCGGTGCCGGTGTACGCGGTGCCGACGACTGCGGGCACCGGCTCCGAGGTGACGGTGGCCGCGGTCATCTCCGACCCCGAGGCGGGAAAGAAGTTCGTGATCGCCGATACGCGGCTCGTGCCGTCCGTGGCCGCGCTCGACCCGGCGCTCATGACCGGATTGCCGCGTCGGGTCACGGCCGCGACCGGGATGGATGCGCTGACGCACGCGGTCGAGGCGTTCCTCGGGCATTGGTCGACCGAGCAGTCGGACCGAATGGCGCTCGCGGCCGTCGCGCTCGTCTACGGCAACCTGCGCAAGGCTTACCGGAACGGCAAGGACCTCGCCGCACGCGAGCAGATGGCGCTCGCCGCGACCTACGGCGGGCTCGCGTTCACGCGCGCCAACGTGGGGTACGCGCACGCCATCGCGCATCAGCTCGGCGGGCGATACCACACGCCGCACGGCCTCGCGAACGCGATCGTGCTTCCGCACGTGCTCGCATTCCTCGCGCCGAAGGCGACCGATCGGCTGGCGGTGCTGGCCGTGCGTGCGAAAGCGGGTCGCCCGGGCGAGCGACCGGCCGCGCTCGCGCGCAAGTTTCGCGAATCGGTGGAGGCGCTGAATCGCGATCTCGGCATTCCGCCGTACGTCGACGCGCTGCGCGAAGAGGACATTCCGGAGCTTGCGAAGGCCGCGTGCTGGGAGGCCGATACGAGCTATCCGGTGCCGCGGTACATGTCTCCGGACGACTGCGCGCGGCTGTTGCGGAAGCTGTTGCCGCCGGCCAAGGCGCGCAAGGCCCGCCGCCGGGCGGGGGGTGGACACGCCGGTACCACCTGAGGGCCCACTCTCGGATAGTGCCGGCAATCGAAAGTCCCGGCGACGGACCGGGCACTCGCACCCGGAGCTCACGGAAACAGTCCGACCTGCCACGGACGACGGCGCAAAGATGGATTCGGTGGTTAAAGAGTCGTCGGCCGCAACGGATCCAGCGTAGTCCGCGGCAACGTGAACGCGAACGTCGACCCCTCGCCGACTCGGCTTTCGACGCCGATCTTGCCGCCATGCAACTCCACGAATTTGCGGGAGATGGCGAGGCCGAGGCCCGTGCCTTCCACC
>JBLMWW010000027.1:0-13987 GCA_050257435.1 Rudaea sp.
GTCGTCGAAGAGAGCCGGGGTGTTGGATCCCGATGAATCGATCGGCTAAGGCCGCGCGACCGGCATTTCATCGCGGGCGGCGCGGTCGAGTCACGCACGATCAGTTCGCGTTCGAGACGGATGTGGCGCGGCGGGCTCGCCGTCGAGGCGCGCGACCGGATAATCGGCCGCGCGTGCCCGAGGCCGACCGCGGGGACGCGCATCGTAACATCGCGTTGGGGCCGAGGATCGACAAGCGTCCCGGGGCCGAGATACGGCGGATCGTCGACGACATCATCGCGCGCGTGCTGGCCGCAGCGGGACCGCCGTCGCCGGGCCTTCGTCACCGCGCCGACGCGGTGCCTCGATGCGCGCCAGCGCCGTCGTCCACCCGCGGTGCCGCCGGACGGGCGGGACGACCTTTCGGGGAACCTCGACCGGCGCCCGGGGCCTCACGTGTATCGAACGATGGAGGCGCCATGCTTCGCTACGTGAAAAGGTTCGCCGCGCCGGTCGCCCTGGCCGCGCTCTTGTCCGGCTGCGCAACCTATGACTACGGATACTACGGCTACAGCGAGCCGTATTACGGCTACTCCGGATCGTATTCCTACGACTATGGCCCGTATTACTACGGTAACGGCCCGTATTACTACACGCCGGGCTATTACTACGGCGGGCCGATTTTCGATTTCCGGTACAGCGACCGCGATCGTCACGACTATCGCGGGCGGTCGTACGACCATCGCGGACGGTCGCACGACTATCGAGGCGACCGCGACCGCAGCGGCAACTGGAACCGCGACCGGGGCGGCAACTGGAACGGCGACCGCGGCGGCCGTTCCGATCGAGGCTCCGCCCGTCCGCAGCCGACTTCGCGCACAGGCGTGACGTCCGGTGCGGCGACGCGTCAGGCGGTACCCGCCGCCCCGCCGCGCGGCGCCGTGACGGCGCGCCGGGACGGCGGACGCGAGCAGGCGCAAAGCAGCGGGCGGGCGCCGGCGCGCGCCCGCAACGAACAGCGCGAGTGACCCGCATGCGCGCGCGTCAGCGCCATTCGACGCGCAGCGTTCCGTCGGGCTGCAAGGCGGCGCGCGTGCCGAGCGCGCGTCCCTCGCGGTTCTCCATCGCGGTGAGCCATGCGGCCTCCGTCGGCGCGGCGTCGTTCAGCCGGAAGCGGCGCAGGCGCGTGGGGACGAGCACGAGACCGCTCAAGGCGCCGGTCGCCGCGTTCACCGTCGGCAGGTAGAGGAATCCGAGGTCCGCGCGAAACTCCTCGTAGCCGGTGATTCCCTCGTAGTCGTCGATCAGGTCGCCGCAGCCGTAGAGGATCAGCCGATCGCGGTGGACCTCGATGCCCTTGGGATGATGCGACGAGTGTCCGTGCACGATATCGACGCCGGCCGTGTCGACCATGCGCCGCGCGAAGGCCTGCTCGGCGAAGCCGATGTCGTAACCCCAGTTACCGCCCCAGTGGATCGACAGCACGACGACGTCACCCGGTCGCTTGTGCGCGTCGACCGCGCGCGCGATCGCGTCGACGCTGCGCGAGGACAGGTCGGATAGCAGGTTCACGCCGGCCAGCGTGGCGTTTGCCGCCCATGACGCCGGAACGCCGCTGCTCGGCATTCCATAGGCGAACACGAGCACGCGCCCCTTCCCGGCGACGTCGATCGCCGCGGGCGCCGCCGCCTCGACATGGTCGCGCCCCGCGCCCGCCGTGCGCAAGCCCGCAGCGTGGAGCGTCGCCAGCGTCTCGACGAGACCCGGCCGTCCCCAGTCCATCACGTGATTGTTGGCGAGCACGGCGCAATCGAGCCGCGCTGCGGTGAGGCATCGCACGTTCGCCGGATGCATCCGGTAGTGAATGCCTTTGCCGGGCCAGGCCGCGTCGGAGGTCGTCACCGACGTCTCGAGATTGACGATGCGCACGTCGGGGCGCAGGCGATCGAGCGTTGCGAGCGCATCGCCCCAGATGTACGCGTAATCGATCGGCCTTGGCAACGGGCCATTGGCGCGCTCGGCGAGCGCGACGTACTCGCGCGCCGATTTCACGAACGGCTCGTAGAGGCGCGGGTCGCCGGGATGCGGCAGCACCTGGTCGATGCCACGGCCGGTCATGACGTCGCCGCAGAGGAACAGCGTCAACGCCTGACCGGTCGGCGCGTCGTTCGCGCGGGAGGTGTCCGTCATCGTCGGCTGGGCCTTGGCCGGGCCGCCGTAGGCCCACGCGCCGAGCAGCGACGCGGCCGTCCACTCGAGGAGCCGCCGTCGCTTCACGCGACCGTTGACCTGGATCACCATGGCGGTGGCGCCATGGCTTCAATATACGCATTATTCCGAGGCCACAGGAGGTGGAGCGCGATGACAGCAAGACGCAAGGCGACACGGGCTCGCCCCGACGTGGTCGCCAAGCCACCGGCGCTGCGCCGGCGTGTTGTTGCCGGCATCGAGCGATTCCAGGAGGCGTCGGAGCGCACCGCTTCGAAGCTTCCGCCGCTCGAACGCGACGTCGATAGCGACGAATCGACGCAGCTCGGTGCGCTCTTCGACGAGCGGCCGAGCGCCGACGGCGACGCGATCGTCGACGATGCGGAAGGCACGACGACACGCCGGGCGCGTTGAGCCGCTCCGTTCCCCGCACCCGGCCGCATTTCCGGCGCTTTGCGTACGCACAAGTACGCGCCGCGTGCGTTCCTACAGCGAAATCGGACCGCGCCGATAGGCGCCGCCACGCTTCCGATGCAATCTGACGGGGTCGGCATCCACCGCGGGTGTCCACGCTCCGGCCGCCCTTCGCGCAAGCGCGGGTCGGTCCGCCAACCACGGAGGATTCGCATATGAACGTTTCCAAATTCGTCTCTCGCACGGGCGCCATCGCGCTCGTATCGGTCTTCGCCGGTTGCGCAACCTGGAACTCGATGGACCGGCAGGAGAAAGGCACTGCGGCAGGGGCCACGGGTGGCGCGATCGTCGGCGCCGCGGTCGGCGGCCCGATCGGCGCAGCGGTAGGGGCCGGCGTCGGCGGTTACGCCGGCCATTACGAGTACGACAAGCTGCCGCTTGGCAATGCGCGAACCGCGAGCGCTCCGGCCGAGGCGGGGTCGGCCGATGTCCGCGCGGCCCAGCAGGCGCTGAACGATCGCGGCTATGACGCAGGCGCGGTCGACGGCGTCTTCGGGCCGCAGACCGAAAGCGCGCTCCGCTCGTTCCAGCAGACGCAGGGGCTGCCGGAAACCGGCACGCTGGATTCGGCAACGCTGGCGGCGCTCGGCGTATCGCAATCCGGAACGGCGGCGCCGGCCGCGTCGTCGCCCCCGGCCGGCAACGCGCCGCAATAGCGGCCGTGAAACAGGCGACGGCGGCCGCGGGTCGCCGCCGCCTGGTAGGCAGGTATTGCCGGGAGGAGGCGGGCCGCCTATAGTCGAACGCTCGTTCGCCGGGCCATCGTCCGGCGTCATTCGGGCGTATGACCCCTTCCACCGGCAACCTCAACCAAGCGCAGGAACGCGCGGCGACCTACGGGACGACCTCGGAAGCTTCGCCGCTTCTCATCATCGCGGGGGCAGGCGCGGGCAAAACCAGCACGCTCGCCCATCGCGTCGCGCACCTGATTCGCACCGGCGCCGACCCGCAGCGGCTGCTGCTGTTGACGTTCACACGCCGTGCCGCGCACGAGCTCGAGCGTCGCGCCGGTCAGGTGCTGCATTCGCTGCTGCACCTCGCCGCCGGCGACCGACCGCCGCCGCTGCCGTGGGCGGGCACGTTCCATGGCGTAGCCGCGCGCATCCTGCGTGAATACGCCGAACGGCTCGGGCTCGCGAGCACGTTCACGATCCACGACCGCGGTGATTCCGAAGACCTGATGGCGCTCGTGCGCCAGGCGTCGCTCGCCGCCGAGCCCGCGAAGTCGCGCTTCCCAGCTGCCGCGACATGCGTGGCGATCTACTCGCGCGTCGTCAACACCGAGGCGCCCGTTACCGACGTGTTGCGCGACGCGTATCCCTGGTGCGGTCCGTGGGAGGAGCGCCTGCGGCGGCTCTTTGCGGAATACGTCGCGGCGAAGCAGGCGCAGAGCGTCCTCGACTTCGACGACCTGCTGCTCTATTGGGCGGCGATGCTCGACGTGCCCGCGTTGGCGCTGGAGGTCGGCGCGCGTTTCGACCACGTGCTGGTCGACGAATACCAGGACACGAATCGACTGCAGGCGAGAATCCTGCGCCTGCTCAAGCCGGACGGCCGCGGCGTGACGGTGGTCGGCGACGACGCGCAGGCGATCTACGGCTTTCGCGCGGCGACGGTGCGCAACATCCTCGATTTCCCCGCGCAGTACGATCCACCGGCGACCGTCATGACGCTCGAGCGCAACTATCGCTCGACCGCGCCCATCCTGTCGGCCGCGAACGCCGTGATCGCGCTCGCGGCCGAGCGATATGCGAAGACCCTCTACACCGAGCGGCGCGGCGGCGGGCGGCCCGCGCTCGTCACCGTGCCCGACGAGTCGACACAGGCGGAATTCGCCGCCGGGGAAGTCCTGCGACAGCGCGAGCAAGGCATCGTGCTCAAGCGCCAGGCGGTGCTGTTCCGGACGTCGAGCCACAGCGCGCAACTCGAGCTCGAGCTCGCACGGCGCAACATCCCGTTCGTGAAGTTCGGCGGATTGCGCTTCCTCGACGCCGCGCACGTCAAGGACGTGCTCGCGATCCTGCGCTTCGTCGAGAATCCGCGCGGGCGGATCGCCGGCTTTCGCGCGCTGCGGCTTCTGCCCGGCGTGGGGCCGGCGACGGCCGCGCGCTGGCTCGACCGGCTCGCGGCGGCAACGGATCCGGCGCCCGTGATGAAGACCTTTCGCGTGCCCGGCGCCGCGAGCGAGGACTGGTCATCGTGGCTCGCGCTCTACGCAAAGCTGCGGCGCGGGGCCGATTGGCCGGCCGAGTTCGACGCCGTCGTCGATTGGTACGCACCGCAGCTTGCACGTATGCACGACGACGCGGCGCTGCGGCTGCCCGATCTCGCGCAGCTTCGCCGCATCGCCGCGACGTACCCGAGCCGCGAGCGCTTCCTGACCGAGCTCACGCTCGATCCGCCGGCCGCGACGAGCGACGAGGCGGGGCCCCCGTACCGTGACGACGACTACCTGACGCTGTCGACGATTCACTCGGCGAAAGGCCAGGAATGGCACGCCGTGCAGGTGCTGAACTGCGTCGACGGCTGCATCCCGTCGGACATGGCGACCGGAAGCGCCGACGAGATCGAGGAGGAGCGCCGCCTCCTGTACGTCGCGATGACGCGTGCGCGCGAGCACCTGACGCTGCTCCTGCCGCAGCGGTTTTACGTGCGGCAGCAGGGCGCGCTCGGCGATCGTTACGTGCATGCATCGCGCAGCCGCTTCCTGACCGAAGCGGTCTGCGCCCATTTCGACGCGCGCGCCTGGCCCGCGCCCGCCGCCGATGGCACCGTTTCCGCCGCGCAGGAGGGGGTGCGTATCGATCTCGGCGCGGCGATCCGACGCGCCTGGGCTTGACGTACCGCCGTTACACGGCGAGATAGATCGCGAGCGCGACGCCGAGCGCGCCGAGCACGACGGCGAGGATCTCGGGAAACGCGCGGTTGTAGGGGGTGGGCAAATCCTGCGGAGGAATCGACCGCGCGAACTTCTCGTACTGGTATGCCGACGCGAACATCGCGATCGCGCCGAGGAGCACGAGCGCGACCCCCACGATGCTGGAAAACGGCGTATGCAGCAGCGTCAAGCCTGCTTTCGGGCTTTTCTCGACGGTGATGATGCGAAGGAACAGGCCGAAGCGCGCGACGACGAAGCCGAAGCCCATGACGGTGAGTCCCGTGCGCACCCACGCGAGCAGCGTGCGTTCGGCGGCGAAGAATACGCGCGGATCGCAAGGGGACATGGGGGCGGTAGCCGGATTTTCGTACAACCGCCACTGCGCCAAGGGGCCACCCCGCGACGCGGCGGAAGGAGAGGGACGATAGCGGCGGTGGCGAGAGTATGCCGGTATGCGGTGATCCGGTCTTCTGGAATTTCCTGCGGCCCGGGAGGCAACCTCCCATGCCACTTTCAGTGCGCCACCCCGCGCTCGGGACGCATCGAGAAGGCCGCGCAGGGATCGTCGCGCGAAGCCGGCGCCGTGATCCAGAGATAATCGAAGACCCCGCGATCGCGGGCCACGGCCTGCGCAAAGTCGGCGCGCCGCTCGTCTTCGGGCGTTGCTTCCACGAGGCCCACGCTCACCGACGATGCATTCGCGTCCGGCAATCCCCGCGCATGCAGGTAGACGGGCACGCCGAGGTCGGCACGCACGTGACCATTGCCGGCGATCAGAATCGCGCCGTCGGCCGTGGCGTCGTCGACGAGTGCCTGCGCCATCGCCGCATCGCGAATGCGCTGCGCGAGCACGAGACGCGGCACGACGCTCGCGGGCAATTGTCCGCAGTGGCTTTCGACGATGTCGTCGTGCAGCGTGCGCGCCTGCGCCTCGCTCCAGGACGTGGCGCGCAGCCGCGCATACCACGCCGCGTCCGGCTTGCGCGAGCTGCGCTGCGCCGCGTCGAGCGCCGCGCGCGAAAGGTTCCCCGCGTGGATCGGCAGTCCCGCCGCGAGTGCGGCTTCGACGATCGGCCTGTGCAACGGCCAACGCCAGCCGCGCCGGTCGAGATGCCCCGCGTCGGCAAGCCGCTCCGCGTCGACGCGTTGCGACTGCGCATCGCGCAGCGCGGCCTCGTGGTCGAGATCGAATTGCTCGAAGACCACTGCGGCACGCATGCCGGTCGCCGCCAGCGCGGCCACGAGCCGTGCGCGGAGCGCGTGATGCTCGGGATTGTCGTGCACCTCGCCGAGCAGGCGGTAGCGCGCCCGTGCGAGCGCGGCCACGAGCGCGGGCTCGTCGATGTAGCGCTGCGCCTTCACGTCGAAGATGCGGGGTCCCCGGCCCGATGCCGTCGTCGGAAGCGCGGCGCAGGCCGCGAGCGCGGCGGCGATCGACGTCGCGGCGATCAAGGCGGCGGCAAGCCGTACCGGGGCGCGCGAGACGAGGACCCACCGGACGAGGCGCATGGACGGACTCTAGCAGCCGGACGGCCGAGACTGCGACGCGCGCGGCACCGACTTTCGGCCGGCGAAGGTACCGGCAAACGCCGCGCCCCGCGGCGATGCGGGGGTGGCCAGTGCGTAGGCCGAGCATCGGGACCACGCCGGAGACCGCCGCGGACCGGCCGCCGTGCAGTACCGATATTTCACATCAAACATATGTTGTAAGATACTGAAAGCGCATCATTCTCGATGTGCCGAAGCGCTGCGCAGAGTCCCGCGCCATGTGCGCGGGCCAGCTTGCTGGCGCGTCGCTGCGGAACATCGTCACGACCGGGCGACTCGTTATTGGTTCGGGACCCCCGTGACGGCGCGTTCATTCGCAACTACGATGGCCCGCCGCATCGCCGCGGCGAACTCGAGGCTCTTCGTCCTTCCCGTGATCGTCAACATTGCGAACGAGACGCAGCGACTCGAGGAGGACGGCCTCCGGGATCGCGGCGCATCCGTCCCGTGAGTGGTGGGGCATGACCGCGTTCGCGGCGCTCGCCGCCACGTCGCAGCGCGTAGCCGAATTGCCGGGGCGCAACGCCAAGATCGCGGCGCTCGCCGCGTGCCTGCGCGCGCTCGACCGGTCGGAGATCCCGGTGGCCGTCGCGTACCTGTCGGGCGAGACACCGCAAGGACGAAGCGGCATCGGTTCTGCGCTGCTGCGGGCGGCCATGCCCGCCGCAGGAGCGCACGGGCGACCGCTCGCGATCGCCGACGTCGACGTTGCGCTCGCGCGGATCGCGGACACGAGCGGCGCGGGCTCGAACGCGGCGCGCACGCGGCATCTTTCCGCGTTGCTCGAGCGCGCCACCCCCGACGAGCGCGACTTTCTCGTGCGGCTGCTGCTGGGCGAGCTGCGGCAGGGCGCGCTCGCGTCGCTGATGATCGAAGCGGTCGCCGCCGCTTCCGATGCGCCGGTCGCCGACGTGCGTGAGGCGGCGATGGTCGCGAACGGCATCGCCGAAGTCGCGCAGGCGGCCATGACCGAAGGGGCCGCGGGGCTGCGACGTTACGCGATGGCCCTGATGCAACCGGTCGCGCCGATGCTCGCCCAGCCCGCGCAGGACATCGGCGAGGCGCTGGCGGCGTTCGGCACGGCGGCATTCGAATGGAAGCTCGATGGCGCGCGCGTCCAGGTGCACAAGTCGGGCGACCAGGTGCGCATTTTCACGCGCAACCGCAACGACGTCACGGCATCGGCACCGGAGATCGTGGGAGCGATGCGCGACGTGCACGCGCACGAGCTCATCGTGGACGGCGAGGCGATCGCGCTGCTGCCAGGCGGCGCGCCGCAGCCATTCCAGGTGACGATGCGCCGCTTCGGCCGCACGCTGGACGTCGCCTCCATGCAGGCCGCGCTGCCGCTGTCGGTGTACTTCTTCGACTGTCTGCGCCTCGACGCCGAGCGGCTCACCGCGGCGCCCGCGGCCGAGCGCTTCGACGCGCTCGCGCGTGCGCTGCCCGAAACGCTGCGGGTGCCGCGCGTGGTGACGGACGACCGCGCGGTCGCCGAGGCGTTCTACGACGACGCGCTGCGCCGCGGCCACGAGGGGGTCATGGCGAAGGCGCTGGCGGCGCCCTACGAGCCCGGGCGGCGCGCGCCGACCTGGCTCAAGATCAAGCGACTGCATACGCTCGACCTCGTCGTGCTCGCCGCCGAATGGGGGCACGGGCGGCGCCGCGGCTGGCTGTCGAACCTGCATCTCGGCGCGTGCGACGAGCGCGGCGGCTTCGTCATGCTCGGCAAGACGTTCAAGGGGATGACGGACGAGATGCTGGCATGGCAGACGCAGGCGCTGCTCGAGCGCGAGACCGCGCGCGACGGCGGCGTCGTCTACGTTCGCCCGGAGCTCGTGGTCGAGATCGCCTTCAACGACCTGCAGGCGAGCCCGCGCTATCCCGGCGGGCTCGCGCTGCGCTTCGCGCGCGTCAAGCGCTACCGTCCCGACAAGGGCGCTGCCGAAGCCGACACGATCACGACGGTCCGCGCGATCTACGAAGGCCAGCTCGCGCGCATGCGCGGGTGACGGGGTCAGGGCTAATGGGGTCCGACTCGAATCTCGGCCGCATTGCAGCGGCCACTCTACCGTTCGTTACCGAGATTCGAGTCTGACCCCATTACCCGCATTGCCCGCATTACCCGGCTCTTCGGCCCACCAACAGCATCGACAGCACCAGAAGGGCCGCGAGCGGCGTGACGAGTGCGTCGCGCGCGGCCATCGCCCACTGGAGCGCGCCACTGAGCGCGCACCACGCCAACGGAACGAGCGTGGCGGCCACCGATGGCCGGCGCAGCATCAAGAGCAGGCCGAGCGTCGCGACGGCGGTCGGGTCCGGTGCGACGCCGAAGATCTCGGTTTCCACGAGGCGCCGTCCGGCAACCAGCGCAACGAGCGGCTGCCCCACGAGCGCAAAGGCGACGACGAAGCGCCCGACGGACTGCGCGAGGCCCGTCGATGGACCGAAGCTCCACCGGCCGCGGATTGCGCCTTGCCAAACCAGCAGCAGCGCCTGCGTCGCGAACGCCGCGGCGAAATAGGGCGCGGCCCAGTTGATCGTCGCGTAGTGGCGCAGATGAAACGACCAGGCGACGTCGAGCCAGCATGCGGCGAGGATCGCCGCGATCAGGCGCCCGCTGCGTGCACCGGCATCGCGCGCGAGAACGAGGATCGTGATGCCGAGGCCGAGCGCGACGAGCTGCAGCGGCCAGATCGCGGTGTTGTAGAGCTCGAGGAGGCGATGGTAGGTGCGCGGCGAGAACAGCAGGAAGCTCGAGATCCGGTAGGTCCACCATTCGGACATCAGAGCTTCTCGACGTACGCGATCATGCGTCGGCGCGTCGGCTCGTCCGGCAGCACGCCGCGCGCAGCGCCCATGTTCTCGCGCACGTGCCCGACCTGCGTCGTTGCCGGGATGGCGCAGGTCACCGCCGGGTGCGACACGATGAACTTGAGCAGGAACTGCGCCCAGTTCGCGCATCCGATCTCGGCCGCCCATGCGGGCAACGGACGGCGCGACACCGCGTCGATCAGCGCGCCTTGCCGGAACGGCCGGTTGACGATGACGCCAATGCCGCGCTCGCGCGCGAGCGGGAGGATGCGGTCCTCCACCTCGCGATCGAGCACGTTGTAAGTGACCTGCACGAAATCGATCGGCTGGGCGCGCATGATCGCCTCGACCTCACGATGGCGGCGTCCCTCCGACGTCGTGATGCCCACGTAACGCACGCCGGCGGCGGCCTTCATCGCGAAGAGCGTCGGCAGATGCTCCTCCCATGCAAGCAGGTTGTGCACTTGCAGGAGGTCGAAGCGCGGAACGTTCCAGTGGCGGCGCGAGGTTTCCATCTGCGCCGGTCCCCGTGACGCGGGTGCGATCCACACCTTGTCCGCGGCGAAGAGCGCGGCGGGCATGCCGAGCTTCGCCAGGCCGTAGCCGATCACCTCCTGTGACGAGCCGTACATGGGGGAGGAATCGATCATGCGCCCGCCGGCGGCAAAGAACGCGCGCATCACCTCGGCGCACGCATCGCGCGCGACGCGGTCGTCGCCGACGTTGAACGTGATCCAGCTCCCGAGGCCCACCAGCGGCAGCGCTTCCTTCGTCGACGGAATCGGCCGCACAAGAACCGCGTCGGTCGCCTCGGTGCGACGGGCGGGCCATGCGAGCAGGGCTGCGCCGAGCGCCGACAGGGCGCGGAGAAAAGCGCGCCGCTCGCGCGAGGGCCATCGATACGCGTCCATCGGTTGTCACCGTGTCGGGCGCGCAGGACCACGAGCGCGCGCCAGCCGAACGCGACGCCGCCGCCTCCGAGTGAAGGTGACGGCGCCGGTCGAATCGTAGTAATAGTCACAAATCGCGGAAAGCGCAACCGCGCCCGGAACGCGCGGCTACGATCGGCGTCTTAAATTTCCGGGTGAACGCAATTCGACGGGGGGAAGGCGCGATGACGAACGCTGCGCGGCAGGCGGCAGGGGACGAGCGAATGACGGCGGATACGCGTGAAGCGCTGCCGGCGGAACTGCTCGCGCGGATGGATGCGTACTGGCGCGCGGCCAACTATCTGGCGGTCGGGCAGATCTACCTCTACGACAATCCGCTGCTGCGCCGGCCGCTGACGCTCACCGACGTCAAGCCGCGGCTCCTTGGCCACTGGGGAACGACGCCGGGCCTCAACTTCGTCTACGTCCATCTCAATCGGATCATCCGCGAATACGACCTCGACATGATCCTCGTGACCGGACCGGGGCACGGTGCGCCGGGCATCGTCGCGAACACGTACCTCGAGGGAACGTACAGCGAGCTCTATCCGGATGTGTCGCGCGACGAGCGCGGACTGCGCAAGCTCTTCACGCAGTTCTCGTTTCCCGGCGGCATCCCGAGCCACACGGCGCCCGAGACGCCGGGCTCGATCAACGAAGGCGGCGAGCTCGGCTACTCGCTCGCGCATGCCTATGGCGCGGCGTTCGACAACCCGGAGCTGATCGTTGCGTGCATCGTGGGCGACGGCGAGGCGGAGACGGGCCCGCTCGCGACGAGCTGGCACTCGAACAAGTTCCTCGACCCCGCGCGCGACGGCGCGGTGCTGCCGATCCTGCACCTCAACGGCTACAAGATCGCCAATCCGACGGTGCTCGCGCGCATTCCGCACGACGAGCTCGACGCGCTGCTTCGCGGCTACGGGCACCGCCCGCATTACGTCGAGGGCGACGATCCCGAGCGCCTGCATCGACTGATGGCGGCGACGCTCGATCGCGTCGTCGACGAGATACGCGAAATCCGCTACCTCGCGCGCCGCGAAGGGTTCGACGCGCGGCCCGCGTGGCCGATGATCGTGCTGCGCACGCCGAAGGGCTGGACCGGTCCCGCGGAGGTCGACGGAGAGAAGAGCACCGGAACGTGGCGCGCCCATCAGGTTCCGTTCGGCGACCTCGCGCGGCCGGAGCACCTCGCGCTCCTCGAGGCGTGGCTGCGAAGCTACCGACCGGAGACGCTGTTCGACGCGACCGGTGCCCTCGACGCGAACCTCGCCGCTCTCGCGCCCGAGGGCGATCGGAGGATGAGCGCCAACCCGCATGCGAACGGCGGTCGGTTGTTGCGCGATCTGCGCTTGCCCGACATTCGCGATTACGCCGTGCGCGTGCCGCGACCGGGCGCGTGCGATGCCGAGGCGACGCGCGTCGCCGGCGCGCTGCTGCGCGACGTGATGCGCGGGAACGACGATGCGCGCAATTTTCGTGTGTTCGGGCCCGACGAGACGGCGTCGAACCGGCTCGATGCGCTCTTCGAGGTGACGAACCGCACCTGGATGGCGCAGCGCCTTCCCGGGGACGCGCACCTCGCCCGCGACGGCCGCGTGATGGAAGTGCTGAGCGAGCATCTTTGCGAGGGCTGGCTCGAGGGCTACCTGCTCACCGGGCGGCATGGGCTCTTCGCGTGCTACGAGGCGTTCATCCACATCGTCGACTCGATGTTCAACCAGCACGCGAAATGGCTCAAGGTGTCGCGGACGATCCCGTGGCGGCGCCCGATCGCGTCGCTCAATTACCTGCTGTCATCGCACGTGTGGCGGCAGGACCACAACGGCTTCTCGCATCAGGATCCCGGCTTCATCGATCACGTCGTCAACAAGAAGGCCGACGTGATTCGCGTGTACCTGCCGCCCGATGCCAACACGCTGCTCGCGGTGATCGACCGCTGTTTGCGGTCGCGCAACCTGGTGAACGTCATCGTCGCCGGCAAGAATGCGGAGCCGCAGTGGCTCGACTTCGATGCCGCCATCCTGCATTGCGCGGCCGGCATCGGCATCTGGGAGTGGGCGAGCAACGACGCCGGCGGCGCGCCCGACCTGGTGATGGCGTGCGCGGGCGACGTGCCGACGATCGAGGTGCTCGCGGCCGCCGACCTGCTGCGGGGATACGCCCCCGATCTGCGCGTACGCGTGGTCAACGTCGTCGATCTGATGACGTTGCAGCCGCGCGAGGAGCACCCGCACGGATTGCCGGACGCCGACTTCGACGCGCTCTTCACGACCGACAAGCCCGTCATCTTCGCCTACCACGGCTACCCCTATCTGATCCATCGGCTTACCTACCGCCGCACGAACCACCGCAACATCCACGTCCGGGGCTACAAGGAGGAGGGAACGACGACTACCCCGCTGGACATGGTCGTGCGCAACGACCTCGACCGCTACCACCTCGCGATGGACGTGGTCGACCGCGTGCCGAGGCTCGGCGGAGTCGGCGCCTACGCGAAGCAGAGCTTCCGCGACAAGCTGATCGACTTCCGGCAGTACATCCACCAGTGGGGGATTGACCCATCGGACATCACGGACTGGAAGTGGCCGTATGACTGAGCCCACCGGCGCGCGGCCCGAGCCGTCCAGGGCAGCTCCGGACACCGCTCGTCGCGGCGGAGCTACGCTCGTCCTCAATGCGGGTAGCTCTTCGCTGAAGTACGAGCTGCTGGACCGGGCCGAGCAATCTCTCGCCAGAGGTATCGTCAAGCGGATCGGCGGCGAGGCCGTGCACGAGGCCACCTTCGGGGCCACCCTCGGAGAGGCGCAGCCGCTCCAGTCCCGGGTCGACGCCCCGGACCATCGGGCCGCGGTGCAGCAAGCGCTTGGAGCGCTCGCGCGGAATCTGGGTGGCGACTGGACGAAGTCGGTCGACGCGGTGGGCCATCGCGTCGTCCACGGTGGCTCCCTGCTCTGGGAGCCAACGCTCGTCGACGACGCCGTGATCGAGACGCTCGTTCGCCAGATGGATCTGACGCCGCTCCACAGCGGGCCGAGCATCCGCGCGATACTCGCCGCTCGGGCGGAGCTGCCGGAGGTGCCGCAGGTCGCCGTCTTCGACACCGGTTTCCACCACGACCTGCCGCCGGTCGCCAGCACGTACGCGCTCCCGCTGGAGG
>JBLMWW010000028.1:0-23538 GCA_050257435.1 Rudaea sp.
ATGGCCAACGTCGGCGACGTTTCGCGATCGTTATGGTTGCGCGTCGCACGCGCGGCGCGGCGCGCGCCTCCGACGCCGGCGGCCGACGTTTCGGTCGAGCGCCGCCCGCACGGCGAGACGACGGCATGCTACGTGCGGTGTACGGGCGCTTTCACGCTGCAGGGCATCGTCGCACTCGACCGGCGCATCGAAGCGGTCGAATGGCCGCGCGCGGGCGAGGTGATCTTCGACATGGCAGCGGTCTCCGCCCTCGACACGTCGGGCGCATGGTTGTTGCATCGAACGACAGTCGCGTTGAGCGCTCGCGGGATCGCGACGGGCTTCGAGGGCTTGCGCCCCGAGGGCTTGGCGCTGATGCGGTTGGTTTCGTCGCGCACGCCGGGGCCGGAGGCCGCGCGACGCCCGAAGCGGCCGTCCGCGCTCGCGGTGATCGGCTTCAAGGCGTGGGCGGATCTCCGCAACGCCCGCGACTTCATCGCCTTCGTCGGGCAGACGTTCACGATCCTGCTGCGCTCGCTGGCGCAACCGCGCCGCATCCGCTGGCGCACCGTCCTGCACAACGTGCAGACCGCGGGCTTCGACGCGCTGCCGATCACCGGCCTCCTGTCGTTCCTGATGGGCATCGTGATCGCCTACCAGGGCGCGGATCAGCTCAAGCGCTTCGGGGCCAACCTGTTCGTCGCCGATCTCGTCGGCATCGCCATGCTGCGGGAGCTCTCGCCGCTGCTCACCGCCATCATCGTCGCCGGCCGCTCCGGCTCGGCGTACACCGCGCAGATCGGGACGATGGTGGTCACCGAGGAGATCGACGCGCTGCGCACCGTCGGCGTCGTGCCGCACGAGCTTCTCGTCCTGCCGAAGATGCTCGCGCTCGTCATCGTGCTTCCGCTCCTGACCGTCTATACGGACGTCGCCGGGGTGATCGGCGGCATGTTAATGGCGCGCGCCGAGCTCGGTCTCAGCTTCGACGTCTTCCTCGACCGGCTGCGGGAGGCGATCGTCATGTCGACGTACTTGACCGGCCTCTCCAAGGCGCCCGTGTTCGCGATGATCATCGCGCTCGTCGGCTGCTTTCGCGGCTTCCAGACGTCCGGCGGCGCGGAGAGCGTCGGCACGCAGACCACGACCTCCGTCGTCCAAGCGATCTTCCTCGTCATCGTGACCGACGCGGTGTTCTCGGTCGTCTTCAACATGCTCGACCTATGAGTGATGCCGAAGCAGCGCACGGCGAAGCGGTCGTGGAGATCGACGGCCTCACAACGCGCTTCGGCGCGGACGTCGTCCACGACGGCGTCAGTCTATCGGTGCGGCGCGGCGAGATCTTCGCGCTCGTCGGCGGCAGCGGCTGCGGCAAGTCGACGTTGCTCCGCGAGGTGATTCTTCTGCAGCAACCGGCGGCGGGCTCGATCCGGGTCTTCGGCCGCGAGGTCGTCGGGCTCACCGACGAGGACGCGCTCCCGCTGCGCCGCCGCTGGGGCGTCGTATTCGAACGGGGCGCGCTGTTCAGCTCGCTGACGGTCACGGAGAACGTGGGGATGGTGCTGCACGAGCACACGCGGCTTTCGCCGGAGCTCGTGCGCGAGATCGCCGCCGTCAAGATCGCGCTCACCGGGTTGCCCGTGCAGGCAGGCGCGAAATACCCGAACGAGCTCTCGGGCGGGATGCGCAAGCGCGCAGCACTCGCCCGCGCCCTCGCGCTCGATCCCGAGCTGCTGTTCCTCGACGAGCCGACCGCTGGCCTCGATCCGCTGAGCGCAAGCGGCATCGACGAGCTCGTGCGCAACCTTCGCGACGCGCTCGGCCTCACGATCATGCTCGTCACGCACGACCTCGATCTGCTCTGGCGCGCGGCTGACCGCGTGGGGGTCCTCGGACAGGGCCGCGTCCTCGGCGTCGGCACGATGCCCGAGCTGTCGAAGCTCCCGGATCCGCTGATCCGCGAGTACTTCTACGGACCGCGCGGCCGCGCGGCGAGCGAACAGGCATGGAAGCGAAGTTCAGCTACGCCGTCGTAGGGCTCTTCGTGCTCGTGCTCGGCGCCGCGCTGATCGGCGGGGTGCTGTGGGTAAGCAGCGGACGCTATTCCGGCAAGAGCTACGTCACCTATCGGACGTACATGACCGATTCGGTCGCCGGGCTGAATCTCAACGCTCCGGTGAAATACCACGGCGTGGACGTCGGCCTCGTACGCAGCATCGCGCTGAATCCCGCGAACGTCGAGCAAGTGGAGCTCACGCTCGCGATCGAGCGGGGCACGCCGGTCAAGGAGGACACGGTCGCGATCACGGAAACGCAGGGCTTGACCGGCATCGCGTACGTCGAGCTGACCGGCGGCAGCAAGGATTCGGCCCTGCTCGTGCCGCGTGCGGACGGCGACGTTCCGGTCATCCGGTCGGGTCCGTCGCTCCTGACGCGCTTCGAAACGGCGATCTACGGCGCACTGGCCGGCCTCACGCGCGCGACCGACACGTTCAACGCGCTGCTCTCCGAGGACAATCGCCGCGCGATCGGCGAAACGATTGCGGATCTGCGGACGGTGTCGCGGACGCTGGCGAAGCGCTCGACGTCGATCGACGCGGGCCTCGCGAGCGCCGAGCGCACGATGAAGAGCGCCGAACGCACGATGACGAACGCCGCCGCCTTCACGGGGGACCTGCCGCGGCTCGTGCAACGGATCGAGCGCAGCGCGGACGCGCTCGATCGGATGGCCGATACGATGGCCAAGGCCGGGACGACGGCGACGTCGACGCTGGAAGGCTCGCGTGCGGACCTGCAGCGCTTCACTTCCGAAGGCCTGCCCGAGGCCCGTGCGCTGATCGGCGAGATGCGCGAGACCACCGCGACGCTGCGTCGCCTCACCGACGAGCTCGAGCGCCATCCGGACCTGCTTTTGCGCGGCCGTGCCGTCGGCAAACGCGGCCCGGGCGAATAGCGCCACCATGAATCGACGACGGCGCCTGCTCCTCGCGTTGCCCCCGCTCCTCGCCGGCTGCTCGGTGCTCCCCGCACCGCGCTCGGATCCGCTGACACTGCACGTCCTTCTCGCCGACGGGCCGCACGATGCCGCGCCCCGTGGCGCCGGCGTCATCGAAGTGGGGACGCCGCGCGCGGCGGCCGGATTCGACACGCCGCAAATGGCATACGTCGCGCGGCGCTACGAGGTCGACTACTTCGCGACGCATCGCTGGGTCGACACCCCGCCGCGCATGCTGGCGCCGCTGATCGTGCGCGCGCTGGAGCGAACACAGGCGTTCGCCGCGGTCGTGACGCCCTCGTCCGGCGTGCCCGGCGACTTCCGTCTCGACACGGAGCTCGTGCGCCTGCAGCAGGATTTCGTGACCCGGCCGAGCCGCGCGGAACTCGTCCTGCGCGCGCAGCTCACCGACGTGAGGGCAAGGCGGGTCGTCGCGACGCGGGTGTTCGAGGACGCCGAGCCGGCCGCGACCGACGATGCCGCGGGAGGTGTCGTTGCCGCCAACGCAGCACTTCAACGGATCCTCGAACGGCTCGTCGCGTTCTGCATCGAGGGGGCATCGCGACCATGACGACGCGGCGCTAAGCGCGGCGCGCTTCGCGCTCCGCCGCGGCTCGCGCTCAGGGCGGGCCCGAGCGCGGCAATGGCTTTCCCGTCGCGCTCTGGGGGGCGCCAGGCAGCGAGACTTCGCGTTTCGGCGGTCCTAAGCGCCGCCAGACTTCACTTCGCGCTTGGCGCAGCCCACCCAATCACGCTGCCGGGCGCGCCGCCTTCGCGTCGGCGCCCTTCCCGCCCGCGTCGCGGTCATCGAGATGATCGGCGACGAGCTCGAGCAGGCTGCGGATGTGCTTGTCCCAGTCGTAGTGCGCCTGCCCGTCGTCGAACGTCTGCCGGCAATTCGCGCAGCTCGTCACTGCCATGTCGGCGCCCGTCGCGTCGATCTGCCGCATCTTGATCGCGAATGCCTGGTAGCGCAGCGCATCCGCACGACGATTCGCGACGACGCCGCCGCCTCCGCCGCAGCAGAAATTGAGCGCACCGCTATCCTCGGTCTCGCGGAGATCGACGCCGAGCGCGCGCAGCACCGCGCGTGGCGCCTCGACAGCGCCGCCACGGCGCGACACCTGGCAGGGATCGTGGAACGCGACGGATCCGTCGAGATGGCGCAGCCGGATGCGACCGCTCGCGACGTTCTCGGCGAGGAACTCCGAGATGTGCAGCACACGAAACGGCAGCGGCCGACCGAGCCAGTTCGCGCCCTGCCAGCGCATTGCCGTGTACGCATGCCCGCACTCCGGCAGGATCATCGTTTTCGCGCGGCAGGCGATCGCCGCGTCGACGAGCTTCATCGTCGTGCGCCGCTGCCACTCCACGTTGCCCGACAGCATGCCGAAGTTGGTCGCCTCGTAGCCTTGCGTCGACAGCGTCCACGAAATTCCGGCGTGGTTCAGGATCCGCGCCGTCGCGACGAGGGACGCCGGGTACTTCATGATCTCGATCGACGAGAACGTGACGAGCACGTCGGCTCCAGGTTCGTCGACGTGCATGACGACGTCGTGCTCGTCGGCGAGCCACTCGACGCGCTCCTTCAGCACCTTCGGCGTCGCGCCCAGCGGGCTGCCCTCGCGCTCGGCGCGCTCGGCGACGGCGTAGAGGTCCCGCGGCACGAGCCCCGCCTCGAACATCCCGTGGCGCGCGAGACCCACCAGGCCGGCGATGTCGATGCCCATCGGGCAGGCGAGCGTGCACCGTCCGCACATCGTGCAGGCGTCGTAGAGCAGCGTCTGCCACTCGCCGAGCTCGTCGGCGGTCGTGGCGGGCCTGGCGTCGAGCAGCCGATGCAGCCACGCGAAAGGCCCCGATTCGCGCTTGTAGGCGCGGCGGAACGGCTCGAGCTTCCAGATCGGCGTCAGGCGCGCCTCGCCGGTGGCCAGGTAGAAATGGCAGGCGTCGGCACAATGACCGCAGCGAATGCAGGAATCGAGATAGAGCGCCGCGTCGCGGCCGAAGTCCTGCGCGAAACGCGCCATCGCGCTGGCGACGCGGTCGGCGTCGGAACGCTCGCCCTGCACGTCGTAGCGCAACTTCTGGCGCTCGAGGGTATGCGTCGTGATCTCGTTCATGCGCCTGCAAGCCGTGTGCGGGCGCGCCTAGAATGCCGCACCCCGCCGCGCGAGCCGTGCGCCGGTCACGCCGCGGGACGCGAAGACGAGGAACGCGTGGGAAAGCTTGGAGAACGGCAGCACGACGAGCAGCAGCTCGACCGACAGCAGGTGCACTGCCACCGGACTCGGATCGAGCGGAACCGGCGGGTACGTCGCTTCGAGCGGCAGGCTCAGAAGCGCCATGCCGGTGATCATCGGCAGGATCGTGACCACCCAGCTCGCGTAGTCGTCGAAGCTCGACAGGAGCCGCAGCACGGGCGAGCCGAGGCGCGCGACCAGCGCCGTGATCAAACCGATGAACACCAGGCCGACCGCGATCACGAACAACCATCCGGGGACGGCCGGCCACGCTGCGCCGGTGAGGCGCGTCACGAACGCGATGTGCGGGGCGAAGCCGAAGAAGACGATCGCGAGTCCGATGTGATACGCGTAGGCGTTGAGCGTCGCGGCGAACGAGCGCTCGCGAAACGTCCGGTAGGGCCACATGCGCGTGGCGATCGCGCGCAGCGCGCCGTGGAGCGGCGAGCCGCCGCGCGGCGCGGAATGGTCGACGCCGGCGGGACGCCGGAAGATGACGAACAAGCGCCAGCCGATGCCGGTGACGAAGATCGCCAGTGCGAAGATCAGCGCGGGGCCGCGCGCAAACGCGAGAAGCTCCATGCGGCCATCGTATCGGCTCCTTCCGCGCGCCCGTTGCGCTGGATCAAGGCGTGACGTCGCCCTGGCGCGCCGTGCGCGCCCGCGCGGCGCGTGCGCGAAGCACCGCGCTCGCCATCGTGACGATGAAGGCGGCGAGCGCGACCGCATTCAGCAATCCGCCCGTGCGCGTCCACGCGAAGTCCGCGGCGGCGTCGCCCGCGATCCGCAGCAGCAGCGAGCCGTGGAGCAACGCGAGCGGAACGTAGAACACCGGGTGGTAGGGAACCCCGACGCGCAGCACCGCGGGAAAGATGATCGGTGCATGGCCGAACACCATGGAGAACACGAAGCCGAGCGCGAGCGCGTGCACCGCCGCGTCGTACGTGCGGGTGCCGGGCACGAGCCCGCCCGCGAGCATCGTCAGCGCGCCGACCGCAAGCCACGCGTAGCCCGACAGCAGGCACACGGCGATGAAGCGTGTGAGCCCTTCCCTGCGCACGGTGCGCCGCGCGATGTCCTGCTTGAGAAGCCAGACGGACAGCGCGAGCAGTCCCGCGGCGAAAAGCGCCACGCCGAGCGGATGCGAGGCTGCCGCGAGGCCGGCGAAGATCGCGACCAGAATCGCGACGAACGCCCGGCGCGCCATGGGTGAAGGTGGCAGGAAGCGCGAGAGCTCGAGGCGCTCGCCGCCGATGGTGAGGATCAGGAACGCGAGCCACCACGCGACGACGCCGTGAATGGCGACGCCGAGCGCCCACATGAGGTTGCCGATCGCCCAGCACGCCGCGCCGAGCGCAAGCGTCAGCGTGAACACCGCGCGCTGCCGGCGAAACACGTCGGCCGACGCCGCGAGCAGCACCGTGCTGCCCGCGAAGAGCAGCCACGCGGCCCATGCGGGGGCGCCGGCGATCAGCGCGATGCTCCCGAGTCCAGCCGCAAGCGGCGCGAGATAGGCCCAGTAGCGACCGATGGCGACCGCGCGCTCGAGCGCGATGACGACGCCGAAGAAGCCGCCGACCATGAGCGCGCCGTGCCAGGCGGAGGCCGCCGACGCGGTCTCGGGCATCGCATATCCCAGGCGCGCAAGCCCGGCACCGACGCCGACGACGAGCCCGACGAAGCCAAGAACGAAGAGCGGCGCGCGCTGCGCCGGCCGCAGGTCACCCGGCATGGGTCAGAACGACCAGCCGAAATGCTCCTTCGCGATGCCGCTCATCTTGTCCGGTGTCCACGGGGGATCCCAGACGAGCTCGACCTCGACCGCGGTGCCGGCCGGCACGATCGACGTGACGACCTCGCGCACCTGCTCGACGATCATCTCCGTCATCGGGCACGCGGCCGTCGTCATCGTCATCTCGATACGCACCGCTTCGGGCGTTGCGTCGATCACGTAGACGAGACCCAGGTCGACGATGTTCATCCCCGCCTCGGGGTCGTCGACCCGACGCAGCGCCTCGCGCACTGCGTCGTCGTCGGGCATCGTGTCGGTCATGGCGTACCGTACCACGTCGCGCGAGCGTCAGGCCTTGCGCACGAACGGAATGCGCTGTGACGGCACGAAGCCGACCGCGTAGAGGAATCCGAGGAGGCGCAGATCGCGCGGCGCGACCACGCTTTCGACGCGCTCGATGCCGAGCGCGCCCAGATTGGCGAAGAGCTGCGACAACAGCGCATGCCCCAGCCGGCGGTGGCCGTAATCGGGATGCACGCCGATCGTATCGAGCACCGCGACGGGGTCGGTGCGACCGAAGTCGCCGAGGTCGACGCGCGCCATCGCGAAGCCCACCAGCGCGTCGTCGAGGTGCACGGTGAGCGATACGCGTATCGCCGAATCGAGCAGCGCCTCGCCGAGCTTCCGCGCCATGTAGGCATAGCGATCGTTACCGGTCAGCGCCCGGTCGACGCGCGCGACGTCGGGAAGGTCGGACGACTGCATCGCCCGGATCTCTGCGGCGTCGCGGGCGAGGCGCGCGAAGTCGTCGGCCTCGTGCGCGCCGTAGTCGATTTCGCGCGGCGCCGCATCGTCGGCCGGGGCCGGCCACTCGGCGTCGTCCCGCTCCGGCACGTACGCGCCCCCGCCGACCGCGCACTCGACGATATGGTTGTGCGCGAGCACGAAGCCGTTCTCGTCGAGCCAGCGCAGCATCGCGTGATCGTTCCAGGCGGCCTGCGTGCGCAGCTCCGCGATGCCCGCGCGTCGGGCGTCGCTCGCCAGCGCTTCGAGCAGCCGCCGGCCGATCCCCGTCCCTTTGACGTCATGACGCACGCCGATCGCCTCGATCGCGAGCGCGCGCACGTCGTGGCCGAACTCGCCCTCCAGGACCCGCGCAAGGACGTATCCGACGAGCTCGTCCTCTTCGACGGCCGCGATCTGCAGGTGGTAGTCCGGCTCGCGCAGCGCCGCCGCGAGCCGGCGGACGAAGTACGGATTTCGCGAGCGGCCCAGGGTCAGCGCATCGATTTCGACGACCGCGTCGATGTCGTCGCGCACGAGCCGGCGTGTTCGCACGGTACGGGTGCCGGCGGACTCGAACAGCGTCATATTATTGCTCCGCGTACGCGAACGCGAGCTCGCGGTCGTCGTCCTCGTCGAGAAGATCGTCGAGCAGCGGCAGGAGCGCCATCGACTCCTTCTGGATGTGCGCGACCTGGCGCTCGGCGATCTCGAGCGCTCCGCGCGCGAGCGCGTCCCATCCCGCCGCATCGAGCGTGCCTTCCTCCGCGGCGCGCGCGAGCGGAAGCAGCTCTTCGGCGACCGCGCGGATCGACGCGTGCTCCTCGGCGAGCAGCGCGGCCATGTCACCGTCGCCCGCATCGGCCATCCGGGGAAACAGCTCGCGTTCCTCGAACTCGAAATGGCGCCCGATGTCCTGCTCGACCTGCCGCACCAGGGCGCCCGCCAGCATGCGCAACTCGTCGCTCCCGCGGTCCCGTGTGTGCCCGAACGCCTGCTCCACGCGGTCGAGCAGTGCGAGATTCGCGCGATGCTCGTCGTCGAGCGCGCGGCTGACGAGGGTCCGATGGCTCATGGTGCCGACGTTAGCATCATGCCGAGGCGCGCTCCATTGATCGGCATCAAGCGGTCGTGACGCGTCCGGCGACGCGCACGCTCGTGCCCGCCATGCGGCGGATGACGTTGGCGAAGAAGATCGCAAAGGCTCCGGCACCGGCCGTTCCCGCGATCGCCGCAAGACGCACGAGCCACGTATTGTCGCCGACGATGCCGAGCGTCAGCAGACCGAGTGCAGCGAGATGGCAGGCAAAGTGAATGCGAAGTGCGGGTCCCGCGGCGAGCGCCGACGGTGTCGGAGGGAGATGCCGGCCGCGCGCGGCATGCATCGACGCGAGGAAGGGGACGATGCGTTGCAGGATGCCGAGCAGGAACGTGAGGAGCCAGCCCACGACGAGCGCGAAGCCGGTGAGCGTCGCCAGGGCTTCGAACGGCGCGCCCGCGACCAGGCCGGCCGCCAGCGCGAGCGAGAGCGCGAGGAACGCCCAGCCGAGACGCACCAGGCGAAACGCGGGACCGCGATCCCGCCGCATGCCGCTGCGAAGCGCGCTTTGCATGAGTCGAAGGTGCAGCGCAACGGCCGCGGCGCCGGCCGCGATCGCCGCGAGCCGCAACGCGGCCGCTCCCGTGCCGAACGCGGCCGCCGCCACCAGCACCAGCGCGACTGCGCCGAGCACGCAAGACGCGAGCGCGCGGCGCACGTCGGGAGCCGGTGACAGCGCGAACATCGGCACCAGGATGTACGACAGCCCGAGCGCGAGCATGCCGACGAAGCCGTACGCGGCGAACGGCACGTGCAGCGCGAGCGCGGCGTCGCGCGCGAATGCGGGCGCGCCCGCGTACGCGAAGATGAGCGATAGCGCGGCGACCAGCGCGACGAAGAGCGCCACCCATGCCACCCAACCGTGTGCGACGACGGCGGGCATTCCGCGCGCGCCGAACAGATTGCGCGCGAGCACCGCCGCATACAGGACGAGCGCGACCGACACGCAAAGCGCGCCCGCGCCAAGCAGCATCGGCGATGCGACGCCCATGCCGAGGGCGAGCACGGCCACGCCCGGCGTGTACAGCCACCAGATCGCGCCCGGCACGAGCCGGCCCGCGACCGGCTGCCGGGTCGCGACCGGGAACAGCTGCAGGCTCGCGCCGAGCGCCGTCATGACGAGCACGCCGAGCGTCACGAGATGCAGCGACGCGAGCGGCCAGCCGAGGCCGCCGCGGAACCGCGCGGCCCCGCCGGCGCCGGCGAACAGCGCGATCCATGCCAGAAGGTGAAACACGACGGCCGCGCCGAAATAGCGAAACGGAATCGACGCGGGCAACAGCCGTCCGGCCGCGCCGCCGAGGAACGCGGCCGGCATGGCGCGCGCCGTCGCACGTCCCTTCCCCGCGCGCGCCGCGGGCGCCCCGGCGCTTTCGCGCGGCGCGAAGCTCCGCACGCGCGGGCCGGTCTCGTGCGTCATGCGGCGCGCGTGAGACGCAGTCTCACCTCACCCGCCGGTGCGTCCACTTTCGTGGCGCACCAGCCGATTTCCGCAAGCTCCGGGTAGAGGTAATGCGGTTCGCGTTCGTGATGCACGACGACCGGCGTCGCATCGCGAATCGACGCGACCAGCGCGAGGATAGTGACGAGCGGCTGAGGCGGCGGCAACCCGCGCACGTCGACGTGGATGCCGTCGTCCTCGGTCCAGCGCCGGACGGCTCCCTCGGCGCTCATCGGCCCTCCTCGAGCACCTTCGTGCCGATGACGAGCTTCAGCACCTCGCTCGCGCCCTCGTAGATCCGAAGCGCGCGGATCTCGCGATAAAGCCGCTCGACCGTCACGCCGCGCACGACGCCGAGGCCGCCGAAGAGCTGCACGGCCGCGTCGATCACCTGCTGCGCGGATTCCGTCGCGAAGAGCTTCGCCATCGATGCCTCGCGCGTCACGCGGCGCGCCTGCGTATCGCGCGTCCACGCCGAGCGATAGACGAGAAGCGCCGACGCGTCGACCGCCAGCGCCATCTCGCCGAGCTTCGCCTGCGTGAGCTGGAAGTCGGCGAGCGTGCGTCCGAACATCCGCCGCTGCCGCGCCCGGCCGAGCGCCTCGTCGAGCGCGCGTCGCGCGAAGCCGAGCGCCGCCGCGCCGACCGTCGTGCGGAACAGGTCGAGCGTCGCCATGGCGATCCGGAAGCCCTCTCCCGGCGCGCCGACCAGGCGATCGGCGGCCACGCGGCAATCGCGCAGGCGCAGCGTCCCGAGGGGATGCGGAGCGATCACGTCGATGCGCTCCGACGCGTCGAGACCCGGCGTCCTCGCGTCGACGATGAAGGCCGACAGGCCGCGTGACGGCTTCCCGGCCGCCTCGCTCCGCGCGAACACGACGTAGAAATCGGCGAGGCCGCCGTTCGAGATCCACGTCTTCACGCCGTCGAGGCGCCACGTCCCGTCGGCGTCGCGCGTCGCCGTCGTGGCGACCGCGGCGACGTCCGAGCCCGCGTCGGGCTCCGACAGCGCAAACGCGGCGATCGACGTTCCCTCGCAGACCCGCGGCAGCAGTTCGCGCTTCTGCGCCTCGCTGCCGAAGAGCGTAACGGGAACGCTGCCAAGCCCCTGCATCGCGAACGCGAAGTCGGCAAGGCCGCTCTCGGCGGCGAGCGTCTCGCGCGCGAGGCAGAGGCTGCGCACGTCGACGTCCGGACGCTCGCCGCCGTACGCGGCCGGGACGCACGCGCGCAGGAGCCCCGCGCTCCCGAGCGCGCGCACGAGCGTCCTCACCGTGCGGTATACGGCATCGAGATCGCCGTCGCCGTTCTCGACGATCGGCGAGACTTCGCCGGCGGCGAAGCGCGCAACGCCCGCCGCAAACGCGCGATGCGCGTCATCGAAGAACGGCCACTCGAGAAAGCGTGCGTCGGTCACGGTGGAACGGCTCTCGAGACTCGCGTCCGAAGGCGGCGCAACGGCGCGCGCGCCTTGCGTCAGTCGCCCTCGAAGGCGGGTTTCTGCTTGGCGACGAACGCGCGGTATGCGCGCTCGAAATCCTTCGTCTGCATGCAGATCGCCTGCGCCTGCGCCTCCGCCTCGATGCATTCGCCGAGCCCCGCGCTCCATTCCTGCCAGAGCATCGTCTTGGTCATCGCGTGCCCGAACGTCGGCCCGTCGGCAAGGCTTTGCGCCATCGCCGTCGCTTCCTCGAGGAGCGCTTCCGGCGAGACGAGCCGGTTGTAGAAGCCGAAGCGCTCGGCCTCCTCGCCCCCGACGACGCGCCCCGTGTACAGGAGGTCGGCGGCGCGCGACAGGCCGATCAATCGCGGCAGCAGCGTGCATGCGCCCATGTCGGCGCCCGCGAGCCCCACGCGCACGAACAGGAATGCGAGCTTGCTGCGCGCGGTGGCGAAGCGCAGGTCGGAGGCGCACGCGATCATCGCGCCCGCGCCCGTACATACGCCGTCGATCGCCGCGACGATCGGCTGTGGGGCCTCGCGCATGGCCTTCACGAGCTCGCCCGTCATCCGCGTGAAGCGCAAGAGGCCCGGCATGTCCATGGCCACGAGCGGCCCGATGATCTCGTGCACGTCGCCCCCCGAGCAGAAGTTGCCGCCCTCGCCCGTGACGACGACCGCCTTGATGTCGCTCGCATGCGCGAGCTTGCGGAAGAGCCCGCCGAGCTCCGCGTACGACTCGAACGTCAGGGGGTTCTTCTTCTCCGGGCGATTGAGCGTGATCGTCGCGACCTTGCCGCGCGCCGCGTACCGGAAATGCCGCGCCTCGTAGGCGGCCAGCTCGAACTGTTGCATCGTCATCTCCTTTCTATCCCACCATCGTGAGCCCGCCGCTCACGCTCAGCACCTGCCCGGTGACGTAGGTCGAGCGTGGACCGGCGAAGAACACGACCGCATCGGCGACCTCCGAAGGCTTGCCGAAGCGCCGCAACGGAATCGCCTTCTTGAACGCCTCGAGATGGCCTTCCGGCACGGCGGCGAGAAGCGGCGTGTCGGTCGGGCCCGGGCATACGCAGTTGACGTTGATGCCGTGCCGCGCCGTCTCGCGCGCGAGGGACTTCGTGAACGCGATGAGCCCGCCCTTCGCCCCGGCGTACACCGTCTCGCCGAGGCTGCCCACGCGCCCCGCGTCGCTCGCGATATTGACGATGCGGCCGCTCTTGCGCTCGAGCATCGGCGGCAGCAGCGCCTTGGCGAGCGTCATCGGCCCGACGAAGTTCAGCGCGATTAGCTTGGTCCAAAGCTCGGGCGTCCCTTCCCAGAACGGATGCGTGCGGCCCCAGCCTGCGCCGTTGACGAGGACGTCGACCGCTCCGACGCTCTTGCCGACGGCGTCGGCAAACGTCGCGATCGACGCCGTGTCCGTCATGTCGACGGCGATGAACTGCGCTTGCGCGCCGCTGTCGCGCAGCATCGCGGCCGATTTCTCGCCGCCTTCGCGATCGATGTCGGCGACGATCACGCGCGCGCCTTCCGCTGCCAGCGCCTGCGCGGTCGCTTTGCCGATGCCCGATGCGGCGCCGGTGACGACTGCGACCTTACCCTGCAAATCCATGCGTTTCTCCTCGTGTCTCATGCCAGGGCCTGCGCCGTCATGCCGATGCTGCGGTGCCCCGCCGCTCCAGGAACGCGGAAACCCGTTCGAGCGTCTGCGGTGACGCGTAGAGTCGACGCGTCGCGGCGATTTCCGCCGCGAATCCGGGGCTCGACGATTGGGTCGCGAGCAAAATGCAGCGCTTGCTCGCGGCGAGCGCGTCGCGCGGGTAGGCGGCGATGCGCGCCGCGAGTTGCCCCGTCCACTCCGCGAGCTCGGAAGCCGGACGAGCCCATTGCACGACGCCAAGGCGCAGCGCCTCGGCGCCGTCGATCGTCTCGGCGCCGAGAATCAGGCGTCGCGCGACGGCGGCGCCGCAAAGCGCCGTGAGCCTCTGCGTGCCCCCCGCGGCCGGCAGCAATCCCAGGCCCACCTCCGGCAACCCGAGCCTTGCGTCCTGCGCCGCGACGCGCAGGTCGCACGCGAGCGCGAGCTCCAGGCCGCCGCCGAACGCCGCGCCCTCGATCTCGGCGAGCGTGACGAACGGCGCATGCTCGAGGCGCGCGAATGCGCGCTGCATCTTGCGCACGAAGCCCACCATCGTCTCGCTGCCGGCGCCCGAGAGGCACGTGCGCATCACCGCGAGGTCGGCGCCCGCGCAGAACGCACGCTCGCTGCCGCGCAGGTGCACCACCGACACGCTCGCATCGGACTCGGCTTCGCCGACGAGCGCGTCGAGGCGCGCGAGGAGCGCGTCGTCGATCGCGTTGACCGGTGGGCGCGCGAGCGTCGCGACCAGCGTGGCGCCGCGGCGCTCAACGTTCAGCACGCGCGACCTCGTGACCGGTTTCGGCCGCATCGGACACGCGCTCGCGGTGGAGCTCGCGCAGCCGGCGGCGCATGAGCTTCCCCGTCGGCGTGCGCGGGAGCGCGTCCACCCGATGGAGCCAGTGCGGGCGCTGGTACGGCGGCAGCCGGTCGGCGTGCTCGCGCCACGCGGCCGCGTCGAGGGCCGGTGCGTCCGGTCGCACGACGAAGAACAGCGCAACGGCATCGACACCGTCCTCGTCGGGCACCGTGACGGCGGCGGCCTCCGCCATCCCCTGGCACGCGAGCGCGATCTGCTGCTCGAGCTCGACGAGATCGACCCAGCGGCCGCGCACCTTGACGAGCGAATCCTCGCGCCCCGCGAAGCGCCAGCCGCCGCGATCGTCGCGCTGGAAGAGATCCGACGGCGCGAATCCGCCGTCGCGAAAGTGCTCGGCCTGCGCGTCGGGCCGGTTCCAGTAGCCGAGCGCGACCGTCGAGCCGCGGACGAGAATGCGCCGCGGCGCGTCCTCGCCGGCGTCGGCCGTCGCCGCTTCGACGAGCGGCAAGACCTCGATCCCCGGCGACGCGCGCATTCCCTGTCCGTCGTCGCGATCGACCAGCACGAGCACGAGCGTCTCGGAGGCGCCGAAGCCGTTGACGATCGTCATCCCCGTCTGGCGTTTCCATTCGTCGCGCAGGCTCGCGGGGAGCGCTTCGCCCGCCGATACGCAAAGGCGCACGCCGGAACGCGCGAGCTCGACGGCCAACCCTTCCTTCAACAGGTTGCGATAAAGCGAGGGCACGCTGAAGAACACCGTGGCGCGCTGCGCCAGGACGTTCGCCACCACGCCCTGCGCGGTGGGCCACTGCGGATCGAGGATCACGGTCGCGCCCAGCTTGAGCCCGGTGAAGACGCAATTCGCGAGCGGATACGAGAAGAAGAGCTTCGACGAGCCGTAAATGCGATCGTCCGGGGTGATGCCGAGACGCTCGCACCCGACGCGCTCGATCTCGAGCGCGATGCGCTGGGGGTGGACGACCGCCTTCGGCCGGCCGGTCGTTCCCGACGAATGCACCCACAACACGGGATCGTCGGGCCGCATCGGTTCCGCTTCGCACGGCCTGCCATGCGCGAGCGTCGCACGCCAGTCGTCCCGCGCCACGCGCTGCGCATCGAACGGCGCAGGCGTGTCGTCGCCGCGCTCGGCGAGAATGAAGCGGAAGCCCGCAGCGTCGAGGATCGCGCGCCACTCGGGCGCCGGCACGCGGGGATTGACGCCCACCGCGACGCCGCCGGCCCAGATCGCGCCGAAATAGGCGACGATCCAGTCGATGCCATCGCTGAGCTTGACGGCGACGCGATCGCCACGCGCGAGGCCGCGCGCGCGCCATGCCGCGCCGGCGCGCGCAACGAGATCGCGCAACTCTCCGCGCGTGACCTGCTCGGCGCCGCAAACGAGCGCGACGCGCTCCGCGGCATGCTCGGCGAGCACGACGTCCGCTGCGTTCATCGGCGCGCTCAACACCTCGGCGATGCCCGATGCCGGCGACGGGCGCGATTCGAGCAGCGCCGGCCGCCCGGTCCACCAGCCCGCGTGCTCGGCTCGCAGCAATGCGGCGTGCTCGCGCTCCTCCGCCGCCAATTCGCGATAGAGCGCTTGCGTGGCCGATCCCGGCTCCGCGCTCTGCGCGCTCGCCTCGAAGAACTCGGCGGCGCGCCGCTCGATGCCGATCGCGATGTCGAACAGGTCGTCCGCGTCGCGTACGTCCGGCGAAACGCCTGCGAACACCGCTGCGCAGTCGATCGCGTACGCGTCGTGCACCGGCGTCAGGTCGACGCGATAGCGTTGCGCGAGCAGGTCCATGTGCTGGCGCTCCATCGCCGCGAGGCGCTCGAAGAGCGTGCGCAGCATCGCGTGACTCGTGCTCGCCGCGGCGCGATGGTAGAAGGCCTGACCGCCGAGCTCGATCTCGAAGGCCTTGCGCAGGGCCCCGATCGCCGTCGCGTCGTCGACGAGCGCGGGCTCCAGCGGCAAGAGGGGCGCGCCGCACGCCGGGCACGCGCGATAGGCGAACGCGAAGCCCTCGCTGACCTTCGCGCACGACATGCAGCGCCAGCGCAGCGTTGCCGCCGCGCGGGGGATGGCGTCCGTCTCGCCGTGCGGCGGGCGGCCTCGAGGGCCGGTCATCGCTTGTTCGTCCGCGCGCGGGCCGGCCCAAGCCACCGACGGGCCCACTGGGGGGCAGCGAGCGCACCGAGCGCGGGGGCACGTTTCATCCTAGGCCCCGCCAAGCTCGCGCAAGAGGCGCTGCGCCATCACGGACGCCACCTGCCGGCGATAGTTCGAGGCCATCGCCGTCGTCCGCATCGGACTCGCCTGCTTGGCGACCAGCTTGCCGAGCGCGGCGGCCGCCGCATCGTCGATCGTGTTCCCGACGAGCGCCTCCGTGCCGGCGAGCGCGAGCGGATGCGAATTGGTTCCGGTGAGCGCGACGCGGATGCCGGCGATGCGTGCCCCGTCGAGCGTGAGCGCCATCGCCACGCCCGCGAGCGGGAAATCGAAGCTGCCGCGCACGCGCGCCTTGCGATACGCCGACATGCTGCCCGCCGCCGCGGGCGGCACGCGCACGGCCACGACGAATTCGTCCTTCTCGAGCGTCAGGTGCGCCGCCCCGTCGTCGCGATAGAGCGCCGCGAGCGGCAGCCTTCGCTTGCCCCGCGCCGAGACGATCTCCACCTCGGCGCCGAGCACCAGGAACGCCGGCGCGAGGTCCCCACTGAACGCCGCGTGGCAGCGCTCGCCTTGCGGCGCGACGTGGCAGGTGTCGCCGCCGCGCTTCAAGCAAAAGCCGTTCGCCGCACGCCACCACGCGCTCTGGTTGTAGAACACGCAGCGGGTGTCGAGACACAGGTTGCCGCCCACCGTGCCCGCAGCGCGATGCGCGGGCGCCGCCACCTCCGCGGCGGCCTGCGCGAGGGCGGGGTATTCCGCTGCGATGCGCGCGTCGTCCGCGAGCCACGCGAGGGTCACGCCGGCGCCGATCAAGCGCGGCGAAGCGTCCCAGTCGATCGCGTCGATTCCGGCGATGCCGCTCACGTCGACGAGCGTCGCCGGCTGCTCGAGCCCGCGCCGCAGGTTCGGCACGAGGTCGGTCCCGCCGGCAATGACACGCGCGTTCGGCGCCGCGAGCCACGCTGCCGCCTCGGCGACGCTCGTCGCGCGCCGCAATTCGAATGCCGGCATCGTATCCATGTCAGCTGCGCTTTTTCGCGCGCGCCGCGGCGAGGCGCTGCGCACGGCGCTTCTCGACGATCGCGTCGAGCACGCGGTCGGGAGTGGCGGGAAGCCCGGTGAGCCGAATGCCGATCGCGTCCGCGATGGCGTTCGTGAGCGCCGGGGGGAATCCGTGCAGCGCGCCCTCGCTCGCTTCCTTCGCGCCGAAGGGCCCGAGCGGGTCGTGGCTTTCTACGAGATGCACGTCGATGGGAGGCGATTCGACGCTCGTCGGAAGGCGGTAGTCGAGGAAATTCGGGCGCAGCGCGAGCCCCTCGTGATATTGCGTCTCTTCGGAGAGCGCCTGTCCCATGCCCATCGAGATGGCGCCCTGCACCTGCCCCGTCGCGGCGAGCGGATTGATGGCAAAGCCGCAATCGTGCGCGACCCACACGCGCTCGATCTTCACCGCGCCGGTGTCCTCGTCGACGCTCACCTCGACGACCTGCGCCGCGTACGAGAATCCGGCCGACGAGCCGACCGCCGCGCCGCGGAACTTGCCGCCCTGCGTTTCCGGCGGCGCCGACCAGGTCCCCTTGACGGTGAGCGTTCCGCTGTCGGCGAGCGCGGCGGTCACGACCGACGCGAAGTCCAGGCCGCGCTCGCTGCCCGGCACGCGGCAGCCTTCGCCCAGCCACTCGATTTGCGCGGGCGGCACGTCGAGCTTCCTCGCCGCCGCAGCGACGAGCACGTCGCGCAACGCCTGCGCCGCGCGCAACGCGGCGTTGCCGACCATGAACGACACGCGCGAGGAGTAGGAGCCGTTGTCCTTCGGCGTGAGCGCGCTGTCAGCGGCCACGACGCGGATGCGCGCCAGCGGCAGCATCAGCACTTCGGCGGCGACCTGCGCGAGGAGCGTCGAGCTGCCCTGTCCGATGTCGGCGGCGCCGGTCAGGAGCGTGATGCTGCCGTCGAAATCGAGCTTGAGGTTGACGACGGCGTGCGGCTCGCCGCTCCAGTGCACCGGTTTCGCCGAGCCCGAGACGTAATGCGAGCAGGCGAGGCCGAGGCCGCGTCCGCGCGGCAGCCGCCCGCGCCGCTCGTGCCAGCCCGACGCCTGCTCGACCCATTCGAGGCATTCCGGTATGCCGTACGAATTCACCTGCAGGTCGTTCAGCGTGCGGTAAGGTGGCGCGATCAGGTTGGCGCGGCGCACGGCGAACGGATCGAGCCCGAGCTCCGCCGCCATCTCGTCGACAAGCGCCTCGAACGCGTGACGCGCGTCGACGGCGCCGTGCCCGCGCATCGCGCCACACGGCGGCGTATTGGTGTAGATGCGAAAGCCGCGATAGCGCACCGCGCCGACCTTGTAGAGCGCGTGCAGCAGCGCCCCGGCATAGAGGATCGTGACCAGCCCGTACCCGCCGTACGCGCCGCCGCGCTGCACGATCTCGCAGTCGACCGCGGTGATCTCGCCGCTGCGCTTCATGCCGAGCTTCAGGCGGATGTCGGTTTCCGGGCGGCCGCGATGCGTGAGGAAGCTGTCCTCGCGCGATTGCTCCATGCGCACGGTCCCGCCTGCCGCGCGCGCGAGCGCGCCATTCACGATCTCGAAATTCAGCGGTTCGACGCGGTGCCCGAAGCCGCCGCCCACGAACGGCTTGACGACGCGCACCTGCGCACTGTCCATGCCGAGGCACTGCGCGAGCGTGAGGTGCAGGTAGTACGGCACCTGCGTCGTCGACTGGCTCGTGAGGCGGCCAAGCTCGGGCTCGTAGCTCGCGATCGCGCAATTGCGCTCGATCTGCCCGTGCGCGACCTCGGCGTAGTGGAACGTCCGCTCCCGCACGACGTCCGCCGCGGCGAAGCCGGCGGCGACGTCCCCGAACGTCTGGTCGACCTCGCGCTCGACGTTGCCGGGCTTCTTCTCGTGCAGCGGCACCGCGTCCTCGGCGCGCGCGTCGGCGGCCCTGAAATACGCCGGCAATGCCACGATGTCGAGCTCGATCGCCGCCAGCGCGGCCTGTGCCGTGGCGACGTCCACGGCCGCGACGGCGGCGACCGGCTCGCCACGGTAGCGCACGCGCTCGCGCGCGAGCGGCCACTCGTTTTGCGCAATCGGAATGACCCCGTAGGGCGCAGCGAAATCCTCGCCGGTGATCACGGCGCGCACGCCCGGAAGCGCACGCGCGCGCGTGGTGTCGATGCCGCGGATCACGCCGTGCGCGACGGGACTTCTCAGGATGACGCCGACGAGCGCCTCGCCGACGGGGAGGTCGGCCGTGTAGCGGGCGCGGCCGGTGACCTTCTCGATGCCGTCGATGAGCGGCGTGGCCTTGCCGATGCTTCGCTCGCGCATGGCGTCGGGCGCAACGGCGTTCACGCGCGTGTCCATCGTGTCAGTCCTCCAGCGCCGCCACGCACGCGCTCTGCACCGACTCGACGATCTTCACGTAGCCCGTGCATCGGCAGAGATTGCCGCCCAGCGCCGCACGGATCTCCGCCTCGCTCGGTGCGGGATTGCGGCGCAGAAGCGCTTCGGCGCTCATGATCATTCCCGGCGTGCAGAAGCCGCATTGCGTGCCGAGGCGCTCGTGGAACGCCCGCTGCAGCCGGCTCATCCGGCCGCTTTCGGCCAGCGACTCGATCGTCTCGACGCGGCGGCCCTCGACGCTCGCGGCGAGCGTGATGCAGGCAAGACGCGGCTCGCCATCGACGAGCACGGTGCATGCGCCGCATTCGCCGCCGTCGCAGCCCTGCTTGGTGCCGGTCAATCCCGCCGTATCTCGAAGGTAATCGACGAGCAGCGTGCCATCGCCGACGGCGTCCTCGCGCGCACGGCCGTTGACGGTGATCGAGAGCAGTCGCTTGGCCATCTCAGTCGCGCCGGGCCGCCCCAAGCGACTGGCCCGCCCCCTGGGGGGCAGCGAGCGCAGCGAGTGTGGGGGGATGTTTCATGCTAGGGACCTTTCGGCCGCAGGTCGCGCACGCGCACGGCCTTGCCCTGCGAGCGCGGGATGTCGCCCGGCCGCTTCACGATCACGTCGACGGTGATGCCGACGAGCGACTTCACGTGATGCGCGACGTCGTTCCCGAGCCAGGCGAAGTCCGCGGCGGCCACGCCGGGTTGCGCCTCGACCTCGAGCGTAACGTGGTCGAGGCTGCCGCGCCGCTCCACGACGAGCTGGTAGTGCGGCGCGACGCGCGGGCGGCCGACCAGCACCGCCTCGACCTGCGACGGATAGACGTTGACGCCACGGATGATCAGCATGTCGTCGTTGCGTCCGGTCACGCGCAGGATGCGCAGGTGGGTGCGGCCGCAGTCGCAAGTATCCCTCGTGATCCGCGTCATGTCGCGCGTCCGGTAGCGGATCATCGGCAGCGCTTCCTTCGTGAGCGTGGTGATCACCAGCTCGCCCAACTGCCCCTCGGGCGCCGGAAGGCCGGATTCCGGATCGATCACCTCGAACAGGAAGTGGTCCTCCCAGCCGTGCAATCCCGCCTGGCATTCGCATTCGCATGCGACGCCCGGCCCCATGATCTCGGAGAGCCCGTAGACATCGACCGCCGTGAGCCCGAGGCGCGCCTCGATCTCGTGGCGCATCGCCGCGCTCCACGGCTCGGCGCCGAACAGTCCGACCGCGAGCTCGCTTTGCGTGAGGTCGACGCCCTGCTGCTCGGCGACCTCCGCGATCGCGAGCGCATACGAGGGCGTGGCGCAAAGGACGCGCGCGCCGAAGTCGACGATCAGCGCGACCTGCCGCTCGGTCGACCCGCCCGACACCGGCACGACCACGGCGCCGAGACGCTCCGCGCCCGCGTGCGCGCCGAGGCCGCCGGTGAAAAGCCCGTAGCCGTAAGCGTTGTGCACGATGTCGCCGGGACGGGCGCCCGCGCAGAACAGCGAGCGCGCCATGAGATCCGACCAGGTGTCGAGATCGCCCCGCGTGTAACCCACCACCGTCGGCTTGCCGGTCGTTCCCGACGAAGCGTGCAGCCGCGCGAGCGCCGCCGGCGTGCGCGCGAACATGCCGAACGGATAATGGTCGCGCAGGTCGGCCTTGACGGTGAATGGCAGGTGGCCCAGGTCGTCGAGGCTTTCGATCGCCGTCGCATCGATGCCGAGCGCGTCGAGCCGCTCGCGATGCAGCGGCACGCGCGCGTACGCCTCCGCGACCGTGGCCTTGAGGCGCGCGAGCTGCAGCGCCGCGAGCCGCTCGCGGGGCATCGTCTCCACCTGCGCATGCAGATATTTCGGCGTGCCCACGCCCACTTCCGCCATCGTGATCGCACCCATGATCGACTCGCTTTCCGGCGTTATCGACGCGCGCCGCGCACCGGAAGATGCGCGAGCACCACCGCCTGCACGAAGCCCGCGCGCAGGATCAGCGTGTACTTGAAATGGAATCCGGCCGCGGCCGCGGCGAGCCCCGCCGCGACGAGCGCGGCGCGCGCCGGCGCCGACGCAAGGCCATCGAGCGCCGCGAGCGCGACGAGCGCGAGCGGCAGCAGCGTGCCGGCGACGAGCAGGAGGCGCCCCGCGGGCTCCAATGCGGCGCGCGCGTGGGTCGCGCCGACCGTCGCGAGCGTGCGCCGGTAGGCGACGAACCCGAGCGCGCGCAAAACCACGAGCGCAGCGAAGAGCGCCAGCGCGATCGATGCCCCGCTGCCGAGCGCGGCCGTCGCCGCCACCACGAGCCCGCCGCCTTCGACGAGACCCGTCGTCACGACGATCGGCGCGACGAGCGGCTCGCGCCAGGCCGGGATCGCGCGCGATGCCTGCAGCATCCTGCCCTGGCATGCGACGAATGCGAGCGCGAGCGCGACGGCCGCGGCGAGCATCCCCGGGATGCGCCAGGCGGCCAGCAACGCAGCGGGCAGGAGCAGCGTCGCGACGAACGCTTCGCGCGACATCCACGATGTGCGCGGGTGAAGGAAGACGTTCAGCGCGCGAAGCGGCCGCCCGATCTCGAACCAGACGCAGGCGAGGCCCGTCGCCACGAGCGCGGCCCCACAGACGAGCAACGCGCTCGTCGTGCGCGCGCCGGCAGCGGCGAATGCGGTCGACACGATAACGCCCGCGCCGGCGCCGCCGCAGACGAAGTTGGCCGCCGCGCGCGCGTCCCAGGATGCCTGCCGCATCGGTGCTGCGCCGTTGCTCACGTTGCGGCCGCCTCCTCTTCGGCGTCGCTGCGCGCGCCCGTGCGCTTGCGGTCCCACAGGTAGTAGAACCCCGGTCCGGTGCCGAGCGACTCGTGCATCCGGAAGTGCTGGTTCTCGGCGAGAAGCTGCGACACGTTGCTCTGGGAGTCGTCCAGATCGCCGAAGGCGAGCGCCTGCGTGATGCATGAGTTGACGCACGCCGGCGTCGCCTCCGGATCGACCCCCGGTGTCCGTCCGTCGGCGATGCCCGCATCGATGCGCTCGACGCAGAACGTGCACTTGGTCGCGACGGCGAGCCGCGCGTCGTCGCGCCGCGCAGCCTCGTTCTCCATCGGCTTGCCGTACGCGAAGACCGGCTTCGGCGTCTTGAAGCGCGCCTGGTACGGGCACGCGAGGATGCAGTACCCGCAGCCGATGCAGAGGTCGTAGTCGATCGTGACGATGCCGTCCTCGCGCTTGCGCGTCGCGGTCGTCGGACAGACGTCGGCGCACGGCGGATCGTCGCAGTGCTGGCAGCCCGTCGGCACGAACGCGCGCTGCACGTCGGGGTATTCCCCGAACTCGAGGTCGAGCACCCGGCGCCATTGCACGCCGGGCGGCGTGGCGTTCGCGTGCCTGCACGCGGCCGTGCAGGTCTGGCAACCGATGCAGCGCCGCAGGTCCGCGACCATCGCGTAGCGCGTCACTGGCTTGCCCTCCGCGCTTCGCGCTGCGGGACTGATTCGCCTCGGCCTCCTTGCGCCATCCTGATATGCCCCTCGTCAGGCGTCGGCCTCGCATCGGCGCGCGCGGCCGCGCTCTTCGAGCCTCGGCTTCGCCCCGCGCGCGCCGATGTCCTGGGGCGGCCCGGCGCGCTCATGCGGCCGCCTTCGTGAGGCTCACGCGCACGATGTCGGCGCCCGATCCCGTCGCATCGGTGAGCGCCATCGACATCGTCGCGAGCGCGTTTAGGCTGGGTACGCCGAAATCCTTCGCGAACGGCGTCGCCCAATGGTCGAACTGGCCGATCAGGAGCAGCGTGTCGGGCCGGATGCCCTGGCGCAG
>JBLMWW010000029.1:0-12028 GCA_050257435.1 Rudaea sp.
TCCCTAGCGCGCTCCCACCGAATAAACCGTCCCCTTCTCCGACTGCCACACGATACCGCCGCCGAGCGGCGCGGGCTGCGTCGTCGCGAGGCTGCCGTCGGTCGCAAGACGCCCGACGTACTTGCCGTCGGTGCGCGAAAGGAGGTGGAGATAACCCTCGACGTCCACGACGCCGATGTCGTCGCCGATCAATTGCGGACCGCCGATGCGGCGCTTGGCGAGGTCGTCCTGCTTCCAGATCGACGCGCCGTTCGTGCGATCGAGCGCCTGCACGGCGCCTTTGTCGTCGACGACGTATAGGCGATCGCGGTCCGCCGTGATGCCGGCGAGGCTCGATATGTCGCGCGTCCAGATCAGCGTGCCGCGCACGGTGTCGAAGCACGCGACGCGGCCCTGGTACGCAGCGGCGCAGGCCTGCCTGTCGTCGACGTAGGGCTGGCTTGTCACGTCCGCGATGCGCTCGAGCTCGGTCGCGCCTTTCGGCGTCGCAACCGTCCCGTCCCAGCCGAGCGCCCCGGTCTTCGTGTCGATGGCCAACAGTCGCCCGCCGGCGGTGCCGATGAAGAGTCCGCCGCGATAGACGACCCCGCCGGCCGCGTTACGCACCGTGAGCGGCGGATTGTTGTGCGGATCCACCCATACGACCTTGCCGTCGGCGCCCGCGAGCCCGTAGATGCGTCCGTCCCCGGAGAAGACGAGGACCATCCCGTCGGCCACGCGCGGAGGCGCGATCACCTCGCTCGACACGTTCGCGGTCCAGCGCGCCTTGCCGTCGGTGCCGAACGCGAGCACGTCGCCCTTCGCCGTGCCGACGACGACGAGTTCGTCGTCCGCGCCGGGCCCCGCGGAAAGCGGCTTGCCGGCGCTCACCCGCCAGTCGACGCGGCCCGTCGCAGGATCGAGCCGCACCAGCGTGCCGTCGATCGCGGCCGCGTAGATCGCCGACGGTGTGATGGCGGGCGCGAGCCCGGGCGCGGCCTTGCCTACGCCCTGTTGCCATGCGATGCGCGGCGTCACGCTCGGCTCGAGGGGCGGCAGCGGCCCCGGCTTGTGACTGCTGCCCAGAAGCCATGCAAACGAGGGTGCCGGGATCGACGTCATCCACGAGGTGAGCGGCGATTCGGACAGCGTCGCGCATCCGGCGAGCGTCAGCGTGGCGACGACGGCGCAGCAGTTTCGCAGCGCTCGCGTCATTTGGGCGCTCCGCCTTGCGCGACCGACTTCGCCGGCGTGGCGGCGGCCGCACCGGCTTCCTTGGCGCCGGAAGGCGCGGCGCCTTGCCCACCGACCTTGGGCGCGCCCGGCGTGCCCGCTTCGGCCACCGGCGCCGGCGCGGGACCCAGCGCGTCGTGCTTCACCTGCACGAAATTGCGGTAGGGCGACTTGGCGTCGAGCTTCGCCAGCGCGAGCTCGTATGCGCTGCGCGCGTCGGCCGTGCGGCCGGCCGCGGCGAGCGCGTCGCCGCGCAGGTCGGCGAACATCCCGTCGAACGGCGCGGGGTGCTTGGCATCGAGCGTCCCGAGGGCCGCGTCGTACTGCTTCTCGTCGATCTGCACCTGCGCGAGACGATAGCGCGCAATCGCCTGCAACTCCTCTTCGGCGGAGTGCTCGACGACCCACGTAAGCTGGCCCTTCGCGCCGTTGCGGTCGCCCGCGTCGTAGAGCATCTTCGCGTAGAGCAGCGCCGCGCGCGGCGCATACGCGGTTCCGGCATAACGGTCCTCGATCTGCGCGATCGCGTCCTTCGCCTTGGCCGCATCCTTCGTGCGCGCCGCCTCGGAAACCGCGCTGTAGAGCACCGATGCATCCTCGGCGCGCTTGCCCATGTACCAGCGGAAGCCCTGGATGCCGACGATCACCAGGCAGCCGAGGACGAGCGCCACCGTGACCGCCCCGCCGTAGCGCGTCCACCACGCCTTCAGGTCCTCGATCTTTTCCTGCTCCTCTAGGTCATACGCAGCCATATTCGTCCTTGGGGGTGTTGAGCGCGGCGAAGCGGGCGACGAGGTCCGGCAGCGGCACGAAGATCTGATCGCCGCCCTCGCGCAAATGCTTGATCGCGACGCTGTCCGCCGCCGCCTCGTCGTCGCCGACGATGACGGCGAGCCGGGCGCCGCTCGCGTCGGCCCGCTTCATCTGCGACTTGAAGCTGCCGCCGCCGGCGTTCAGCACGATCGACGCGCCGTGATCGCGCAGCGTCTCGGCGACGCGGCGCGCAAGCGCGCTGCCGCGCTCGCCCGCGTGCACGACGTACGCGTCAGGAGCCGCGGCGGCGACCCTGCCGTGCGCGGCGAGGAGCAGGATCATCCGCTCGACGCCGATCGCGAAGCCGCACGCCGGCGCCGGCTTGCCGCCGAGCGCGGCGAACAGGCCGTCGTAGCGGCCGCCGCCGGCGACGGTGCCCTGCGCGCCCAGCGCGTGCGTGACCCACTCGAACACCGTGCGGTTGTAGTAGTCGAGGCCGCGCACGAGCCGCGGCTCGATCGTGTAGGCGATGCCGGCCTCGTCGAGCAGCGCGCACACGCCCTCGAAGTGCGCGCGCGACGCGGGGCCGAGGCCGTCGAGCAGGCGCGGCGCGGCGGCGATCGCTTCCTGCAACGGCGGATGCTTGCTGTCCAGGATGCGCAGCGGATTGGCGTGAAGGCGCCGCTTCGCGTCGTCGTCGAGGACGTCGGCGTTTCGCTCGAAATGCGCGATCAGCGCGGCCCGATGCGCGCGGCGCTCGCCGGGATCGCCGATCGAGTTGACCGCGAGCGAGAGCCCCGAGAGACCGAGCGCGCGCCACAGCCGGGCGAGCATCACGATTTGTTCGACGTCGACGTCCGGTCCCGGGAAGCCCAGCGCCTCGACGTCGAGCTGGTGAAACTGCCGGTAGCGTCCCTTCTGCGGCCGCTCGTGGCGGAACATGGCCCCGCCGGTCCATACGCGAAGCGGCCGATCGTAGAGCAGGTTGTGCTCGATCGCCGCGCGCACGATGCCCGCGGTCGCCTCGGGGCGCAGCGTCAGGCTCTCGCCATTGAGCTTGTCCTCGAACGTGTACATCTCCTTCTCGACGACGTCGGTGTGCTCGCCGATGCTGCGCACGTAAAGCGGCGTCGGCTCGACCAGCGGCACGCGCAGGTAGCGGTAGCCGTAGCGCTCGAACACCGTGCGCGCCGCGTCCTCGAAGCGCTGCCATAGCGGCGCCTCGTCGGGAAGCACGTCGTTCATGCCGCGCACGGCCTGGAGTGCCGTTGCCATCGGTGTCAGGTTTCCTTGCTGGGGCGGTCGCGAATCAGCGACGAGACACCGCTAATCCGCCCCGGCCTCGACCTTGAGCGGGATCGTCCTGCGCGAAGGCGCGAGCGCCGCCGACCTCGGCTCGCCGCCGTAGGTCGCGCGCACGTAGTCGATCACGATCTCCTGGAATTCCTCGGCGATGCGCTCGCCCTTGAGCGTCACCGTCTTCTGCCCGTCGACGTAGACCGGCGCGACCGGCGTCTCGCCCGTGCCCGGCAGCGAGATGCCGACGTTCGCGAGCTTCGACTCGCCCGGGCCGTTGACGACGCAGCCCATGACCGCGACACGCATTGCCTCGACGCCGGGATAGCGCTCGCGCCATTGCGGCATCGATGCGCGCAGGAACGCCTGGATGCGCCCGGCGAGATCCTGGAAATAGCGGCTCGTCGTGCGCCCGCAGCCGGGGCAGGCCGCGACAAGGGGCGTGAACGAGCGCAGTCCCATCGTCTGCAGGATTTCCTGCGCGACGACGACTTCACGCGTGCGATCGCCGTCCGGCTCGGGCGTGAGCGATACGCGCAACGTGTCGCCGATCCCCTGCTGCAACAGCACGGCCATCGCCGCCGTCGACGCGACAATGCCCTTGCTGCCCATCCCGGCTTCGGTGAGCCCCAGATGCAGCGGGTAATCGCAGCGGCGCGCGAGCGCGCCGTAGACCGCGATCAGGTCCTGCACGTCGGAGACCTTGCACGAGAGCACGATGCGGTCGCCCGAAAGGCCGAGCGCTTCCGCCTGCGCGGCGCTGTCGAGCGCCGAGGCGACGAGCGCCTCGCGCATCACGGCGTCGGCGGACGCGGGCTGCGTCGCGCGCGCGTTGTCGTCCATCATCCGCGCGAGGAGCGCCTGGTCGAGGCTCCCCCAGTTGACGCCGATCCGCACGGGCTTGCCGTGCTCGATCGCGAGTTCGATCAGCGACGCGAACTGCGCATCGCGCTTGCTGCCTCTGCCGACGTTGCCCGGATTGATGCGCCATTTGGCGAGCGCGTCGGCGCACTCGCGGTTTTCGGCGAGCAGCTTGTGGCCGTTGAAGTGGAAGTCGCCGATCAGCGGCGCCCGGCAGCCGGCGTCGTCGAGGCGGCGCCGGATCTCGGGCACAGCCGCGGCGGCTTCGCTCGTGTTGACGGTGATGCGCACGAGCTCGGAGCCGGCCTCGGCGAGCGCGCGCACCTGCGTCACGGTGGCGGCGACGTCCGCGGTGTCGGTGTTCGTCATCGACTGCACGACGATCGGCGCGCCGCCGCCGATCGCCACGCCTGCGACGACGACGCGACGACTCGCGCGCCGTTCGATCGGCGCGCGTTCGATCGCGGGTGCCCGCAGGCTCATTTGAGCGCGACGCGCGCGACGCTGCCGCGCATGTATGGCGAAAGGTCGAGCACCTGGCCGCGGAAGCTCACCTCGACCTGCGGTGCGTTCCCGAGCGCGAGCTCGAGCGGCGGCACCGCCGACACCGTCTGCGTCATGCCAGGGCCGCCGGTCATCTGGACGACCACGCGCCCGTGCGCGTCCTTGACCTCGACCCACGACGTGCCCTTGAACGTCAGCACGAGCGACGCCTCGGTGGCTGGAGCCGCCGCGCGTGCCGGCGCCTTCGCATCGGGGGTGCTCGCGGGTGCGGCCACGCTCGCGTCCGAGGTCGACGTCGGTGCGCTCGCGCCCCCGGGCAGAGGCGCCGGCGTCGCGTCACCCGGTGACGTGGTCGCCGAGATCTCCGATGACGACGTCGTCGACGCGGTGGGCCCGGCCGGCGCTGCGCCGGCCGGACGGGGCAGCGGCGTGGTCGCACCGTCGGTCGCGGCCGACGCTCCCGCCGCGGCGGGAGCGTCGGATAGCGGCGTCGCGGCGACCGGGACCGCCGGTGCCGCAGGCGGCTCGCTCCGCAGCCCCGGGATGTCGAAGCGCGCGAGGAATTGCGCCGGCGCGCGCATGAATTCGTAGCCTCCGAAAGCGATCACGACGATGACGAGCAGCGGGATCAGCCACCGCAGCGCCGAAGGCCTCGCCACGCGCTCGACGGGGATCTCGCCCATCGCGCGGGGCGACGCGGCGAGGGCCGGGCGCTCGAGCGCGGGCGTGGTTTCCGGCGCGGGCAGGAGTGCCAGCACCGCCTCGGGGTCGAGGCGCACGAAGCGCGCGTAATTGCGCGCGAACCCGCGCACGAACGTGCGCCCCGGCAGCCGCTGCCAGTCGTCGTCCTCGAGCGCTTTCACCTGGCGCGGCGCGAGCTTGAGCTGTTGCGCGACGGCATCGACCGACAACCCCGCGGCCTCGCGCGCCGCACGCAGCTTCGCGCCGGCCGTGGGCCGTCCGCCCGCTTCGGCGTCGACCGTGCCCGTCACTCGCAGCCTCCGCGGGCGAGCGCCTTCGCTTCCGGCGAATCGGGCCAGCGGTTCTTCAATTGCGATTCGTACGATCGGGCGGCTTCGGGGTCGCCGTTCTTGCGCTCGATGCAGTAGCCGAGATAGAGCGCCTCGGCGGGCGGCTGCGCGAGCTGCATCACCTGGCGCATCCAGACGCGCGCCTCGCCGGCGCGCGACTGACGGTACGCGAGGAGCGCGAGGTTGTACGCGGCAGTCGCATTGCCCGGCGACGCGACGAGCGCGCGCCGCAGGTAGTCCTCGGCGGCCTGCGTGTCCCCGAGCGCGGCGCTGCACTTGCCGGCATTGATGAGCGCGATCTCGGGTGTCTTGTAGAGCGGGTCCTTCAGGACGCGCTCGAACTCGGGCATCGCCTCACGCTCGCGGCCCGTCGCGCACAGATACGCCCCCCAGTTCTCGCGGAATTCCGAGTTGTCGGGGGCGAGCGTGATGGCCTGCCTGAAATTCTCCTCGGCCTTCGCGCGCTCGCCCAGCATCGCGTAGACGAGGCCGTAGACGTCGTAGATCTTCGCGTAGTTCGGGTCGAGCGCCTTGGCGTTGCCGAGCTCCTGCAGCGCGATGTCCATCTGCCCGCGCGCGTAATAGCCCGCGGCGAGCTCGGTGCGAATGTGCGCGCGCTGTTCGGGCGTTGCTTCCTGCGCCTTGACCGGCGGCAACTCGGGCGCGGGCGCCGGCGCGGGCGCGGCGGGCTTCGTGGCGCAGCCGGCGAGCGCGAGCGCGATGACGACGAGCAGGTTCGATGCAAGGCGAATCATGCGGCGGGTCCCGGTCCTTGGCGGGCGACGGCGAGCGGAATGCGCGCGGCGAGCCTGCGCTTGGTGCGATCGTGCACCTGGCCCGCGAGCTGCCCGCACGCGGCGGCGATGTCGTCGCCGCGCGTCTTGCGAATTGTCGCCACGATGCCGGCATCCTGCAACGCATGCGCGAACGCGCGGATGCGCTCGCGCGGGCTCGTCGCGAAGCCGCTGTCGGGAAACGGGTTGAACGGGATCAGATTGACCTTGCAGGGCACGTCGCGCACGAGCGCGATCAGCGCCGACGCGTGCGCGGGCTGGTCGTTGACGCCGTCGAGCATCACGTATTCGAAGGTGACGAAGTCGCGCGGCGCGCGCTCGAGGTAGCGCACGCATGCCGCCATCAGGCTCGCGAGCGGATACCTGCGGTTGATCGGCACGAGCCGGTCGCGCAGGTCGTCCGTCGGCGCGTGCAAGGACACCGCGAGCGCGACCGGGCACGCGTCCCGGAGGCGGTCGATCCACGGCACGAGGCCCGACGTCGAGAGCGTGACGCGCCGCCGCGACAGCCCGTAGGCATGGTCGTCGAGGAACAGGCGCAGCGCGGGCACGACGTTGTCGAAGTTCGCGAGCGGCTCCCCCATGCCCATCAGGACCACGTTGGTGATCGGCGCCCGTCCCGCCTCGACCCGGGGACCGGGACTCGCGCCTTGGGTCGACCCGACGCCGTCGGCGATGAGGGCGCGGTTCGCATGCCACAACTGCCCGACGATCTCTCCGGTCGTGAGGTTGCGATTGAAGCCCTGGCGTCCCGTCGAGCAGAACGCGCAATCGAGCGCACAGCCGGCCTGCGAGGAGATGCACAGCGTGCCGCGGTCGTCCTCGGGGATGTACACCGCCTCGACCGCGTTGCCGCGGCCCGCGTCGAGCAGCCACTTGCGCGTCCCGTCGGCGGCCGTCGTGTCGCGCAGCACGGCGGGCGCCGCGATGCAGGCATCCGCCGCGAGCGCGGCACGGAGCGACTTCGCGAGATCGGTCATGCCGGCGATGTCGGCGGCGAAGCGCTGGTGCAGCCAGCGCGAGACCTGCCGGGCGCGAAAACGCTTCTGACCGCGTTCGGCGAGGAAACGGGCGAGGGCTTCGGGGTCGAGGTCGAGCAGGTTCTGCATCGGGAGTGGCGATCCTCCCGTCACCTGCTGTAGACGTTGTGCGACGGGAAGAAGAAAGCGATCTCGGTGCGCGCGGTGTCGGGGCCATCCGAGCCGTGCACGGCGTTGGCGTCGATCGATTCCGCGAACTCGGCGCGGATCGTGCCCGGCGCAGCCTTCTTCGGATCGGTGGCGCCCATCAGCTCGCGGTTTCTTGCGATGGCATTCTCGCCTTCGAGCACCTGCACCATCACCGGGCCGGTCGTCATGAAGTGGACGAGATCGCGAAAGAACGGCCGCTCCCGGTGCACGGCGTAAAAACCCTCGGCGTCCTGGCGCGACAGCCACAGCATGCGCGCGGCGACGATCCTGAGGCCCGATTTCTCGAAGCGGGAATAGATCTCCCCGATCACGTTCTTGGCCACCGCATCGGGTTTGATGATCGAAAGCGTGCGCTCAACCGCCATCTGGGGGCTCCGAGGACAAATTCGAGTAAATTCAAAATTATAACATCGGGCGCGCGTCCGGGCGCGGGTGCCAGACGAGGACGAAGCCGGGCTCGTCCGCAGAGGCGGCGAACGCGGCATCGATGCCGGCGAACGGGACGGCGGCCAGCGCGTCGCCGCAGTAGACGCGCGGCAGCGCGAGGCGTTCCCAGTGCGGCACGCCCGCTTCGCGCAACAGGTCGGCCACGGCCCGCCGCGCCTGTCTCCCGGCCGGACGAAGTCGTTCCCCGCGGGCGCCGGCGCGAATCGTCACGGCGCACGCCGCCAGATGACGGGCCGCGATGCCGGTCCCGCGGGCCCCGGCGAACGCAAGCGTGCCGTGGGGCAGTTGCACGGCACCGCTGCCCGTCCAGGCCGCGCGGTAGTCCGCCGGCGCCCGCGTGTAAAGGACGATGCGGCTCCGGTGCAGCCCGAGCACGCAACCCGCGTGCGCGATCGCCAGGCGCGCATCGGCGTGCGCTTGCCCGAACTGGCGCAGCATGTCGGCGAGGCGCGCCGTCGATGGCGCGCGCAGGCCGTGGTGGCGCAGGAACCACCGCAGCAGATTGCGCGCGCGCGGCGCCGGGAGGGCAACGAGCGCGTCGCGGTCGAGCGTCGCGCCCTCGCGGATCGAGCGCGCGTCGATCGCGGCGAGGTCGTCGAGGAGCGCGGCGGCTTCGGCCTGGTGGCGTGCCGCGCGAAGGAGCGGCGCCGGATAGGCCGGCGCGAGAGCGCGCAGCGCCGGAACGACCTCCGCGCGCAGCGCGTTGCGGCGGTGGCGCGTGTCGTCGTTGCTCTCGTCGTCCACGTGGCGAAGCGCGCGGCGCGCGACGTACGCCTCGAGCGCGCCGCGCGAAAGACCCAGCAGCGGCCGCAGCCAGGTCACGCCGTCCGCGACGCGGACGTCCGGCATGGCGGCGAGGCCGCGCGGGCCGGCTCCGCGCAGGAGTTGGAGCAGCGTCGTCTCGGCCTGATCGTCGGCGTGGTGCGCGAGGAGCACCGCATCGACGCGATGTTCGCGGGCGAGATCGGCGAGCGCGACGTAACGTGCGCGCCGTGCGGCGGCTTCGACGCCGAAGGCGCGCGCCTGTGCGACGACCACCTCGCGCACGGCCAGCGGAACGCCGGCGCCGGCGCACGCCTCGCGGCAGAAATCTGCCCACGCAGACGCGTTGGCGGAGAGGCCGTGATGCACGTGAAACGCGCAAACGTCTACTTCCGCCGCGGGTGCGGCCCGCACGGTCGCGTCGAGGAGCGCCATCGAATCGCGTCCGCCCGAAAGCGCGACGGCGACGCGGCCGCCCCGCGGCAGCGCGCGTGCGAGGGCGTCGAAGACGGCCTGAAGGACGCGGGGGTCCGCCGTCGCGTCAGCCGGCGGAGATCTCCTTGAATCGGCCATAGGCGAGGATCTTGTCTTCGCGCGCCTCGAGCAAGACCTCGATCGATTGCTCCTGAAGCTGCCGCAGCGTTTCGGTCAGCGCCTTCTTGAGCGTCACCATCATCGCCGCGTGATCGCGATGCGCCCCGCCCAACGGCTCGTTCACGACGCGGTCGATCATGCCGAGCTGCTTCAAGCGCGCGGCGGTGATCCCGAGCGATTCGGCGGCCTCCGCGGCGTGCTCGGCCGACTTCCACAGGATCGACGCGCAGCCCTCGGGCGAGATGACCGAGTAGGTGGCGTACTGCAGCATGAGCGTGACGTCACCGATGGCAATGGCGAGTGCGCCGCCCGAGCCGCCTTCGCCGATCACGGTGACGATGATCGGGATGCGCAGCCCCGCCATCTCGTAGAGGTTGCGGCCGATTGCCTCGGACTGGCCGCGCTCCTCCGCGCCGATGCCCGGATAGGCGCCCGGCGTGTCGACGAACGTGAAGAGCGGCAGGCCGAACTTCTCGGCAAGCTTCATGAGCCGCAGCGCCTTGCGGTAGCCCTCGGGCCGCGGCATGCCGAAGTTGCGGTAAATCTTCTCCTTGGTGTCGCGGCCCTTCTGCTGGCCGATCACCATGCAGGGGCCGCCGTTGAAGCGCGCGAGCCCGCCGATGATGGCGGGATCGTCGGCATACGTGCGATCGCCGTGCAGCTCGCGGAAATCGCCGAACATGCCGTTGATGTAATCCTGCGTGTACGGGCGCTGCGGATGGCGCGCGACCTGCGCGACCTGCCACGCCGACAGCTTGCCGTAGATGTCCCTGGTGAGCTGCTGGCTCTTCTTGGTGAGCCGGGCGATCTCGTCGGAGATGTCGACCGCGGAGTCCTCGTGGACGTAGCGCAGCTCGTCGATCTTCTGCTGCAACTCGGCGATCGGCTGCTCGAAATCGAGGAACGTCTGCTTCATGGGCGCCCGCCTCGTGTCTTCGGCCGCGGGCATCATAGCGCAGCGGACCCCGGGCCGGGCGACGCCAACGCGCGGGCGCGCCACGCCGACAGTGCCTCGTTGGCGAACACCGCGAACAGCACGATCGCGCCGCCGACGAGCGTGGCCTCGCCCGGATGCTCGCGCATCAGCACCCAGACCCACAAGGGCCCGAGAATCGGCTCGACGAGCGCGAGGAGCGAAAGCTCGCTCGCCGTCAGGCTTCGCGAAGCGACGGTGGCGAGCAGGCAGCCGGTGCCGAGTTGCACGCAGCCCATCACGGCGAGCAGCGCGAGGTCGCGTGGCGACGCGCCGAACGAGGGGACGAAGGGCGCCGCGACGACCAGCGACACGACCCCGGCGACGAGGACCTGCGGCAGCATGTCGACGGTCGCGTGGAACCTGCGCAGGACCGTGAGCTGCGCGGCGAAGCAGCAGGAGATCCCGAGCGCGAGCAGGTTCCCCGTCGTCCGGCCGGCGTCGAGCGATTGCGCGAACATGACGACGATGCCGGCGAACGCCACCGACATGGCGGCCCATGTGCGCGCCGGAACCCGCTCGTCGAGGACGAAGCGCGACGCGAGCGCGGCCAGGAACGGCGAAACGCTCATGAGCACGTTGGTGTTGGCGACGGTCGTGCGCGTGAGCGAGCCGATGTAGAAGAAGAACGTTCCGGCCAGGAAGGTCCCGGCGACGATCCCCGGAACGCCCACGTCGACCACCGCGCGCGGCATGCCTCTGCCGTGCATCGCGACGAGAACGCCCGCGACGAACAGCGTCATGAACAGGCTGCGCCAGAACACGATCTGCCATGCATCGACGATCGCGAGCTGGCGGACGAGGTAACCGCCCGACGACCAGCACGTGGCGGCGACCACCATGACGAGCATGGCGCGGGCATGCGGCGAGCGCTTGGACGACACGGGAGGGAGGCGAATCGGCGCGCGGGATCGTGCCCGCGGAACGCCGATTGTAGCGCGCGGCATTTCGCGAGGGCCTCGCCCGGCGCGGATCGCTGCGGCGGCCGCCCGCGTGGCGCGGGCATGTCGCGAGGCATGTCGAGGCACGTTCCGGCGCCACCCACCGGTTACGCGAAATCGGCGGCGTTTCGTCCCATGGCCGCCGCGATCGCGAGGAAGTCCTCGCGCGGGACGCGGAGCACACCGAAGCGAAACGCCGCGCCCCAGTGGGCCTTGTTCCGAATGAACGACAGGTGATCGAGCAGCGGCGTGATCGGTGCCGGCGACGCTTCGAGGTAGGTCGCGCTTCGGCGATAGACCGGCGCGGGGGGTGGCGGCGGCACCTCGAAGACCTGTCCGTCGTCGACACGGCCGATCGCCGTGAATGCGCGCCGCGCCGCCCCGTGGGGATCGCTGACGCGCGGGGAGTAGAAGGCCAGCCCATCGCCGGGCTGCATTCGCGCGAGCGGCGCGCGCCGGCCGTATTGAAGCTGGACGAAACGGTCGGCGACCGCTTGCGCAGCGTGATCTTCGGGGACGACTCCGATCCAGTAACGACGTTCGCTCATGGCGGTCCTTTCGGGTGGCATCGGTTGCGGCCACACGTTAGGACGCCCGCTGCGCGGCGCGCCATCGGACGAATGGACGAGCCGCGGAGCGCGCGTCCTCGTGCCGACGCGCGGCACCGCGC
>JBLMWW010000030.1:0-14022 GCA_050257435.1 Rudaea sp.
GGGTACGGGCACGCGGACACGGCGCGCGCGCTGATCAGCGCGGGCGCCCGCGTCGATCTCGTCGACAACCGCGGCAAGTCCGCGCTCGACATGGCGCGCGACTACAAGCACGCCGAAACGATGGAGGTGCTCGAGCAGGCGCTGCGCGCCGCCCGCCACTGATCGCGAAGGCCGTCCTCCTCAATCGACGGCGGCGATTCGCGGCGCACGTGGCGGCAGCGGGCGAGCGCCCCGCGCGGGCAGCATGCGCGCGAGCACGCCGTCGCTTCGCACGGCATGATAGAGCGCGCCCGCGACGTGGAGCAAGACGAGCCCGAGCAGGACGAAGCTCGTGACGAGGTGTGTCTTGCGCATCGCCTCCTTCACGTCGGGAAGGTCCGCGCCCCAGGCGGGCAGCACGAGGCCGAACCACTTCACCGGATAGCCGCTGAAGACCGACCCGAGGTAACCCGCGAGCGGCATGACGACGAGCGCGACGTAGAGCAGCGCGTGGGTGGTTCCCGCAAGCCGGCGCTGCCAGCGGGGCATCGCGGGCAGCGGCGGCGCGGGATGCGCCAGTCGCCAGCCCAGCCGCAGGAGCGTCAGCGCGAAAAGACACAGGCCGATCGACTTGTGGAAGTTGAAAGCGTCGGCGCGAAGCCCTGGCGGCGATTTCGGAATCTCCTGCATCAGCCAGCCCCAGCCGAACTGCCCGAGCACCAGCGCGGCGATCAGCCAATGGAGGAGGATCGCGGTTCGCGTATAGCGCGTCGGCGCGGTGTGGCGGCGCCGGACGTCAGAGCTTGACGTCGACATTGGCCCCCACGAACCAGTTGCGACCCGGCGCCGGCTCGAAGTAGCGGCCATTCGAATCACCGACGATGACCGAGCCCGCGTAGCGGCGGTCGAACAGGTTGTTGACGCGCACGAATGCCTGCCACGTCGCGGCTGCGCCCCACGGGCCGCCAAAGCCGAGCCGCGCATTCATGACCGCGTACGACGGGGCGGCATCGGTGTTGCGCTCGTTCACGTACAGCTTGTCGACGTACTGCACCTCGATGGCCGTGTCGAGCCCCGACCACCGGCCGGGCACCCACGCCAGTTCCGCATAGGCCTGCTTCGACGGCACGCCGGGCAGCTTCGCGCCCGCCGGCACGACCGACGAGCCGCTCGTGTAGCTGTCCTCGAACTCGGCGCGCAGCCACGTCAGCGCGACGTGCGTCGACAGCCCGTAACGATAGCGGCCGTCCCACGCGGCCTCGGCGCCGCGTCGCCGCGTCGCGCCCGCGTTCTTGAAGACGGTGCGCCCGCCGGTCGCATTGTCGACGACGATCTCGTTCGTCGTGTCGATGTTGAAGATCGCGGCCGTGAGCCGGTGTCGGCCACCGGCGCGATACTTGAAGCCGAGCTCGGTCGCGCGGCTTTGCGCCGGCTGCAGCGCGAAGTTGAGGCCGCTGCCGCCGTTGCGGTACGCGATCTCGGCGAAGGTGGGCGTCTCGAAGCCCTCGCCGTAGCTCGCATACAGGTTGAGGTCGTCGGTCGCGTGGAACACCAGGCCGAAGACCGGGCTCGTGTCGTCGAAGCGCCGGCTGCCGCTGTCGTCGGGATTCTGCGCGGTGACGTAATGGTCCTTCGAATCGTAGCGGACCGTGCTCGTGCGAATCCCCGCGGTGCCGCTTACGCGCGGCAGGAAATCCCACTCCGCCTGCGCGTACACGTCGGTGCTCTTCACCGTGTCGTCCTCGTCGCGGCGAAGCGCGCCGAGAGCACCCTCGACGTTCACGTAGCCCTTGCGCCGTTCGCTCATGCGATCGCCGTCCGCGCCGACGGTCAGTGCCAGCGGCCCGCCGAGCGCATCGACGCGCCAGACGATGCGCGCGCCGATGCCGCCGAAGTTGCGATCGAGGTCGGGCACACCGCCCGAGGACGTGGCGCCGTCCCCGGAGAACGCGAGGTACTGGCGCACCATGCGCCGTCCGCCGTAGGCGTCGACGTGCAGGTCCAGCTTGCGCCCCAGGCGCTGGTCGAGCGCGGCGCCGCCCTGCATCTGGTTGATCGTCTTGCGCGTGTCGAACCTGGTCGCCACGGGATCGACGCTGCGCGGATCGGCCGCCCATTGGGCGCGGGTGAGCCCGAGGGGGTCCTCGGTCTCCGGCTGGTATTGGGTGTTGCCGATGAAGGTGATCCGCGTGTCCGGCGTCGCGTCGAGCACGAGCTTGGCGTTGGTGAGGTCGCGCCGCGCCGATGAGTGCTCGCGATAGCCATCGGTCACGAATTCGCTCGCCGCGGCGACGGCACCGACGCGCCCGCTGGACGTGCCGAGCTTCACGCCGAGCGTGCCCGTCCCGTAGCTGCCGCCGCCGCCGTTGAGATCGACGTAGGGCACCGCGGGCGGATCTTCCGTGAAGACGGAGATCACCCCGCCCGACGCGTTCCCATAAAGCGCCGAGAACGGTCCGCGCAGCACCTCGACGCGATCGGCGGAGAGCAGGCTGAAACTCCCCGTCTGGCCCTGGCCGTCGGGCATCGTGACGGGAATGCCGTCCTGATACAGCCTAACGCCGCGCACGCCGAATGCCGCTCGCGCGCCGAAGCCCCGCGAGCTTATCTGCAGGTCCTGCGCATAGTTCTGCCGGTTGGCCGCGAACACGCCCGGGACGCGCGGCAGCGTCTCCGAGAGGTTCACCTGCGGCTCGCCGTTGCGAATCGCCGCTGCATCGATCGTGTCGACCGATGCCGGCACGTCGAAGGCGCGCTCGACGCGGCGCGTCGCCGTGACCGTGATCGGATCGATGACGAGCGGTGCGCCCGGTGTGGCCTGCGCGTACGCGACCGGAACGCCATTCAGCACCGCAAGCGCTGCGACGATCGCTGCGCACGCGACGAGCGGCGGGAGCGGCTTGCGGCCAACGCGCCGCTTTCGATGTTCCATCGGGGGAGCCGGGTCGTGGCGGAAGTCGCTTAGGATACGAGAATCGTGATGGGGCGGCCAAATGCCGTGTGAATCGCGGTCGCGCAGCGTGTCGCGGGACGCCGTGCGTTTCGCGCGGCGCCCGCCGCATTGAGTTGGACCGGCGCGCACGCCGCCGGCAATCGAGCGTTACGGAGCCGCCGAGACGGCATGGCGGCGACGCGGGACCCGGCCGATGCGCGAGCGCGTCCCCGAATGCGCTACATCGGCTCGCCGGCGATGTAATGCTCGAGCTGGCGAATCACCAGTTCCTGCTGCGTGATGATGTCCTTGACGAGGTCGCCGATCGACACGAGGCCCACCAGCTTGCCACCGTCGACGACGGGAAGGTGGCGCAGCCGGTTATCCGTCATCAGCGCCATGCACTCGACGCTGCGCTGCGACGGACTGACGCGCAGCACCGAGGCGGTCATGATGTCTCCGACCAGCGTCTCGCGCGACGAGCGCGCCATCAGTACGATCTTTCGCGCGTAGTCGCGTTCGGTGACGATGCCGGCGATCTCGTCGCCGTCCATGACGACGAGCGAGCCGATGTTCTTCTCGGCCATCAGCTTGACGGCGTCGAACACCGTCGCGTCCCGCGCGATCGTATGAACCGCCCTGTCCGCCTTGGAATTGAGAATTTCCGCGACGCTTCTCATGGGTGATCTCCTTTGCGGGTCCGCATCGGAATGCTACGCCCTGCGCCGGATCGTGCACCGCCTGCTGCGGTGCATCAAGCGCCGCATTCCGCGCATCGGTTGACGCGCGTCAAGAATACAGGGTCGGCGCAAGTCATCGGGGTCGGGAAATCGGGGTCAGACGCGGAAATCGGGGTCAGACGCGGATCTTGCAGGCGAGATTCACGTCTGACCCCGATTTGGCGATTCAGTCGGCCGCACGGGCCGGGGATTCGTCGGTGCCGATGCCGCGCGTGCTCGAGCGCGGCAGCAACAGCACCACGCAAAGCGTCACGGTGGCGATGCCCGCCATCAGCAACAGCAGCGTGCGAAACCCGCTCGCCTTGACGAGCGGGCCGAGCAGCCATACCGCGAGCGAGCTCACGCCGAAGGCGACGGCGAGACGCATCCCCGACACGCGCGAGCGCATGCGATCGTCGACATAACGCACGATGATGGCGTCGGTGAAGGGAATCGCCCCGAACACGACGATCATGAATGCGATCATCAGCATGTAGAGCGACCATCCGCTCGCGTAGGCCGCGAGCAGGAACAGCGGTGCCTGCACGGCGACGATGCCCGCATACAGCGTCTTGACCGGCACGCGATCGAGCAGCAGCCCGACCGCGACCTGTGCGAGCGCGCCCGCCACGTATACGCAGGCGAGCAGCACCCCGAGCGCCGCCGGGTCTTCGACGATGCCGCGCAGGCGCTCGCGCAGCAGCTCGCCGTTGCCGTTGGTGGTGAAGTTGAAGACCAGCGCGCTCGAGATCGACGCGACCGTGAGGACCGCGAAGACCTGCGCAAGCGTGGCCCCTGCCGGCATCGCGCGCGTCGGCGCGCGGCGCGCGGGCACGACGGCCTCGACGGGCGTGAGGCGGGCGAAGAGCATGCCGCACGCGATCGCGACGAGGGCGGGCACCGCGAACGCCGCCTTCCAGCCGACGTACTTCACGAGCGCGCCCGTCACCATCGCCGAGAGGGCGACGCCGAGATTGCCGGCGAGGCCGTTGACGCCGATCGTCCGCCCAGGGCGTTGCGCGGCTTGCAGAAGCATCGGGATGCCGACCGGATGGTAGATCGCCGAGAAGATGCCGAGCAGCGTGAGCGCGACGGCCAGTTGCCACGCCGACCGCGTCATCGCGACGGCGAGCGCCGAGAGGCCGATGCCGAAGAAGAACACGAGCATCATGCGCCGCCGGCCCCAGAGGTCGCCGAGGCGCCCCGCGGGCAGCGACCCGATGCCGAACATCGCGAAGGCGCCGGCGCCGTATGGCATCAGGTCCTCCCAGCGCGCGAAGCCGAAATCGGCGGCGATCGCCCCGACCGCCGTCGCGAAGATCAGCAGGAACATGTGGTCGATCGCGTGCGCGACGTTGAGCAGCAGCGACGCCCCGCGCGGCAGCGGCGTCATGGCCGGGCCTTTCCCGCGTTCTCCGCCCCGCCCCACCGCGACGCGCTTGCCCACGCCTCGAACTCGCCCACCGGCAGCGGCCTGCCGACGTAGAAGCCCTGCACGGCGTCACAGCCGAGCTCCGCGAGCGCGCGCCACGTCGACTCGTTCTCCACGCCTTCGGCGGTCGCCCGCAGCTCGAGCGCATGGCAGAGCTCGATCGTCGAGCGCACGATCGCTGCCGAATCCGCATCGGAAAGCATGCGTCGCACGAACGACTGGTCGATCTTGATGCCCGAGACCGGCATCTGCTGCAGATAGCGAAGGCTCGAATAGCCGGTGCCGTAATCATCGACCATCAGCTCGATGCCGAGGTCGCGCAGCCGCACGAGCGTCCCGATCACGCTTTCCGGCTCCTCCATCAACGACGACTCCGTCAACTCGAACTCTATCCAGCCGGGCTGCGTGCCCCACGTCGCCATCAGTCCGCGCACCCGCTCGACGAGGTGCGGATCGTGCAGATCGCGCGCGGACACGTTGACGGCGAGCGGCTGCTCGAGGCCCGCCCGGTGCCAGCGATGCCGCTCGCGAAACGCCGCCTCGAGCACCCAATGCGTCAGCGGCGTGATGAGGCCCGCGTGCTCGGCGAGGCCGACGAAGAGCGTCGGCGACACCATGCCCTGCCGCGGGTGGCGCCAGCGCATCAACGCCTCGGCGCCGCACAGGCGCCGCGTCGCGACGTCCGCCTTGGGCTGGCAGTAGAGCAGCAGCTCGTCGGCGTCGATCGCGCGGCGCAGGTCGCCGATCAGCGCGAGCTGCCGCCGCCGCTCGTCGTCGTGCAGGCCGCTGTAGAGCGCGTAGCCGCCCCGCGTGCTGCCGCGATGCATCGCGACCTTCGCGCGCCGCATGAGCTCCTCGGGATCCTCGCCGTGGCCGGGATAGAGCGCGATGCCGATCGCGCTGCGCGCGTCGATCTTCGTCCCCGCGAAGTCCATGGGCCCGAAGAGCGCCTCGACGATGCGCCGCGCGACGTCGCACGCCGGCTCGGCGTCGACATCGGTCAGCAGCAGCACGAGCTCGTCGTCGCCGACGCGCGCGAGCGCGTCGTCCGCGGCGCCGGCGAGCGGCCCGATGCGGCGCGCCACCTCGACGAGCAGGCGATCGCCCATGTCGCGCCCCAGCGCATCGCTGATCTCGTCGAAATGCGCCACGTGGATCGACAACACGGCAAACGGCCGGCTGCGCTCGCGCGCCTTCGCGAGCGCGAGGCGCATCGACGCCCGGTTCGGCAGGTCGGTCAGCGGATCGCGGAAGGCCATCCGCTCGATCGTCCGCTCGGCCTCGGCGTGCCGCGCCTGCATGCGCACGTGCGCGATGCCGTAGCCGATGTCGTCGGCGAGCTCCTCGAGCAGCGCCACCTCCGTGGGATCGAACGCATCGGCATCGTAGGCGACGAGCGTGAGGCAACCAATGACCTCGGCGCCCACCCGCAACGGCAGCGCGCTCACCGCCCCGAAGCCTCGATGCGCGGGATCGTCGCGCCAGCGCGCGAGCAACGGATCGCTCGACAGCCTGCGTCCGAACGACGGCGCGCCGGTGCGAATCGCCTCGCCCGAAACGCTCGGCCGCGCCGCGTCCCACGACAGGGCAAGGCGCGCGACGAGATGCTCGGCATCGCCGGCGTGCGCCACCGGACGGATCGATCTCGCGTCGTCCCGCTCGGCGTAGCCGATCCACACGACGGCGTAGCGCCGCTCCTCGAGGAGCGCCTCGCACATCGACTGCAACATTTGCCGCTCGCCGGTCGCGCGCAGAAGCGCGCGGTGTCCCGCGCGGAGCGTGCGCAGCACGCGATTGCTGCGCGCAAGCATCTCGGGCGCGTCGATCTTCATTCGGCGAGGCTCCGGAGGTTGGCCGCCAGCGCGTCGGAGAGCTCGATCCCCTGTGCCTGCGCCTTCCTCGCAAGCGCAATACGGCGCGTGCCGGGCAGTCGCACGCCCGGGTCCTCGAGCATGGTGCGGACGAGCGCCTCCACGCGTGAGCCATACACGTCGCGCCCCGCGAGCGCGTCGGGGTCGATCACGAGAAACGCCTGGCCGATCCGCGGCCGGTTGCCTTCGTCGACGAAGAACGAGCTCGCCTCGAACCCGATCGCCGCACCGGTGAGCGCGGTGACGAGCAACTCGACGACGAGCGCGAGCATGGCGCCTTTCGCTCCGCCCATCGCGAGCATCGAGCCTTCGAGCGCGGCGCGCGGGTCGGTCGTCGGATGACCTTCCTTGTCGAGCGCCCAGCCGAGCGGGATCGCGCGCCCCTCCTTCGCTGCGACCATCACCTTGCCGCGCGCCACTTCCGAAAGCGAGAGGTCGATGCAGAGCGGATCGGCATTCTCGCGCGGGAAGATCGCGGCGATCGGATTGGTACCGAAGAGCGCGCGCCGGCCCCCGGCCATCGGCATGGCCGCGGGCGAATTGCCGCAGGCCAGGCCCACCATCCCGGCGCTTGCCACCGGCTGCAGGTGCCACGCCGCGACGCCGAAATGATGGCTATTGGTGACGCCCGCGAAGGCGACCCCGAGCGCGCGCGCGCGGCGAATCGCCTCGTCGACGGCGAGCCGGCACGCGGAAAACGCGAGACCGCAGCGCGCGTCGATCAGCACCGCACCCCCGCGGGCGTGCGCGATCACCGGAACGGCGCGTCCATCCGCGCGGCCGTTGCGCAAGTGCGTGGCGTATTGCGCGACGCGCGCCATGCCGTGCGAGGCGAGGCCCTGCGCCTCGGCGTCGACGAGCGCGTCCGCGGCATCGCGCGCCATGGCGTCCGACGCGCCCGCCCTCAGGAGCGCGCGCGCCGCGAGGTCGCGGAGCTCGGCGAGCGTCAGCGTCGGCATCGAGCTACCCCGCCGCCTCGAGCGCCTCGGCGACGCGAGCCGCGATCAGCGCCGAGACGCGCGCGTTGGACTCGCGCGTGACGCCCGCGATATGCGGCGTCAGCACGAGATTCGGGCACCCGGCGAGCGGCGAATCCGCGCCGAGCGGCTCGTGCTCGAAGACGTCGAGCGCGGCGCCCGCGATGCGGCCCGCGCGCAACGCGTCGGCGAGCGCGCGCTCGTCGACGACCCCGCCGCGCGCGGTGTTGATCAGGATTGCGTCGCGCTTCATCTCGGCGAGGCGCGTGGCATCGATGAGGTTGCGCGTCTCGCGGCGAAGCGGCACGTGGAGCGACACGACGTCGGCCTCGGCGAGGAGCGCCGGCAGCGTGCGCGGGAACGTCGCCTCGTCCCGCCACACGCTCGCTGCAGGCGGGACGTTCGGGTCGAAGCCGATCGCCTGCATGCCCATGGCGCGCGCGAGGGCGCCCGTGAGCCGTCCGATGCCGCCGAACCCGACGAGCCCGATCGTCTTGCCGGCGACCTCCCGGCCGTTGGATAGCGCCGCGCGCGGCCACGCGCCACCGGCCACCGCGCCCGTCGACGCGTATGCGCCGCGCAGCAGCACGAGCGCCGTCGCGATCACGTACTCGGCGACCGCCCGCGCGTTCGCGCCCGTGGCCGGAATGACGGCGACGTTGCGTGCCCGGCAGGCCTCGACGTCGATGTTGTCGAGGCCGACCCCCAGGCGCCCGACGACGCGCAGCTTCGGTGCCTGGTCGAGCAGCGCGGCATCGACAAGGGTGCGGTTGCGTACGATCAGCGCGTCGGCGTCGCGCATCTGCGGCGCGAGATCGGACGGCCGGTCCACCAGGGTGCTCTCGTAGCGCACGTCGAAACGCGCGGCGAGCGCCGACACCGCGGCCTCGTCCATGAATTCACTGATGACGATACGCACGCGGCCCGTCAGCTCTGCAGGCCCCATTTACGCACGGTGCGGGCCTCGACGACGCGGAAGACGACGTTCTCGACGATGAGGCCGATCACGATCACCGTGAACAGCCCGGCAAACACGTTGGGGATCTCGAGCTGGTTCTTGTTCTCGTAGATGAACCAGCCGAGGCCGCCCGCCCCCGACGACACGCCGAACACCAGCTCGGCGGCGATCAGCGTGCGCCAGGCGAACGCCCAGCCGATCTTGAGGCCGGTCAGAATGCTCGGGAACGCCGCCGGGATCAGGATCATCGCGACGTAGGGCAGGCCGCGCAGCCCGTAGTTTCGCCCGACCATCCGCAGCGTATTCGACACCCCCAGAAAGCCGGAGTGCGTGTTGAGCGACACCGCCCACAGCACCGAGTGGATGATGACGAAGATGATGCTGCCCTCGCCCAACCCGAACCAGATCAGCGCGAGCGGCAACAGGGCGATCGCCGGAAGCGGGTTGAACATGGAGGTCAGAAGCTCGAGGAGATCCGTGCCTACGCGCGAGGTGATCGCGACCACCGTCAGCACCGCCGCGCAGGCGATGCCCGCCGCATAGCCCTTCAGCAGCACCTCGAGCGACGTCATCGCCTTGCCGAAAAGATCGCCGCCGAACAGGCCCTTGAAGAAAGCCGTGACGGTCGACGAGAACGTGGGGAAGAGCAGCGGGTTGTCGAGCGAGCGGGCGTAGACCTCCCAGATCACGGCGAGGATCACGAGCAGCGCGAGCTTGCGCAGCGCGCCGACGTTGCGCACGCGCTCCCAGGCCGAGAGCGGCTTCTCGACGATGCCGAAGGCGCTCGAGTCGACGGTCTCCCGCGCGATCTCGGGACGCGCGCCCGGCGCGGCGGCCGTGTTCATGCCGCGGCCGGGCGTGCGGGCACGCGCAACGTCAGGCATGGACGTTCTCGGGGGCCGGCGCCTCGATCGCGTCGGCGAAGAGCATCGAGTGGATGCGCTGCTCGAGCGCGGTGACGGCGGACGCCGCGGCGTCGCGCGGCAGGCTGTCGAGCTCCGCCTTCACCTGTCCCGGGTGCGGGGACAGGAGCAGGATGCGGCTGCCGATCTTGATTGCCTCGGGAATCGAGTGCGTCACGAACAGCACGGTGAATTGCGTGCCTTCCCACAATGCCAGGAGCTCGTCCTGCATCTTGCGTCGCGTGAGCGCGTCGAGCGCGGCGAACGGCTCGTCCATCAGCAGAATGTCGGGCTCCATCGCCATGCCGCGCGCGATCGCCACGCGTTGCTTCATGCCGCCCGACAACGTATGCGGAAAGCTGTCGGCGAACGGCGTGAGGTTCACCTTCGCGATGTACTCGAGCGCCCGCTCCTCCGCCGCCTTGCGTGGCAGGCGGCCGCTCGCGCGGAGCGGGAACATCACGTTCTCCTTGACCGTTCGCCACGGCAGGAGCTGGTCGAATTCCTGGAACACCATCATCCGGTCGGGCCCCGGGCGCGTCACCGCCTCGCCCTTGAGCCGGATCTCGCCTTCGACCGGTTTCATGTAGCCGCCCACCGCCTTCAGCAGCGTCGACTTGCCGCAACCCGAGGGCCCGAGGAGGATGAAGCGGTCGGAACGATAGACGTTGAAATCGACCCGATACGTCGCCGTGACGAGGTGATCCTTCGTCTTGTATTGCAGCGTGACGCCGCGCACGGCGAGGAGCGGTGCATCGTTCATGGGCGCTCTATCCGGATGGCCACGGCAGGCGGTCGAGGTCGACGTTGCCGCCGGTGACGATGATACCCACGCGCTTCCCCCGCATGTCCAGCGCCCCCTCCAGCAGGCAGGCGAGCGGAACCGACGACGACGGCTCGACCACCTGCTTCATGCGCTCGAAGGTCATCCGCATGGCGCGCACGATCCCGCCTTCGCTGCAGGTCCCGAAGGCGCCGACGTGGGTGCGCAGCGCGGCGAGCGTGCGCGGCGAAAGCGTCGTGCGCAAGCCGTCGGCGATCGTCGTCGTGGGCGCGAGCGCTTCGACACGCCCGCTCGCGAAGCTGCGCGCCGCGTCGTCCGCATTCGCCGGCTCCGCGCCGAGCACGCGGATCCCCGGGCGCAGCGCCGTCGCGGCGATCGCCGTGCCCGCGAGCAGCCCGCCGCCGCCGCAGGGCGCGATGATCGCGTCGAGCCCGTCGACGTCCTCGACGAGTTCGACGGCCGCGGTGGCCTGGCCCGCGATGACACGCGCGTCGTCGAACGGATGGATCAGCGTCGCGCCCGTGTCACGCGCGAGCGCGTCGCAGGCCGCCTCGCGCGCCGCGACCGTCGGCGCGCACAGACGAACGGACGCGCCGAAGCGGCGCACGTTCGCCTGCTTCACCGCCGGCGCGTTCTCCGGCATCACGACGTACGCCGGAATCCCGCGGCAGCGTGCCGCATACGCAAGAGCCGCGCCGTGGTTGCCCGACGAATGCGTGACGACGCCGCGGTGCGCCGTCTCGTCGTCGAGCGAGAAGACGGCGTTGCACGCGCCGCGCGCCTTGAAGGCGCCCACCTTCTGCAGGTGCTCGCACTTGAAGAAGAGCGACGCGCCGGCCTCGTCGTCGACCGCGCGGCACGTCATCACCGGCGTGCGGTGGACGAACGGCGCGATGCGGTCGTGCGCGGCGCGGATCGCCGCGAGGTCGGGAAGTTCGAGCGCGCCGGCGCCGCGCGCCATCAGCTCCCCGAGAGGTTGTGCGCGTTCGGGAAGAACAGGTCCTTCCAGGAGGCCGGCCGCACCTTGATCGAGCCGATCTTGTTCATGAAGTCGACGTACTTCATGACGTTGTTCGGCGTCGTCGTGTACACGATCTCGGGATCGTTCAGCAGCGCGAGGATCGCGTCGACCCCGCTCTTGTCCTTGGAGACCCGCAGGTACGTCTCCGCCGCCTTGCGCTTGTCCTTGTTGATCTCCGCCGTCGCCTCGTCGAGCGCGGCGACGAACGCCGCGTAGAGCTTCGGATTCTCGTCGTGGAACTCCTTCGTCGTCCATACGAGATTGAACGTCGCCGGGCCGCCGAGCACGTCGTAGGAATTGAGCACGCGGTGCATGCCTGCGGCGATCTCGCGCTCCTGGAACGGCGGCGAGCCGAAATGCGCGGTGATCTCGGATTGCCCGGACATCAGCGCCTGCATCGCGTCGGGGTGCGACATGGTGACGGTCAGGTGGTCGAGCTTGTTCTGCTGTCCCGGACCGAACGCCTTCTCGGCCGCCATCTGCAGCGTCACCGCCTGGATCGACACCTTGACCGCGGGCAGCGCGATCTTGTCCTTGTCGGTGAAGTCCTTGATCGTCTTAACGGCCGGGTTGCGCGTCACGAGGTAGAGCGGCATCGAGTTGATCGCCGACACCGCCTTGACGTCCAGGTTGCCGTGCGTCTTGGCCCACAGCGTGACGAGGGGGCCGACGCCGCCGGACGCGAACTGCAGGCCGCCCGACAGCAGCGCGTCGTTCATCACGCTGCCGCCGGCGAACTTCGACCAGTTGACCTTCACGTCGAGCCCGGCCGCCTTCGCGTGCTTCTCGATCAGCTTCTGGTCCTCGATGATCATCAGCGGCAGATAGCTGATGCCGTATTGCTGCGCCACGCGAATCTCGCTCATCTCCGCGTGCGCGGCGGGCTGGAATCCCCACGCCAGGATGGCGAGCGCGAAGCTTGCGGCGAGCGTGGTGGCGCGGGAGGTCGTTCGGTTGCCGGCTGTCATGGTGCTGTCGTCCTCGCTGGTGGGGAGTGTGGCGTCATGCGCTTTCGTAGAGCCGCGTCAGGACGAACTCGCGGTGGCCAAGCGCCTCGGCCGCCGTGAGCCGTCCGTTCACGGTGCGGAACATCATATCCAGCAGCCGGTCGCCGGCCTGATCGAGCGTGATCTCGCGCTGCAACAGGCCGGTGACGTCGACGTCGACGTGCTCGCTCATCGTGCGCACCGTGCGCGGGTTCGCGCAGAGCTTGATCACCGGGAGGATCGGATTGCCGATGACGTTGCCCTGCCCCGTCGGGAAGAAATGGACCACGAAGCCGGCGGCGGCGCACAGCGTCACCATCTCGGCGGCCGCGGACGAGCTGTCCATGAACCACAGGCCCGCGTGCGCGGGCGTTTCCGCCTTGTCGAGAACGCCGTCGATGACGCACTTGCGGCCGATCTTCTGGATGTTTCCGAGCGCCTTCTCCTCGATCGTCGTCAGGCCGCCGGCGATGTTGCCCTTCGTCGGCTGCGAGTCCGAGAGGTCGCTCGTCTTGTGGCGCTCGACGAGTTGCTGGTAGCGATCGAACATGCGCATGAAGTCGGCGCGCACCTTGTCGTCGCGGCAGCGCGCCGCGACGATCTGCTCGCCGCCCGTCAACTCGGTCGTCTCGCCGAAGACCAGCGTGCACCCGGCCGCGTAGAGCTTGTCGAATGCGTCGCCCACCGTGGGGTTCGAGCCGCAGCCGGAGGTCGTGTCCGATTCGCCGCACTTCGTCGACACCCACAGCTCCGACAGCGGGCATTCGCCGCGCGTGCGCTCGCTCGCCCACTGCACGTACTCCCTGGCGGCCTTGGAAGCGCGCATGATCGTGTCGTGGTCGCCGTGCAGCTCGATGCCGAAGCCCTGCACCGGCTTCCCGGTCGCGGCAATGCCATCGACGACCTTCTTCGTCCACTGCTCCTCGATGCCGATGACGACGACCGCCGCGACGTTCGGGTTGCTGCCCGTGCCGATCAGCGTGCGGAAGTGAAGCTCGAGATCGGCGCCGAACTGCAGCCGGCCGTACGGATGCGGAATGGCGAGCGCGCCCTTGATGTTGTTGGCGACGGCCTCGGCGGCGGCGTTCGACAGGTCGTCGACCGGCAGCACGATGACGTAGTTGCGCACGCCCACGCGGCCGTTCTCGCGGCGGTAACCCTGGAAGGTGTTCTGCATGGTCACCACCGCTTCGTCTTGATGTTGTGGACGTGGGCATGCTCGCCCTTGCGGATCGGCTGCACCACCCGGCCGATGTCGACGCCGTACTTGATGACGGTGTCGCCGACGGCCATGTCCTTCAACGCCACCTTGTGCCCGATCGGGATGTCCTGGCGGCACTCGAGCTCGATGGTGCGATCCTGGTCGAGGATCAAGCCGGTCAGCCTGTCGCCGGCGTGTATGCCCTCGACGACGACGACGGCGACGGAGTCCTCGGGATCGTGCAACACGCAATGGATCAC
>JBLMWW010000031.1:0-7592 GCA_050257435.1 Rudaea sp.
GTCCTCCTTGCCGCTGTTGCCGTTGCCGACCAGCGCGACGTGCTCGCCCGGCGCGATGCGAAACGTCACGCGCTCGATCCGGTTGGTGACGCCGTTCTCGCTGTACGTGAGCCCCGCGACCGCGATCTCGCCGGCGAGCGGCGGCACCTCCGACGGCGGCTCCTCGAGGAGCTTGCGGTCGATGAGCCCCGGCGGCTCGAACTGCGAGATGATCTGCTCGTGCTTGATGCGCACGTCCTCCTTGGTCGCGTACCAGTTCAGGAGCTCCTTCCACGGGCTCAGGATGTCCTTGTACGCGGCGAGGACGGCGACGAGCGCGCCGAGCGACAGGCTGCCGCGGATGACGAGATACCCGCCGACCGAGTAGAAGAAGAACGGCGTGATTTGCGCGAGGAAGTTGTTCAGGAACTTGACGAAGTACTTGCGCCGGTAGATGTCGTAGCGGATCGCGAAGATCTTGCCGAGCCGGTCGCTGATGTCGGCGCGCTCGAGCTCGACCGTATGGTTGCTGCGGATCTCGGCGAAGCCCGCGACCGATTCGCCGATGCGATCCGAGAGCTGCCGTGCGGTCTGCACGCGCTCCTTCGCGAGCTGGTTGATCCTGCGCTGCAGGCGCGGGATCAAGTACATCTGCGGCGGCCACAGCGCGATCGCCGCGAGCCCCAGCCACGGGTCCTGCATGAAGATGAACAGCACGTAGGTGACGAGCAAGCCCCCCTGGAAGATGGGCAGCACGAACGCGTCGCCGATGAACCCGCCGACCGGCTCGGTTTCCGCGACGATCATCGGGATGATCTCGCCCGCCGACATGGTCTTGAACTGCGGCAGCGGGAAGCGCATCACCTGCTGGTAGAGGTCGTGGCGCAGGCGCCGCAGCGTGCGCTCGCCCACGATACCCGCATAGACGTTGATCACGTACTTGAGTCCGCCGTTGATGGTGATCAGCGTGAGCAGCAGGATCGACAGCGTCATCAGGTACGAGACCTGCGTGACGTGCATGCCGAGGAACGTTTCGGGGATCTTCTTGCCCTGGATCGCGCTGTTGACGATCTTCTTCGGCAGCTCGAGGTTGACGTAGATCAGCGGAAAGCTGACGCACGTGAGCAGGAGCAGGACCGTCTGGTCGCGCCAGGTGTGCCGCAGGATGTAGCGAAAGAGCGACCGGTCCATGCTCCCGCCGAAAGGAAGCGCGCCTTCGTCCCGCATTCGCGGAATCTCGGCGCGCGCGATGCGATGGTAGCATCTGCCGCTCCCGCAATCCCGTCGCGTCCCCTTCGTGCGCAAGCCGCGTGAGCCGAATGCATCGCCGCCGTCGAGCGCGCCGCGCGCGCGTTCGATCGCCGTCGTCCTGAAAGGCTATCCACGGCTGTCCGAGACGTTCATCGCCCAGGAGCTCCTGGCCCTCGAGCGCCTCGGGATCGCGCTTCGCCTCTATTCGCTGCGCCAGCCGACCGATCGCGCCGTGCATCCGGTTCACGGCGAGATCAAGGCGCCCGTCACCTACCTGCCCGAATATCTCCATCGCGAGCCGGTGCGGGTCGCCTCCGCCTGGCGCAGGGCCCGGAAGCTGCCGGGCTATCGCCAGGCGTTGGCGGCGTGGCGCAACGACCTGCGTCGCGATCCGGGCCGCGGACGGATCCGCCGCTTCGGACAGGCGCTCGTCCTCGCCGCCGACCTGCCGCCCGACGTCGTCCACCTGCACGCGCATTTCCTCCACACCCCGGCCTCCGTCGCCCGTTACGCGGCGCTGATGCGCGGGCTGCCGTGGAGCTGCTCGGCGCATGCGAAGGACATCTGGACGATCCCCGAGTGGGAAAAGCGCGAGAAGCTCGCGGAGTCGGCCTGGACGGCCACCTGCACGGCATCGAACGCTGCACACCTGCGCGGCCTCGCGAACGCCGCGAGCCGCGTCGACCTCGTCTATCACGGGATCGACACGACGCGCTTTCCCCCGCCCCCGGCCAGGGTCGCCGCGCGCGACGGGCGCGACCCGCGCGCGCCGGTAACGATCCTCACGGTCGGCCGGGCGGTCGACAAGAAGGGCTTCGACGACCTGCTCGAGGCGCTCGCGCTCGTTCCCGCCGACCGGCATTGGCGGCTCGTCCATATCGGCAGCGGACCGCTGCTGCCGGCGCTCGAGCGCACGGCGAAGGACCTCGGAATCGACGCGCGGGTGAGCTGGCTCGGTGCGCGCGCGCACGCCGACGTGCTCGACGCATACCGCGCCGCCGACCTCTTCGTCCTGTCGTGCCGGATCGGCGCCGACGGCGATCGCGACGGGCTGCCCAACGTGCTGCTCGAGGCGCAGAGCCAGCGCGTTCCCTGCATCTCGACGCGCTTGTCCGGCATCCCGGAACTGATCGTCGACGGCGTCACCGGCCTTCTGGTCGAGGCGCGCGCACCCCGCGCGCTCGCCGCGGCCATCGGACGGCTGATCGCCGATCCGCGCTTGCGCCAAAGGCTCGGCGACGCCGGTTACGAGCGCACGACGACGTGTTTCTCGCTGCACGCGGGCGCCGATCGGCTGGCCGAGCGCTTCGCGGCGAGCCTTGCCCTCGCATGAAGATCGCGTTCTACGCGCCGCTCAAGCCGCCCGACCACCCGGTGCCTTCCGGCGACCGGGAAATCGCGCGGAGCCTGATGCAGGCGCTGCGCCGAGGCGGCCATGACGTCGTGCTGGCCTCCCGCTTCCGCAGCTTCGATGCGCAAGGCGATGCGCGCCGGCAGGCGCGTCTGCAGACGATCGGCCGACGCCTCGCCGAACGAGTCGCCGCACGCTTCGCAGACGGCGCACCCCCCGACGCCTGGTTCACCTATCACGTCTACCACAAGGCGCCCGACCATCTCGGAGCGTTCGTGAGCGCGGCGCTTTCAATTCCGTACGTCGTGGCCGAAGCCTCGATTGCACCCGGCGAGCGCGACGGGCCATGGGCGGCCGGCTACGCCGACGCGCACGCGGCCATCCGTGCCGCCGACGTCGTGCTGTGCCTCAACCCGAAGGACGCGGCCCAGGTGCGCCGAGCGCGCGCGCCGGGCGCCCGCCTCGAGATGCTCGCGCCGTTCATCGACGTCGAGCGCTTCGTCGGCGAGGGCGACGTCGCGCGTGTGCCGCGCCCCGCGCGCGCACCGGTGCGCCTCGTCACCGTCGCGATGATGCGCGACGGCGCGAAGCTCGCCTCGTACCGCGTGCTCGCGCAGGCGCTCGGCTCGCTCGCCGGCGCCTCATGGACGCTCGATGTCATCGGCGACGGACCGGCACGCGCCGCCGTCGTCGCAGCGTTCGCCCCGCTCGCCGATCGGGTGCGGTTCCTCGGGCAGCAGCGCGCGGCCGCGTTGCCGGCGCTCTTCGCGATGCACGATGTCTTCGTCTGGCCGGCGATCGACGAGGCGATCGGCGTCGTCTTCCTCGAAGCGCAGGCGTGCGGCCTGCCGGTCGTCGGCGGCGACAGCCCCGGCGTCGCCGCGGTAGTCGCGAACGGCCGCAGCGGACTGCTCGCGCCGATCGGGGACGCGGCCGCATTCGCGTCGACGCTGCAGCGCCTGCTGCACGACGATGGGCTGCGCAGCCGCCTCGCCGCGTACGCTTCGGCCTACGTGCGTGATCGTCACGACGTGCATGCCGCCGCGTGCGATCTCGACCGGCTTCTGCGCACGCTGACGCGGCGGCCGCAACGCGCGGCAGCCGCCCCCGCGTGCTGACCGTCGATCTGCTGCGGCACGCGCCGACCGCCTGGAACGATGCCGGGCGCATGCAAGGGCGCCGCGACGTCCCGCTCGGCGCGGCGGGCCGGGCACAGGCGCGAGGCTGGCGGCTACCGTGTGACGTCGGGCGCGACGTGCGCCTCGTGTCGAGCCCGCTCGTTCGAGCGATCGAGACGGCGAGATTGCTTTGCCACCGCGAACCGGAGATTTCGCCGGCGTTGATCGAAATGGACTGGGGCGCGTGGGAAGGCTTCAGCTTGCGCGAATTGCATTCACGCCACGGCGATGCCTTCGTCCGCAACGCCGAGCGCGGCCTCGACTTCCGCCCGCCCGGGGGCGAGAGCCCGCGCGACGTCATGACGCGCGCGCTGGCATGGATCGACGCCGTGGTCCGGGTTGGCGCGCCGGTGGTCGCCGTCACCCACAACGGCGTGTTGCGCGCGGTGCTCGCCGCTGCCACGGGCTGGGACATGACGGGCAAGCCGCCGGTCAGGCTTCGACCGGGGACGCTTCAGCGCTTCGCCGTCAACGACGCCGGGTCGCTGCGTCTCGTCGAGGGCAACGTGCCGCTCAGTGCGGATGCGTCGCGGCCGCCGCGCCCTGCGCCTTCTGCAGTTCCTCCTTGAGCGCCGCGAGCGCGCGCAGGTCGTTGGCGATGTGGCTCGAGAGCATCCGCATGACGTGGAGCGCGCGATCCGGGCGGCCCGATGCGAGGCGCAGGAACACGTCGGGCGAGATGCGCAGCGCCCGGAGCGGCGTGCGCGCACGCACGGTGGCGGTGCGCGGCGCATCGTTCAGCACGCCGATCTCGCCGGGCATCGAGTTGGGACCGAGAACGGCGATCGGAAACTCGCCGTTGCTGGTTTGCGCCAGCACGTCCGCCTCGCCCTCGAGGATCAGGTACGCGCAATCGGCGGGGTCTCCCTGGCGCATCAGCGTCTCGCCGGGCGCGAAGCACAGGAGCTGGCTCGTGAACGCGAGGAGCTTCAACTCGGACGCCGAAAGGCCGCTGAACAGCGGCACGTTGCGCAGCATCTCCGCTTCCTGGGTCACGTCCACGTCGGCTCTCCACGATAAGGCGCCGCACCCGCCCGCACGGCCCGCCTCTGCGACAGAATACGGCATCGCGCAAGCGAAGGGAAAGCCCCGGTGACGACGTTCGGCGACGCCTTCTATCGCGACATCCTGGAAGGGCTCGCCGTCCATGCCGACAGCGCGTTCTACCGCGACATCCTGGCAACGCTCACCCGCCACCAGGAGCCGGCGCTCGGGATCGCGCTCAACAAGAACCAGATGGCGAGCAAGCGGTGGCTCGCCGAAGCGCTGCTCGACGCCGTCGGCGGCCGCCTCGGGCAGGTGATGATCCTCGGCGGCTGGTTCGGGGCGCTCGCCGCGGTGCTGCTGCACGACCGCCGGTTCGACATCGAGCGGATCGACAGCGTCGACATCGATCCCAATTGCGCGCCGCTCGCCCTGTCGCTCAACGCGACGCATGTCCGTGCAGGGCGGTTCGCCGCGCGCACGGCGGACATGCTCGACGTCGACTACGCCGCCGAGCGCGCCGACCTCGTCGTCAACACGAGCTGCGAGCACCTCGCGGACTTCGCCCGCTGGTACGCGCGCATCCCCGATGGCCAGCGCCTCGTGCTGCAGTCGAACGACTACGTGGCGGTGCGCGAGCACGTGAACTGCGTCGCCGACCTCGCGGCGTTCAAGGCGCAGGCGCCGCTTTCCGAGACGTACTTCGCCGGCGAGCGGCCGATGCGGCATTACGTACGTTTCATGCTGATCGGTCGAAAGTGAGCCGATCGAGCCCGAAGACGCGCCGCACGCCGCACCATTCGACCGCCGGGTGCGCGCGCGTGCGCGCCAGGAACGCGTCGAGGAAGCGCCATCCCGCATCGGGGAACGCGAGATGGTGCGTGAGCACGCCGGTCGGCTCGCCGGCATCGCAGCGGCCCTCGCGGCGGTCGCGCAGGTGCGTCACGAGCCGGTCGACCGTCGGCTCATCGCCGACGAACGCCGCATCGCGTCGCCAGGCGATCGGATCGACGTGCGCATTGACTTCGGTGAGGCCCGGCGCGGGTTCGGCCGCGCGGCGCGGACCGAAGCGCGACAGTCCCACGAAGCCCGCCTGCGCGAGATGCGGCAGGAGGTCCTCGCCGATGCGGTTCCAGGGCGGGACCAGAACGGGCACGTAACGCCCAATGAACAGCTCGCGCAACCGCTCGCGACCGAGCCGAAGCTCGTCGATGCGTATGCGCACGTCGCGGTCGCCACCGAGCTCCGCGCTGCGCGCGCCGGGGGGCGAATGATTGCGGTGCGCGTAACCGTGCTGTGCGACGTCGGCGAGCGGCGCGCGGCCGATCGCATCCACCAGCGAGCGATCCGCGTCGTCGGGGATCGCCGCGATGCACACGGGCACCCGATGCGTCTCCGCGATGCGCAGCAGGCGTCGCAGCGCCGGGGAATCGGAGCCTGCGTCGTCGTCGCGCAGCCACAGCGTCGCCGTGCGCCCGGCTGCGCGCCATGCGCCAAGCTCGTCGTCGAGGCGCTGCCAATGCGCGCCGGGCGTTCCGGCGTCCTTCACCCTACGCCGCCGCGCCGTCCACCGCAGGCGCCGCGCGGGCTTCGAGCAGTTCGTGCATGAGCTCGGCGGTGCGCGTCGCGCCTTCGCTCGCGAAATCCCAGCGTGCGAAGCGATCGCGCGTGCCGGCGTCGTCGACGGCCGACGCGAGGCGCTCCGGCGTAAGCGTACGGTCATCGACGACGACCGCGAGGCCGAATCGGTGCAGGCGCACGCCGCGTGCGCGCTGCTCCGTCTCGCCGTTGCCGGTAAACGGCACGATGACGGGACGCGCGCCGCTCGTCATGACGTCGAGCGTCGTGTTGTAGCCCGCCTGCGAGATCGACACGAACGCGCGGCGCAGCAGCGCGGCGAAGTCGACACGCGAGCGCTCGACGATCGAATTCGGTCCCGCGCACGCGCGCAGTCGCGCAAGCCCCGCGTCGGGAATGTTGGGTCCGGCGAGCACGCGCCACGTGAGGTGCGCGAAGCGCGAATGCTTCTGCGCGGCGAGCGCGGTCGCGAGAAGCTCGATGCCCACGCCGCCGCCGCCGGCGGACACGACGACCTCGTCGCGGCGCCCGTCGCCCGGCCGACCGGCATCCGCGCCCAGCACGAACCCCGTGTAGTGGACGGGGGGCGTCAGTTCGTCGGCGAACGTGAACGTCTCCTCGAAGCGCGCGAAGCGCGGATCGCCGTGCACGAGGATCGCGTCGAACCAGCGCATCGCCCATTCGAGCATCTCGCGCTCGCGCGCCGGCTTCTGCTGCAACTGCAGGATCTCGCGAATGGACGCCACGACGAGCGGCCGCGGGCGCGTCGCCTCGATCCGCGCGAGCAGCGGGAAGAGCTCGAAGCGCAGCGACCGTCGCCCGAACGGAAACGTCTCGAACAGCACCGCCGCGGGCCGTGCTTCCTCGTACGCGCCGAGCAGGAGCTCGCGGCGCCGCTCGCGATAAGCGTCGTCGATCGGCACGAAGTCGCCGTCGCGCAGCGGGCTGAAACTCGCGTCGGACACGCGGATCGGCGGCAACTGCACGGTGCGCACCCCACGTGGCATCCGTCCGCCGATGGGCATGCCGCCGCTCACGAGGTGCACGTCGAAGCCGTGGTCGGCGAGCGCCTCGGCGAGAGAGCGCGCGCGCATCAGGTGGCCGATGCCCAGCAGATGCTGGACATAGAGCATCACGCGGCGCATCGCAAACGGCACGCGGCGCTGCGCCGCGCGTCCGATCGGGGGCTCAGCCAACGTTGGCCACGGTACGGTCGCGCCGCGGGACCGGCCGGGGCACGCGCTCGGCGACCAGATCGGTGATGACGCGCA
>JBLMWW010000032.1:0-9563 GCA_050257435.1 Rudaea sp.
AAGGGGCGAGCGACCCCGCGGCGCGGCTCGCGCCCGCCTCGTTCACCACGCGACGCGCTCCAGGATGCCCCACGGCAGCGGCACGCGCAGCAGCTTGTAGAACGCGTAGTGGATGACGAGCGTCACGACGATTGCCAGGGGCAGGACCCAGCGGGCGCGCACGCGGAACACCGTGAAGAGCGCGGCGAGGTAGATCACGCCCATGGCGATGAACCCGAGCCGCTCGACGAGCGCGACGTAGAGGACGTTGATGGCGATGACGACGAAGAACGCGACGACGTGCCGGCGCGAGCGTATCCACGGATCCCACGCGATCCAGGCGGCCCCTTCGGCGCGCCGGGCGGCAAGGCCCTTGTAGACGAGGCCGAGGCCGCATGCGAGAAGTCCCGCGGCGATGACGCCCGGAAAGAGCGCCGGGCCGTACTCCTGGCCCGGGATCGTCGGGAAATTGCGGATCGCGAAGAAGATCCCGGCCGAAAGCAGCAGAACGAGCGCGCCCCAGACCGCGTCGTTCAGCCGCATCGCGCCTCCACGCCGACACCTCCCGCGTGGGCCGGTCGCGTCGCGTGAAGCGGGCGAACGCGCGCGACGCGATGCGCGTGGACGCTTATATGCCCCCCACGCTTGCGGCTGCGCCGCGGCGCTGCCCCCCGAGGGGGTGCGCTGCAGGCCTGGGGGCGGGCCTTGCGACGCTCAATAGACGATGCCGACCGCCTTCATCGTCGCGCCGAGGTCGGCGTCGGACTTCGCCATGAACTTGACCATTTCGGCGGGACTCTCGTAGATGACGCCATACCCCTGCTTCGCCATGAAGTCGGTGTAGTCCTTGCTCGCGACGATCTTCTTGATCGCGGCGGCGAGCTTGTCGGCGACGTCCTTCGGGAGGCCCTTCGGCGCCGCGATGCCGCGCCAGGCCGCCATCGTCCAGTTGCTGCCGGTCTCCTCCTTGAGCGTCGGCAGGTTCGGGTAGAGCGCGGCACGCTTGTTCGCCATGATCGCGAGGCTCTTGACCTTGCCGGCGTCGATCAGCGCGCGCGCTTCGGGCAGCGAGCACGGCACGATCTCGACGCCTCCGGCGACGAGATCCTGCAGTCCCGGCGCCGCGCCGTTCGAGGGAACCCATGCGACGCTCGCCGGATCGACCTTGAGATCGCGCAGCATGCCAGCGATCGCGAGGTGCCAGATGCCGCCCTGGCCCGTGCCCGACGCCTTGAACTTGCCGGGGTTGGCCTTGATCGCGGCGACGAGGTCCTTGACGTTCTTGTACGGCGCGTCGGCGCGCACCTGCACGCCGGCCGGGTCGGCGTTCACGACGCCGATCGGCGTGTACGAGGCGCCGCTCAGGTCCGTCAGTCCCTGCCAGTGCATCATGCCGATTTCGACGGTGATCACGCCGATGGTGTAGCCGTCCGGCGCCGCCGACGCGATCGCGGCGTGCCCGACGACGCCGCTGCCGCCGGTGCGATTGACGACATTCACCGGCTGTCCCAGCTCCTTCTCGAGCAGCGAGCCGATGATGCGCGCCGTCGCATCGGTGCCGCCTCCCGCACCCCACGGAACGATCAGCGTGATCGGCCGCTCGGGATACGCGGCCAGGGCAACGCTCGCGAACAGCGCGAGCAACGAGCCGACGACGGCACGGACAACGGCGTGCATGCTTCCTCCTCGCTCAAATGGCGCGCGGCGCAGGATACGCCGCTCCTCGCTCGAGTGCGCGCGGCACACGGCACGCCACACGGCACACGAGCGGCCGACGTTAACAGCCACGGTCACGGCCGGTCAAGCGCGCGAGCCGCGCGCCGTTTCAGTCGCAGCGCGGCATGTGCTCGCGCACCAAAGCATCGAGCTCCGCGTAGAGGTCGTCGACCGCCGCCGCATCCTGCCGCGCGAGATCCCGCGCGGCGGGGTCCGACAGGCGCGCGCCGACATCGGTCCAAGCTGCGCTCGCGACGATGCGGCCGGCGGCATACTGCGTCTGCGCCCGCGGCTGCCCGTCGCGATACCACGAACGTGTCTCGCCGTCACGCTTGCCGTGCCGCCACGCGGACTCGAAGCGTCGCGGCGGCTCGCGCCCGGGCGGCGCCTCGTACCAGATCGCGACCGTCCCGTTCAGCAGGCCCTGGTCGAACGGCAGGTGCGCGATCCGCACGCCCGCGTCGCTCCAGAAGATGAACGAGCCGGTGCGCGTGCCCTCGTTGAACGCGCCGGCGACGCGCAACTGCCCTTCCCCGGTGCGGAGCTCGTACGGTCCCTGCGGACGGCCGTCGCGGCAGTTGCCGTCGGCGACCCACGTCGCCATCGTCGCGGCGCCGACGCCATTCGCGACTGCGGCGGCGAAGGCCAGCGCCGCCTGCGTCAGCCGCCGCGCCGGGCCCACCACGCGGCGAGCTCGCCCACGATGCCGCGGCGGAACGCGAGCACGCAGACGACGAAGATGGCGCCCGTGATGATCGTCACCCATTCGCCGAACCCGGCGAGATAGTTCTCGAGCATCGTGATCACGAACGCCCCGACGACCGGCCCGAAGATCGTCCCCATTCCGCCCAGGAGCGTCATCAGCACGGCCTCGCCCGACATCGTCCAGTACACGTCGGTCAGCGACGCGAGCTGGAACACGATGGCCTTCACGGCGCCGGCGAGGCCCGCGAGGGTCGCCGACAGCACGAAGGCCAGGAGCTTGTAGCGGTCGGCGTCGTAGCCGAGCGAGATCGCGCGCGGCTCGTTCTCGCGAATCGCCTTCAGCACCTGGCCGAACGGCGAATGGATGATGCGGTAGATCAGCACGAAGGCAGCCAGGAAGACGACGACGACGGTGAAATACATCGCGAGCGGCCGCGACAGGTCGATCAGGCCGAACAGATGGCCGCGCGGCACGGATTGGATCCCATCCTCGCCGTGGGTGAACGGCGCCTGCAGGTAGACGAAATACATCATCTGCGCGATCGCGAGCGTGATCATCGCGAAGTAGATGCCCTGGCGCCGGATCGCGAGCGCCCCGACGACGATGCCGAGCGCGGCGGACGCGAGCGTGCCGGCGAGGATCGCGAGCTCGGGCGTCAATCCCAGCTCCTTCGCGCTGTACGCGCAGATGTAGCCCGCCGTTCCGAGGAACATCGCGTGGCCGAAGGACAGCAGACCGCCGAAGCCGAGCAGCAGGTTGAACGCGCAGGCGAAGAGCGCGAAGCACAGGCCCTTCATCACGAACACCGGATAGAGGCCCGCGAATGGCGCGATGACGAGCAGCACCGCCATGACGGTGGTGCCGATCAGCATCGTGTTGCGGGCGCCGGCGGTGGGCGCCGCGGCGGGCGCGACGGTCGCCATCAGCGCCTCTTCCCGCACTCGCACGGCGCGCGAAGTCGCGATGCTCGCATCAGCGCTCCTTGCCGAAGAGTCCCGCGGGACGCACGAGCAGGACGATGACCATGATGACGAAGATCACGGTGCTCGACGCCTCGGGATAGAAATACTTGGTGAGGCCCTCGACCACGCCGAGCCCGAAGCCGGTGAGGATCGCGCCGAGGATCGAGCCCATGCCGCCGATCACGACGACCGCGAACACGACGATGATGAGGTCGGCGCCCATCAGCGGGTTGACCTGGTAGATCGGCGCGGCCATCACGCCGGCGAGTGCGGCGAGGCCCACGCCGAAGCCGAACGTCAGCGTGATCATGCGCGGAACGTTGACGCCGAACGCCTGGACGAGCGCCCGGTTCTCGGTGGCCGCCCGCAGGTAGCTGCCGAGCTTGGTTCGCTCGATCACGTACCACGTCGCGAGGCAGATGACGAGCGACGCGACGATCACCCATGCGCGATAGACCGGCAGGAACATGAACCCGAGGTTCACGCCCCCCGTCAGCAGCGACGGAATCTGGTACGGGAGCCCCGACGAGCCGAATTCGTTGCGGAAGAGGCCCTGGATGACCAGCGCGAGCCCGAACGTCAGCAGCAGGCCGTACAGATGGTCGAGCTTGTAGAGACGCGACAGCATCGTGCGCTCGATGACGATGCCGATGGCGCCGACCACGATCGGCGCGATGAGCAGCGACGGCCAGTAGCCGATCTTGGCGTGCGCGAGGAGCAGGTACGCGCAAAACGCGCCCATCATGTACTGCGCGCCGTGCGTGAAGTTGATGATGTTGAGGAGCCCGAAGATGACGGCGAGCCCGAGCGACAGCATCGCGTAGAACGCGCCGTTGATGAGCCCGATCAGCAGTTGGCCGAATAGCGCCTGCATGGACCTCCTCCGCGAACCCGCGCGGCGGGCGGCCCGCGACGGCGCCGCACGGCGGACCTCCGAAAGCCGTGTGGCGCCGTCGCGGTCACGCGCGCCGAGGGCGCGCCTCCCCGCGCCCCCTCGACAGCACGCTCCGCGTCACCGCGTGCGTCACTTGACGAGCGGGCACCCTCCGTCCTTCAGCGGACGGAACGCCTCGTCGCCCGGGATCGTCGACACGATCTTGTAGTAGTCCCACTCGCCCTTCGACTCCGCGGGCTTCTTCACCTCGACGAGATACGCGGGATGGATCTTGCGCCCGTCGACGCGGATCGAGCCCTTGCCGAACAGCGGGTCGTCGGTCGGCATCTCCTTCATCTTGGCGACGATCTTCGCCCCGTCCGCGTCGCTCTTCAGCGCCTCGACCGCCTTAAAGTAGTGCAGGAGCGACGCATAGACGCCGGCATGGATCATCGTCGGGTGGATGCCCTTGTCCTGCGGCGCGAAGCGCTTCGCGAACGCGCGGGTCTTGTCGTTCATGTCCCAATAGAACGTCTCGGTGAACGTGAGCCCCTGGGCGGTGGGGAGCCCCAGCGAATGAATGTCGGTGATGAACACGAGGAGCCCCGCGAGGCTCTGGCCGCCCTTGACGATCCCGAACTCCGACGCCTGCTTGATCGAGTTCGTCGTGTCGCCGCCGGCATTGGCGAGGCCGATCACCTTCGCCTTCGACGCCTGCGCCTGCAGCAGGAACGACGAGAAGTCCTGGTTGTTGAGCGGCACGCGGACGTCGCCCAGCACCTTGCCGCCGGCCTTCTCGACGGCAGCGGTCGTGTCACGCTCGAGGGCCTGGCCGAACGCATAGTCGGCGGTGATGAAGAACCACGTGTTGCCGCCCTTCTTGGTGATCGCCGTGCCCGTGCCGTTGGCGAGCATCCACGTGTCGTACGTCCAGTGGATCGTGTTCGGCGTGCACGCCTTGCCCGTCAGGTCCGACGTGCCGGGGCCCGAGGCGAGAAAGACCTTGTTCTTGTCCTTCGTGATTTGCGAGACGGCGAGCGCGACGCCGGAATTCGGCGTGTCGACGATCACGTCAACGCCTTCCGCGTCGTACCAGCGCCGTGCGATCGCCGAGCCGATGTCGGGCTTGTTCTGGTGATCGGCCGAGACGATCTCGACCTTGATGCCGCGCTTCTCGATGCCCGAGTCCTCGACCGCCATCTTCGCGGCCAATACCGAGCCGGCGCCGGCGAGGTCGGTGTAGAGACTCGACATGTCGGACAGCACGCCGATCTTGATCACGTTGTTCGTGTATTGCGCATGCGCCGCGCCGGCCGCGAAGGCACCCGCGAGCGCGAGCACGAGAAGACTGCGTTTCGCTGCTTTCATTGCCACTCCTCCGTTGTGGGGCCGGCGCCGCGAGGTGCGCTGCAAGAACGCGCGCACCCGACGGCTCGGACCCCGGTTCTAGACCCCCAGGTACTCGTGCAGCTTGTCCATGCTCCGGTCGAGCGCCGTGTTGGGGATCATGTCGACGACGCGCCCGTGCTCCATGACGTAATGGCGGTCCGCCACCGTGGCGGCGAACCGGAAATTCTGCTCGACGAGCAGGATCGTGAAGCCCTGCTCCTTGAGGGTCCCGATCGTGCGCCCGATCTGCTGGACGATGACCGGCGCGAGCCCCTCCGTCGGCTCGTCGAGCAGCAGCAGACGCGCACCCGTGCGCAGGATGCGGCCGATCGCGAGCATCTGCTGCTCGCCGCCCGACAGCTTCGTGCCCTGGCTGCCGCGGCGCTCCGCGAGGTTCGGAAACAGCGTGTAGATCTGCTCGACCGAAAGCCCGCCGTCGCGCACCTTCGGCGGCAGCAGCAGGTTCTCTTCGACGTTGAGGCTCGCGAAGATGCCGCGCTCCTCCGGGCACCAGGCGATGCCGAGGCGCGCGATCCGGTTCGAGGGCAGCGTGATCGTCTCCTGTCCTTCGAACACGACCGAGCCCTCCCGCCGGGGCACGACGCCCATGATCGATTTCAGCGTCGTCGTCTTGCCCGCGCCGTTGCGTCCGAGCAGCGTCACGACCTCGCCTTGCGCGACGTCGAAGCCGACGCCGTGCAGAATGTGCGATTCGCCATACCACGCCTGCAGGTCGCGCACGGCGAGGAGCGGCGCGGTCGCGGCCGTTGCGGCCGGCGTAGGCAGCGGGCTAGCCATGCGCCGCTCCGAGATACGCCTCGACGACCGCGGGGTTCGTCGACACGGATGCGTAATTGCCCTGCGCAAGAACTTCCCCGCGGGCCAGCACGGTGATGTGATCGGACAGCGTCGAGACGACGGACAGGTTGTGCTCGACCATCAGCACCGTGCGATCGGCCGCGACCGTGCGAATCAGCGCGGCGATGCGGTCGACGTCCTCGTGCGTCATGCCCGCCGTCGGCTCGTCGAGCAACATCATCTGCGGCTCGAGCGCGAGCGTCGTCGCGATTTCGAGCGCGCGCTTGCGGCCGTACGGCAGCTCGCCGGCCGTCGTCCCGGCGAAATCGGCGAGGCCCACGGCGGCGATGAGCTCGTACGCGCGGGCGTCGTGCTCGTTCAGCACGCGCTCGCTACGCCAGAAGTCGAGCGAACGCCCGCGCTTGCGCTGCAGCGCGATGCGCACGTTCTCCAGCACGGTGAGGTGGGGGAACACGGCGGAGATCTGAAACGAGCGGACGAGCCCCTGGCGCGCGATCGCCGCCGGGCGCGAGCCGGTGATGTCGCGGCCGTTGAAGAGGATCTGTCCCCGCGTCGGCGTCAGGAAGTGCGTCAGGAGGTTGAAGCACGTCGTCTTGCCCGCGCCGTTGGGGCCGATCAGTGCGTGGATCGTGCCGCGCGTGATGGCGAGGTCGACGTTGTTCACGGCCACGAAGCCCTTGAACTCCTTCGTGAGTCCGCGCGCTTCGAGGATGATGTCGTTGGCCATGGCGTTCGCACGCGCTCCCGGCGTCGATCGTGCGCGCGCCGTACGGTGATGTTCCTTCGGGACAGGCGCGGATTATCCCGATCGGTCGGGCGGTTGGCAATGCCGCGCGCTCGCATGTCCCCCAGCCCTCGCGGCTTCGCCGCTGCGCCACCCCCGGCGGCGCGGAATTCGCCTCCGGCGCGGCCCTGCGGGGCTCGTTGGGCTACCCTCCACGCCTCGCGCTTCGGACTGATTCGCGCTTGGGGCGGCCCGGCGCGCTCATCCGCGCCCGGTCCAGCGCGGCGCACGCTTTTCCACGAACGCATCGATGCCTTCCGCGGCGTCCGGCTCGGCGAGGTTGCACGTCATCGTTTCGGAGGTGAGCGCGTAGGCATCGGTCAGGTTGCGGTCCATCTGCGCGTAGAACGCGCGCTTGCCGAGCGCGATCACCGCCGGGCTCTTCGCCAGGATGCGGTCGACGAAGTGCCGTACCGCGCCGTCGAGCTCCGCGGCGGGGACGACCCGGTTGACGAGCCCCCAGTCGAGCGCCGTCCTCGCGTCGATCATGTCGCCGGTGACGAGCATCTCCATGACCCGCTTGCGTCCGATGTTGCGGCCGACACCCACCGCGGGCGTCGAGCAGAAGAGCCCGAAGTTGATGCCCGGCAGCGCGAAGCGCGCGTCCTCGGTGGCGACCGCGAGATCGCACATCGACACGAGCTGGCAGCCGGCGGCGACCGCCATGCCGTGCACGCGAGCGATCACCGGCTGCGGGAGCTGCGTCAGCCTGGTCATCACGCGGCTGCACGCATCGAACAGCTCGCGCTGCCAGCCGGCGTCCGCGTGCGCGCGGATCTCCTTGAGATCGTGACCGGCACAAAAGCCCTTGCCGGCGCCGGCGATCACGACGACCCGCACGCCCGCGTCGTCCGCCGCCTCGTCCAGCGCCCGCTCGAGCGCGCCGAGCATCTCGTGCGACAAGGGGTTGTAGCGCTCGCCACGGTTCAGGGTGAGCGTGCGGACGCCGTCCTGCGTCTGCGAGAGCAGCCATGGATTCAGTGCGGCTTCGACGGGTGCGTTCATCGGGGGTGACCTTTCCGCGCTATTCGATCGCCGTAGTAGAACCGGCACGCTCGCGCAACAGGAATTTCTGGATCTTGCCGGTGGACGTCTTCGGCAATTCGCCGAACACGACGCTCTTCGGCACCTTGAAGCGCGCGAGGTGTCGCCGGCAATGCTCGATCAGCTCCTCCGCCTCCGCGGTCGCCCCCGGCTTGAGCTCGACGAACGCGCACGGCGTCTCGCCCCAGCGTGGGTCCGGGCGCGCGACGACCGCGGCCGCGAGGACCGCCGGGTGGCGGTAGAGGACGTCCTCGACCTCGAGCGAGCTGATGTTCTCCCCGCCCGAGATGATCACGTCCTTCGAGCGATCCTTGATCTTGACGTAGCCGTCGGGCTGCATGACGGCGAGGTCGCCCGAATGGAACCAGCCGCCGGCGAACGCCTCGTCGGTCGCGGCCGGGTTCTTGAGGTAGCCCTTCATCGTGATGTTGCCGCGGAACATGATTTCGCCCATCGTCTCGCCGTCCGAGGGCACCGGCTGCATCGTCGCGCGATCGAGCACCGTCATCGCCTCCTGGCAGGTGTAGCGCACGCCCTGGCGGCCGTTCCGCTCGGTGCGCGCGCCGATGTCGAGCGCGTTCCACTCCTCGTGCTTGGCGCAAATCGCCGCCGGCCCGTACGTTTCGGTGAGGCCGTAGACGTGCGTGATGTCGAAGCCCATGCGCTGCATGCCCTCGATGACCGCGGCCGGGGGTGCGGCGGCGGCGACGTAGGCGTTGACGCGATGGTCGATGCCACGCTTCCACGCCTCGGGCGCGTTGATCAGCATCGCGTGCACGATGGGCGCGCCGCAGTAGTGCGTGACCTTCTCCTCGCGGATCGCGTCGAGCACCGCCTGCGCCTCGACCTTGCGCAGGCAGACGTTGGTGCCCGCGTTCGCCGCCATCGTCCACGGGAAGCACCAGCCGTTGCAATGGAACATCGGCAGTGTCCACAGGTACACCGAATGACGCGGCATCCCCCAATCGACGATGTTCGATAGCGCGTTGAGATAGGCGCCCCGATGGTGGTAGACGACGCCCTTCGGATTGCCGGTCGTGCCCGACGTGTAGTTGAGCGAGATGGCGTCCCATTCGTCGGCGGGCGGCTGCCACGCGAAGTCGGGATCGCCCTTGACGATGAACGTCTCGTAATCGGATTCGCCGAGCAGGTCGCCGCCGGGGCCGAGCGCGTCGACGACGTCGATGACGAGCGGGCGCTCGCGCACGCGCTCGAGGGCGCGCGCGACCGTGGGCGCGAACTCCGTGTCGGTGATGAGGACCTTCGCTTCACCGTGGTCGAGCATGAACG
>JBLMWW010000033.1:0-12953 GCA_050257435.1 Rudaea sp.
GCGCCGTCATCTCGCGCCAGCGCCGTGCCCTGTCGCGATTGGCGGCAATCACGTCGTCGTCGCGAAAGATGTCGAGCACCGCGAGCGCCGCACGGCACGCGAGCGCATTGCCGGTGTACGAATGCGAATGGAGGAAGCCGCGCGCAACGTCGTCGTCGTAGAAGGCGCCGTAGACCTCGTCCGTCGTCAGCACGCACGAGAGCGGCAGGTAGCCGCCGGTGATGCCCTTCGACAGGCACAGGAAGTCGGGCGCGATCGATGCCTGCTCGCATGCGAACATCGTCCCCGTGCGGCCGAAACCGGTCATGATCTCATCGGCGATCAGGTGCACGCCGTAGCCCCGCGTCAGGGTGCGTGCTCGCGCGAGATAGTGCGGCGCGTACATCGCCATGCCGCGCGCGCCCTGCACGAGCGGCTCGACGATGAGCGCCGCCGTGGTGTCGGCGTGCGTGGCGAGGAAACGTTCGAGCGCCGCGAGCGCCTCGCCGACCGCGGCCTGCGCGGCAGGTGCGTCGATCGGCGCATATGCGGCCGGCGATGGCAACACCGGGTGTTCGCGCAGCAGCGGCGCATAGGCGTCGCGGAACAGCGCGACGTCGGTCACCGAGAGCGCGCCCACCGTCTCGCCGTGGTAGCCGCCTTCGAGCCGCGCGTAGTGGTCCTTGCCACGCACGCCGCGTTGGCGCCAGTAATGGAAGCTCATCTTGAGCGCGATTTCGGTTGCCGACGCGCCATCGGAGGCGTAGAACGCGTGCGCCAGCCCTTCCGGCGCGAGCGCCGCGAGTCGTTCCGACAGCTCGACCGCGGGACGATGCGTGAAGCCGGCGAGCATCACGTGGGCGAGCTCGCCGAGCTGTTGCGCGAGCGCCGCGTTGATCCGCGGATTCGCATGCCCGAAGAGATTCACCCACCACGAGCCCACGGCGTCCAGGTAGCGGCGACCGTCGAAGTCGAAGAGCCACGCGCCTTCCGCGCGCGCGATCGGGACGAGCGGCAGCTGCTCGTGCTGCTTCATCTGCGTGCACGGATGCCAGATCGCCGCGCGGCTGCGCGCCGCCCATTCGGCGTTCCGGGACGCGCCAGGCGTAGTCATCGCAACCGTGCCTGCATCCGCTGCACGGCCGCGACGAGCTCGCGCGTCGTGCCCGGCTCGCGCACGGAGTGCCCGGCATCCGGCACGACGATGTATTCCGCCTCGGGCCACGCACTCGATAGCGCATGGGCCGATTCCGGCGGGCAGATGATGTCGTAGCGCCCCTGCACGATCGTGCATGGCAGGTGCCGAATGCGCGGGATGCCGCCGAGCACTTCGTTTCGCGCGAGGAACGCATCGTGCACGAAGTAGTGCGCCTCGATGCGCGCGATCGCGAGCGTACCCCCGGCGCCGTCCTGGCGCGCGCTGCCTTCCGGTCGCGGCAGCAGCGTCGAGCATGCACTCTCGTAGCCGTCCCACGCCCGGGCCGCGGGGGCGTGCACCCGCGGGTCGGGATCGGTGAGGCGACGATAATAGCTCGCGAGAACGTCGCGGCGCTCCTCGGGCGGCAGGAAGCGCGTGAACTCGCGCCAGGCCTCGGGAAAGATGCGCCGCATGCCTTCCAGAAACCACTCGATCTCGGACTGCGTCGCGAGGAAGATGCCGCGCAACACGAGGCCCAGCACGCGCTCGGGATGGCGCGCCGCGTACACGAGCGCCAGCGTCGATCCCCACGACCCGCCGAAGAGCAGCCAGCGCTCGATGCCGAGATGACGGCGCAGCCGCTCGATGTCGTCGACGAGATGCGCGGTCGTATTGTCGGAGATTTCCGCCGCCGGCGTCGAGCGTCCCGCGCCACGCTGGTCGTATAGCACGATGCGCCAGAACGACGGGTCGTAGAAGCGGCGGTGGTGCGGCAGGCTGCCCCCGCCCGGGCCGCCATGCACGAAGAGCACGGGGATGCCGCGCGGATGGCCGCATTCCTCCCAGTACATCGTGTGCCGCGCATCGAGCGCGAGCATGCCGCTTTCGCGCGGCGCGCATTCGGGGTAGAGCGACGCGTCGAGCGCGTGGCTGCGGTGCGAGTCGATCATTCCCGTATGATCGCACCTCATGGCGCTCGACATCCGTGATTGGCTAACCTCCCCTACGTGCCTGCCGGTGGACGCCGAGCGCGCGCTCCTGGTCGGTCGCGCATGGGTGCCCGCGCTCGGCGGCCCGGCGGTCGTGCGTGTCGAGGGCGACGATCTCGTCGATCTCTCCGATGTCGCGCCGACGATGAGCGAGCTTTTGAGTCGTCCCGATGCGGCGCGCGAAGCTCGCGACGCGCCGGCAAGCTCGCGCATCGGCTCGCTGGCGGCGGCACTGCGCAATTCCGCCGCGGCCGGGCGCGACGCCGGCGCGCCCTGGCTGCTGGCGCCCTGCGACTTGCAGGCGATCAAGGCGTCGGGCGTCACGTTCGTCGCGAGCATGCTCGAGCGGGTGATCGAGGAGCAGGCGCGCGGCGACCCGGCGAAGGCGGACGCCATCCGGCGCAAGATCGTCGGCGTGATCGGAGACAACCTGCGCAGCGTCAAGCCCGGCTCGCCCGAGGCCGCGCGGGTCAAGGAGGTGCTGCTCGCCGAAGGACTGTGGTCGCAATACCTCGAAGTCGGCATCGGGCCCGACGCGGAGATCTTCACGAAGGTGCAGCCGATGTCCTCCGTCGGCACTGGCGCGGACATCGGCATTCACCGCAAGTCGACGTGGAACAATCCCGAGCCGGAGATCGTGCTCGCCGTGAGCGCGCGCGGCGAGACCGTCGGCGCGACGCTCGGCAACGACGTGAATCTGCGCGACTTCGAAGGCCGCAGCGCGCTGTTGCTCGGGAAGGCGAAGGACAACAACGCGTCGTGCGCGATCGGTCCGTTCGTGCGCCTGTTCGACGACGCGTTCACGATGGATACCGTGCGGCGCGCCGAGATCGCGCTGACCGTCGAGGGTCCCGACGGCTTCGTGCTGGAAGGATCGAGCCCGATCTCCGAAATCAGCCGGGATCCCGAGGACCTCGTGCGTCAGGCGATCGGCCCGAACCATCAATACCCCGACGGCCTGATGCTCTTCCTCGGCACGATGTTCGCACCCACGCAGGACCGCCATGCCCCCGGACTGGGCTTCACGCACGAGATCGGGGACGTCGTCAGGATCGCGACGCCGTGCCTCGGAACACTCGTCAATCGCGTCGATTACGCGGATGCGATCGCGCCGTGGACGTTCGGCGCGGGGGCGTTGATGCGTAATCTGGCGCGGAGAGAGCTGCTTGGAAAAGGGAGCAGGGGCTAGGGCCCAGCGGCCAGCGAGCGTCCTTGCGACGCCTACATCACGTCTCGCGTCGCAACGTTTGCAAACCCACTGCCGCGCGCATGACGCTGCCGTTCCGTGGTCCCTGACTCTTAGTCCCTAGTCCCTGCGCTCGTTCACGCCGCCCTCCGCCGCCTGTACGGCACGATGCGCTGCCGCTGCTCGCCGAGGCCGGTGATTCCGAGGGTCACGACGTCGCCGGCCTTGAGCCACTGCGGCGGCTTCATGCCGAGTGCGACGCCTGGCGGCGTGCCGGTCGTGATGAGGTCGCCGGGCAACAGCGTCATGTAGCGCGACACGTCGGCGACGAGCTCGGCGACGCCGAAGATCATCGTGCGCGTGCTGCCGGTCTGGCGGCGCTCGCCGTTGACGTCGAGCCACATGTCGAGGTTCTGCGGATCCTTGATCTCGTCCGCGGTGACGAGCCACGGCCCGACCGGGCCGAACGTGTCGCAGCCCTTGCCCTTGCTCCATTGCGAGCCGCCGCGCTTCAACTGGAAATCGCGCTCCGAAACGTCGTTGACGATGCAATAGCCCGCGACGTAGCGCAGCGCATCCTTGACCGGCACGTAGCGTGCCGTGCGGCCGATGACGACGCCGAGCTCGACCTCGTAGTCGAGCTGCGTCGAATCGGCGGGAATCATCACGTTGTCGTTCGCGCCGACGATCGAGGTCTCCGCCTTGAAGAAGACGACCGGCTCCTCCGGGATCGGCGCGCCGGTCTCCTTCGCGTGATCGGTGTAGTTGAGCCCGATCGCCACGAACTTGGGCGGCGTCGCGACGCACGGCCCGAGGCGCGGCCGCCCCTTCACCGCCGGCAGGCGGCGCGTGTCGAGCTTGCGCAGCCCGGATAGCGATACCGGCGCGAGCGCCTCGCCGTTTACGTCGCGGAGCTTCCGCGACAGGTCGCGCAGGACGCCATCCGCGTCGATCAGGCCGGGCTTCTCGCGGCCCGGCGGGCCGTAGCGTACGAGCTTCATCCTCTCACTCCTCCTTGTTCAAATCGTCATCCCGCCGTCGCACGAATACACGTTGCCGGTCACGAACGCCGCCTCGTCCGAGGCGAGGAACACCACGAGCGGCGCGATTTCCTCGGGCTTCGCGAGCCGTCCCATTGGCTGGCGTGCGATGAACATCTTTCGCGCCTCGACGGGATCGGGGAACGCGTTGATTCGCTCGGCGAGCGAGGGCGTATCGACGGTCCCCGGGGCGATCGCGTTGCAGCGAATGCCCTTCTGCACGTAGTCGGCCGCGATCGCCTTCGTGAGCCCGATCACCGCGGCCTTCGACGTCCCGTAAACGAAGCGGTTCGGCAAGCCTTTGATCGAGCCGGCGATCGAGGCCATGTTGATGATGCTCGCACCGCGGCCTGCGGCCTCGAACTCGCGCAGCATCTTGGGCAGCGCCGCGCGGATCGCGACGTACATCGCGCGCACGTTGAGGTTCAGGCTGAACTCCCAGTCCTTCGGCGAGCAGTCGAGGATCGTGCCGTGATGGACGTAGCCGGCGCAGTTGAAGAGGATCGACAGCGGCGGCAGGTCGTGCAGCATCCGCGCGACCGCGGCGTCGTCGAGCACGTCGAGCCGGCGCGGCGTGAGATTGGGCGTGCCCCGCATCCGCTCGAGCAGCGCCTCGTTGACGTCGGTGGCGACCACGCTCGCACCCTCGCGTGCCATCGCGAGCGCCGTGGCGTGGCCGATGCCCTGTCCGGCGGCGGTGACGAAGGCGGTCTTGCCCGCTAGTCTTCCGTTCATGGCTCGTGCGCGCGAAACGGCGGATTCTACGCCATGCGCACGGCGCCATGCGCACGGCAAGGCCCTAGATGTACGCGGCGGCGGAGCCCTGCATGAACGTGTCGACGAAGAACCCGAACGCGATGCGCCACGCCGCCTCGGCGGCCGGGGCGTAATAGCTCTCGCGATCGAACGTTGCGAACGCGTGCGGCGCATCGGGCAGCACGGCGAGCGTGTATCGCTTGTTCGCGTCGGAGAGCGCCTTGGCGATCCGTGCGTGCTCGTCGCTGGCGATCGACCCGTCGCGGGCACCGTAGATCAGAAGCTGCGGCGCCCCGATGTCCGCCGCGCGGTCCACGAGGGGCTTGCGTCGGCCGCGCGGGACGGCGGGCGCGATACCGGCACCGTAGAACGACACGGCAGCCGCGAGCCGCTCGCCGTGCACGGCATTGGCGAGGAAGGCGAGGCGCCCGCCCATGCAGAAGCCGATGATCGCGAGGCGACCGTCGCGGGCGCCTTGCGCAACGAGCATGTCGAGCGCGGCGCCCACTTCGCGCATCGCCACGTCGTCGTCGACCTCGTTCAGGCGCGCGATCGCGCGCTCGCGGTCGGCGTAGTCGAAACTGTCGCCGTGGTAGATGTCGGGCGCGAGCGCCATGTAGCCGGCGCGCGCGAAGCGCTCGCACACGCCCTTGACGAAGGCGTTCAGGCCGAACGCTTCCATCATCACGACGACGCCGATGCCCGGGACGCCGCTCGGTTTCGCGAGATAGCCGGAAACGCCGGGCGCGATCGACAGGAATTCGGTCTGCAGCGCGGGCGCGGCCATGGCGGTTCGAAGCCTGCTGTCGTCGGCGGATCGCAACGCGAAGAATGCGACGGCGCGGCCTTGTTCGCAAGTGCGGCAGTGCGTGCCTGCGCTCGCGCGCGCCCATCGTGTTGCGCGCATGCCCGCGTGTGCCGATCGCGACTTCGCGCAGCGGAATCGCGCTACGATGTGCGCTGCGGAAAGCGTGGGCGAAAATGCCCTTCGCCCCATGCGGTTGCCGGCTTCGTCATCCACGGGTTGTAAGGTGGTCATACCACTTGACCACTGGACCCGTGGACGGTACCCTCCCGTGCGGCGCGCGTAACCCGCGGTGCGCGCTCTGCACGAAGGGCCATCCCGTCAGACAACGAGGCCGCAAGCGCCGAGCGCACCGTCGCCGAAGGAGATCCCATGCTCGCCTGCCGCATTCACGCCCGCGACGATCTGCGCGTCGAGCCGCTCGACGAACCGGTGCCGGGGCCGGGCGAGGTCCTGCTGAGGCTCGGCGCCGGCGGCATCTGCGGCTCCGACCTGCATTACTACTTCGAGGGGCGCAACGGCAGCTTCGTCGTGCGCGAGCCGCTGATCCCGGGCCACGAGGCCTCGGCGATCGTCGCCGCCGTCGGGCCCGGCGTCACGCGCGTTGCGCCCGGCGACAAGGTCGCCGTCAGCCCGTCGCATCCATGCGGCCGGTGCGGCTATTGCCGCGAGGGCCGCGAGCACCTGTGCGAGCGCATGCGCTTCCTCGGCAGCGCGAGCGTCTTCCCGCACGCGCAGGGCCTGTTTCGCGAATATTTCGTGATGGCCGAGCGCCAGTGCTATCCGGTCGAGGGCGACGTGACCGTCGGCGAGCTTGCTTTCGCCGAGCCACTGGCGGTCGCCCTGCACGCCGTGAACCGCGGGGGGCCGCTCCTCGGCAAGTCGGTGCTGATCACCGGCGCCGGGACGATCGGTTGCCTCGCGGTCATCGCCGCGCGCCTCGCCGGTGCGGCACGCATCACGGTAAGCGACGTGCTCGACCGGCCGCTCGCGCAGGCGGGCCGCGTCGGTGCGGACGCGGTGATCCACGCCGCGCGCGACGCTGCGGCACTGCACGCGCCGTCGTTCGACATCGCGTACGAGGTTTCGGGCAGTCTCGTCGCGCTCGACTCCTGCGTCGCGGCGGTGAAGCGCGGCGGGACGATCGTGCAGGTGGGCACGCTGCCCCATGAACCGCTGCCTTTCGTCGTCAACCAGGTGATGGCGAAGGAGCTCGACCTGCGCGGCGCCTTCCGCTGGGGCATCGAGTTCGACTGGGCGGTCGACTACATCGGCGCGCGCAAGGTGGACGTGCGCCCGCTCCTGTCGGGCCAATATCCGCTTACCGACGCAGTCGATGCCTTCCGCGTCGCCGCCGACAAGACGCGCAGCACGAAGGTGCAGCTCGTCGCCTGATCGCGGTCTTTTCACGAACCGGGGAGGAATGATGCGTTTCGTATCGAAACTGATGTTCGCCGTCGCGATGCTCGCGGTTATCGCGGCCGCGCTTCCTGCGAATGCGCAGACCAAGCTCAAGTGGGCGCACGTCTACGAGACTTCCGAGCCCTTCCATCGCTGGTCGGTGTGGGCGGCAGGCGAGATCGAGAAGCGCACGAACGGCCGCTACCACATCGACGTCTTCCCGGCGTCGAGCCTCGGCAAGGAGTCGGACATCAACCAGGGCATGACGCTCGGCACCGTCGACATGATCATCTCGGGCCTGTCGTTCGCGGCGCGAACGATGCCGCGCTTCGGCGTCGGCTATTACCCTTACACGTTCCGTGACGGCGAGCACCTGATCAAGTGGGCGAAAAGCGATGCGTTCAAGGAGCTCGCCGACGAATACCGCAAGAAGACCGGCATCCAGGTAACGGCAATGACGTATTACGGGACGCGGCACACGACGTCGAACCGGCCGTTCACCGACTGCGCGGGCATGAAGGGACTCAAGATGCGCGTGCCGGACGTCCCGGCCTATCTCGCGCTGCCGAAGGCGTGCGGCGCGAACCCGACGCCGATAGCGTTCGCCGAGGTGTACCTCGCCCTGCAGAACGGCACGGTCGACGCCCAGGAGAACCCGCTGACGACGATCGAGGCGAAGAAGTTCTACGAGGTGCAAAAGTACATCATCCTGACCGGCCACATCGTCGATTCCCTCGCGACGCAGATCGCGCCGCACGTGTGGAACAAGCTGTCGGAGGCCGACCGGAAGATCTTCACGGAGGTCACGCAGGAGGCGGCGGCGAAGGCGACGGCGGAAATCACCAGGCACGAGGCCGAACTCGCGGACGAGTTCCGCAAGAAGGGGCTCACGGTGACCGCCGTCGACAAGAAGTCGTTCCAGGACGCGATCCGGAAGTCGATATCGCTCGAGTCGATGGGCTACCAGAAGGCCGATTGGGACCGCATCCAGGCGATCCAGTGACGGCGACGCCGATGGGCCCGGTCGCGCCGAGCGACGTGGCGAGGCGCGCGAATGCCGCGACCGAGGCCCCGGCATCGGCTTCCGGAGCCGCCGGCGGCGTCTCGCCCGGCGACAGCCTGCTCGACGCGTCCGGGCATTTCCATGTCAAGGACGCGCCGATCGACCTGCGCCATTACTCGATCGAGGCGTGGATCGCGTTCGCGTTCTTCTGGCTCCTCGCCGCGAACGTGTTCTACCAGTTCTTCACGCGTTACGTGCTGAACGACTCGGCGGCGTGGACCGAGGAGATCGCACGCTACCTGCTCATCGCGATGGTCTTCGTCGGCGTCTCGGCCGTGGTGCGCACGGGCCGGCATATCCACGTCGATTTCCTGTACCGCCTGCTTCCGAGGAGGGCGGGGCGCGTCCTCGCGACGGTGATCGACGTCGTCCGCATCGCCTTCTTCGGCGCCGCCACGGTGCTCACTCTCGAGTTGATGGAGCGGATGGGGACCTACCGGATGACGATCATCGACCTGCCGATGAATCTCGTCTACGGCGTGTGCATGTTCGGCTTCGCATGCGCGACGCTGCGGTCGCTGCAGGTCGCGGTGGTGAACTGGAAGAGGCGCGCGAGCGTGCTCGAGCGCCCGGAGCTCGCCGACGAGGCGGCGCAGTGAGGGGCAGGGTCGTCGGAGTGAGCGTCGCGGTTCACGCGAGGGCGCGCGCATGACGCCGGTCCTCCTCGGCTCGTTCCTGGCGATGATGACGACCGGCGTGCCGGTCGCCATCGCGATGGCCGGCTCGGCGCTCGTGTATATCCTGCTCACGGGCGACACCCCGTCCTTCGTCGTCGTGCACCGGATGGTGAGCGGCATCGACAGCTTTCCGCTGCTCGCCGTGCCGTTCTTCATCTTCGCCGGCAACCTGATGAACAACGCGGGGATCACCAACCGCATCTACGACTTCGCGCTTGCGCTCGTCGGCTGGCTGAAGGGCGGGCTCGGCCACGTCAACATCATCGGCTCGGTGGTCTTCGCCGGCATGTCCGGAACGGCGATTGCCGACGCTGCAGGGCTCGGCACGATCGAGATCAAGGCGATGCGCGACAAGGGCTACGACGTCGGCTTCGCGGTCGGCGTCACCGCCGCATCGGCGACGCTCGGCCCGATTATTCCGCCCTCGCTGCCGTTCGTGATCTATGCCACGATGGCGAACGTCTCGGTGGGCCAGCTCTTCCTCGCCGGCATCATTCCGGGCGTCGTGATGGCGGGCCTGATGATGGTGACCGTGGCGTACTACGCGCACAAGTACAAATGGGGCGGCGACATCGGGTTCGAATGGCGAAGGATCGGCAAGGCACTGATCGAGCTCGCCGTCGTCGTCGGCTTCCCGCTCGCGATGTGGGGCGCGATCGCGGCCGGCCTGTCGTTCAACTATGCGCTCGGCGCCGGGCTCGCGCTCCTCTTTCTCGCCGACTGGAAGTTCAAGTTCGACGCCGTCATGCCGATCATGACGCCGATCCTCCTGATCGGCGGCATGTCGACCGGCGTGTTCACTCCGACCGAGGGCGCGATCGCCGCGTGCGTCTGGGCGCTGATCCTCGGCCTCGTCTGGTACCGGACGATGACGCTGCGGATGCTCGCCAAGGTCGGCATGGACACGATCGAGACGACCGTGACGGTGATGTTCATCGTCGCCGCGGCGTCGATCTTCGGATGGTTGCTGACCGCGACGCGCGTCACGGACATGGTGGCGGCGTGGGTGCTCTCGTTCACGCACAGCCCGTGGGTGTTCCTCGCGCTCGCGAACCTTCTGATGCTCTTCGTCGGCTGCTTCCTCGAGCCCACGGCCGCGATCCTGATCCTCGTGCCGGTGCTCCTGCCCGTCGTGCAGCAGCTCGGCATCGATCCGGTGCACTTCGGGCTCGTCATGGTGCTGAACCTCATGATCGGCCTGTTGCACCCGCCGATGGGCATGGTGCTCTTCGTCCTCGCCCGCGTCGCCAACCTCTCCATCGAGAAGACGACGATGGCCATCGTCCCGTGGCTCCTGCCGCTGCTCCTGTCGCTCGCGCTGATCACCTACGTGCCGACGATCTCGATGTGGCTGCCGCGGCTCCTGATGCACTGAGGCCTCGCGATGAACCGCATCGAGCGCGTCGAGATCCTGCAGGTCGACCTCGCACCTGCCGCCGTGCGGACCGACGCGATCCAGTCGTTCGTGTCTCAGGAGACGCCGATCGTGCGCATCACGTGCGCCGACGGCGCGAGCGGCGTCGGTTACGCCTACACGATCGGGACGGGCGGGTCGTCCGTGGTCGCGCTGCTGCGCGACCACCTGGCGCCGAAGCTGATCGGGCGCGACGCCGACGAGATCGAGCGGCTGTGGAAGGACCTGTTCTTCCATACGCACGCCACGGCGGTCGGCGCCATCACCAGCCTCGCGCTCGCGGCGATCGACACCGCGCTGTGGGACCTCAAATGCCGACGTGCCGGGCTGCCACTGTGGAAATGCGCCGGCGGCGCCCGGCCGCGCGTGCCGGCGTATACGACCGAGGGCGGCTGGCTGCATCATTCGGTGGAGCAACTCGTCGAAGAGGCGCTCCGCGCCAAGGCCCTCGGATTCCGCGGTGCGAAGCTCAAGGTCGGGCGCCCGTCGGTGGCAGAGGACGTGTCGCGGCTTGCCGCCGTGCGCGAGGCGACCGGGGACGACTTCGAGCTCATGGTCGACGCGAACCAGGCGTTCACCGTGTCCGAGGCGCGCCGGCGCGCGCACGCGTACGCGCCGCTGATGCTCGCCTGGTTCGAGGAGCCGCTGCCGGCGGAGGACGTCGGCGGGCATGTCGAGCTCGCGCAGGTCGCACCGATGCCGATCGCCGTCGGCGAATCGTTGTACCACCCCGCGCAGTTCGCCGACTACCTGGCGCGCCGCGCGTGCTCCATCGTCCAGGCCGATTGCGCGCGCATCGGCGGCATTACGCCATGGCTCAAGGTCGCCCACCTGGCAGAGGCGTTCAACGTCGCCGTGTGTCCGCACTTTCTGATGGAGCTCCATGTCTCACTGACGGCCGCCGTTCCGAATGGCGCGTGGGTCGAGCACATTCCGCAGCTCGAGACGATCACGACGTCCCGGATGACGCTCGTGGACGGGTGGGCCGTGCCGCCACAGTCGCCCGGGCTCGGGATCGACTGGGATTTCCCCTCGATCGAACGCGCCGCCGTCGCGCGCTTTGCCATCGGCGGCTAGCGCATCGGAGAAACGAATGCTCACCCGCTCTTCCCTGACGATCCGGCTGCATCCCGCCGACGACGTCGTCATCGCGCGCCAGCAGCTCGTCGGCGGCACGGCGCTGATCGACGAGAAGGTCACCGTTGCCGGCCTCGTTCCGCCCGGGCACAAGGTCGCCACACGCGCGATCGCCGCCGGCGCGCCGGTGCGGCGCTACAACCAGATCATCGGCTTCGCGAGCCGCGACATCGCGCCCGGCGAGCACGTGCATCTGCACAACCTCGCGATGGGATCGTTCGAGCGCGATTACGCGTTCGGCGCGGACGCGAAGCCCACCGCCTACGTCGCGGCGCCGGCAAAGTTCAGGGGCATCGTGCGCCGCGACGGGCCGAATGCGGGCAAGGTCGCGACGCGCAATTACATCGGCATCCTGTCCACGGTCAACTGCTCGGCGACCGTCGCACGCGGCATTGCCGAACATTTCACGCGGGAGCGGCTTGCCGCGTACGCGAATGTCGACGGCGTCGTCGCGCTCACGCACGGCCTGGGTTGCGGCATGGACACGCAAGGCGAGGGGATGCACATCCTGCGTCGCACGCTCGGCGGGTACGCGAAGCACGCCAACTTCGCCGGTGCCCTGATCGTCGGCCTGGGCTGCGAGGCGAACCAGATCAGCGCGCTCCTGGGCGCGCAGGCGCTTCGCGAAGGTCCGCTCCTGCGCACGTTCTCGATCCAGGACACCGGCGGCACGGCCAAGACGATCGCGCACGGCGTGTCGCTGATCGAGGCGATGCTTCCGCACGCCAACACCGCCGTGCGCGAGGAAGTGCCGGCGTCGCATCTCGTCGTCGGCCTGCAATGCGGCGGCTCGGACGGTTACTCCGGCATTACCGCCAATCCGGCGCTCGGCGCGGCCGTCGATCTGCTCGTGCGCCACGGCGGCACGGCGATCCTGTCCGAGACGCCCGAAATCTACGGCGCCGAGCACCTGCTGACGCGGCGCGCGGTGTCGCGCGAGGTCGGCGAAAAGCTCGTCGCGCGCATCCGCTGGTGGGAGGACTACACGGCGCGCGAGCGAGGCGAGATGAACAACAATCCGTCGCCCGGCAACAAGGCGGGCGGGCTTACGACGATCCTCGAGAAATCGCTCGGCGCCGTCGCGAAGGGCGGCACGACGAACCTGGTCGACGTCGTCGAGTACGCGGAGCCCGTGACCGCGCAGGGCTTCGTCTACATGGACACGCCGGGCTACGACCCGGTGTCGGCGACCGGGCAGGTCGCGGGCGGCGCGAACCTGATCGTCTTCACCACCGGCCGCGGCTCCGCGTACGGCTGCGCGCCGTCGCCGTCGCTCAAGCTGTCGACGAACACGTCGCTTTGGACGCGGCAGGAGGAGGACATCGACCTGAACTGCGGCGAGATCGTCGACGGCACCGCGACGGTGGA
>JBLMWW010000034.1:0-21285 GCA_050257435.1 Rudaea sp.
TCGATCGACATCCGCATCGCGCGCGTGCGGCGCAAGATCGAGGCGGATCCCGAGCACCCGCAGGCCATTCGCACCGTGCGCGGCAGCGGGTACATGTACGTTCCGCCGCGCGGCACGTAACCGCCGCGCTTCGACTGTAACCGGCGGGTAACAGTCCTCCGCAGGCCGGTTCCGGCGGAATACACTCCGGAGGCGTTCGTCCTTCGGAGCCCCCGGGCATGGATCCCACCTTCGGCCAGCCGTTCGTCCCATCTCCGGGCGAGGAGCCGCACGCGCCGCTCGCGCAGATCGCCGAGCACACGGCGGCGGCGATGTTCATCAAGGACCTCGACGGCCGATATCGCTTCGTCAACCGGGCGTTCCAGCGCATGACGGGCCTGCCGCTCGAACGCATCGTCGGCCGCTTCGACGAGGAGCTGTTTCCCGCGTCGGCGCCGGACTTCCATCGCACCGACCGGCGCGCCATCGACGGTCGGCGGGCGGTCGAATTCGAGGTGCAACTGGAAACGGCCGAAGGCTCGCGAACCTACCTCACCCACAAGTTCCCGCTGCTCGACGCGCGCGGCGAGCCCTGCGCGCTGTGCGGCATCGCGACCGACATCACCGATCGCAAGCGCAGCGAGCAGGCCTTGCGCGCGGCGGCGCTCGCCGTGTCGAGCGCGCGCGGGGAGCAGGTGTTCGGCGAGCTCGTGCGCTATCTCGCCGAGATCCTGCAGGTCGACGTCGCGATGATCGCCGCGCACGTCGAAGGCGATTCGACGCGCCTGCGCACGCTCGCCACGATCCTCGACGGCCGGATACTCGCGCCGTTCGAGTATCCGCTGGAGGGCTCGCCCTGCCGCGACGTCGTGGGCCAGGAGTTCCGCTTCGTGGGAAGCGGCGTGCACGAGGCGTTTCGTCCCGGGACGCTGTTCGCGGCGAAGGGGATGGACAGCTACGCGGCGCTCCCGCTCAACGACCCGTCGGGCCGGCCGCTCGGCCTCATCGCCGCGATGGACCGGCGCCCGATGCGCGACCGGTCCCTCGCGGAGGCGATGCTCAAGATCTTCGCCGTGCGCGCCACCGCCGAGATCGAGCGCACGCGGGCCGAGGCCGCCCTGCGCGCGTCCGAGGCGAGCTACCGCGCGATCTTCGAGGCGAGCGAGGACGCCATCCTCCTGCACGACTGGGACAGCGGGGCGTTCGTCGACGCGAACCCGAAGGCCTGCCGCACGTACGGCTATTCGGTCGAGGAATTCCGCGGCCTGACGGTGGCCGACGTCAGTGCGGGGACGCCGCCCTACACGATGGAAGATGCCGCGCGGTGGCTCGCCAAGGCGAAGGCCGGAGATCCGGTCACCTTCGAGTGGCGGCGGCGCAACCGCGACGGCAGCCTGCACTGGGACGACGTATGCCTGAAGGCGGTCGAGATCGCTGGCACGCGCCGCATCATGGCATCGACGCGCGACATCACGGCGCGCAAGAGCGCCGAGGCGCAGCTCCGCCAGGCGCAGAAGATGGAGGCGATCGGTCACCTCGCGGGCGGCATCGCGCACGACTTCAACAACCTGCTCGCGAGCATCATCGGCTACGTGACGCTCGCCGCCGAGCGATCGGCGGGCACCGATCCGAAGCTCGCGTCGTATCTCGAGGAGGCGAGCGCGTCTTGCGCGCGCGCACGCGACCTGATCCGGCAGCTCCTGACGTTCAGCCGCGGCGGCCGCGGCAGCGCCCGCCCGCTCGCATTGCCCGCACTGGTCCGCGAATCGGTCAGGCTGCTGCGCGCGTCGTTCCCGTCGACGATCGACCTGCGGACCGAGCTCGACGACGCCGCGCCCCGCGTACGGCTCGACCCCGTCCAGTTCGACCAGGTGCTGATGAACCTCGCGATCAATGCGCGCGACGCGATGCGTGGCTGCGGCGAGCTCCTGATCGCCGTTCGCCACCGGTGGAGCCCCAGCACACCGTGCGCGAGTTGCCGTCTGGACGTCGAAGGTGAAGTGGTCGAGCTGTGCGTGGCGGACTCGGGGTCGGGCATCGCACAGGACGTTCACGAGCGGATGTTCGAGCCTTTCTTCACCACCAAGCCGGTCGGGCAGGGGAGCGGAATGGGACTGGCGATCGTGCACGGCATCGTCCACGAGCATGGCGGCCACATCCTCGTCGACGGCGCGCCCGGATCGGGCACCGTGGTGCGCGTCCTGCTGCCTGCACTCGATGACACCGATGCGCGATCCGATTCGCACGCGACGTCCCGCAGCCATGCGTTGCCGCAGGCGCGTTTCGCGGGCCGCGTCGCGGTCATCGACGACGAGCCCGGAGTCGCGCGCTTCATGCAGGAGCTTCTCGCCCATTTCGGGGTCGCCGCGGTGGCGTTTCATCACGCGCGCGCGGCGCTCGACGCGATCGCCACCGGCGACGCGTTCGATCTCGTCGTTTCCGACCAGACGATGCCCGGGATGACGGGTCTCGAGTTCGCGGCCGCAGTGCGTGCATTGCCGAACCCGCCCCCGGTGGCGATCTACACGGGCTACGGCGAGGGCCTCGCCACGGACGATCTCGAGCGCGTCGGCGCCACCGCGCTGCTTCGCAAACCGATCGAGCCCGCGGTGCTGGTCGACCTGCTCGCCCGCGTGCTGCGCGCGGCGGCCCCCGCCTGACCGCGCGACCCGCGCTGCGGCAAATTGCCGCGAACGCCGCCTGCGCCCCGTCGATCCGCGGCAGAGGTGGATTTCCTGGCCGCGCGCACCCGCCATTCGGCGGCCACCCGAACTTCCCCCGGCCCGGCGTGCCTCAGCTTGAATCCCCCCGTTCGACCCTCATACTTCCGCCATGCGCACCCCCGCAGCCCCGGCCCCCTACGAAACGGCATGAGCGCTCGTCCCGCCTCCGAAGGCTTGCACGTCGTCTGCCCGAGTTGCGCCACGACCAATCGCGTCGCGCGTGACCGTCTGGGCGAGGCTCCGCGCTGCGGCAGCTGCAGGCAGGCGCTTTTCCCCGGCCATCCGTTCGCCCTGACCCGCGCGAACTTCGACCGCCACGTGAAGGCGAGCGGCGACGTGCCGCTGGTGGTCGATTTCTGGGCCGACTGGTGCGGGCCGTGCCGCATGATGGCGCCCGCCTACGAGCAGGCCGCGCAGCGCGTCGGCGCGGGTGTGCATCTCGCGAAACTCGACACCGAAGCCGAGCAGCCGATTGCGGCGCGCCTCGGCATCCGGAGCATTCCGACGCTGATCGCGTTTCGCGGCGGTCGCGAGGTGGCGCGCCAATCCGGTGCACTGCCCCTCACGCAACTGATGCAATGGATTGCCGCGCATGCGCAGAACTGATCCGAGCGACTGGATGTGGTCCGAGGCGATCGCGCTGCTCGACCAGGCCGAGCGGCTGCAACGGCGCTTCTTCAATGTGTCGGGACGCGCGCGTTCCTGCTGGGAGCCGCCGGTCGACATGTTCGAGAACGAGCGCGAGATCGTGATCGTCGTCGCCATGCCGGGCGTGGCCGCGGAGCGCATCCAGGTCGTGAACGAGCCGGGCGCGATCGTCGTGCGCGGCGAGCGGAGGCTTCCGTTCGCCGGGATGCCGCTTGCCGTGCGCCAGCTCGAGATCCCCTACGGCGCGTTCGAGCGGCGCATCCCGCTTCCCAATGGACGATTCGAGGCCGGCGCACCGGAGCTTTCGCACGGCTGCCTGCTGCTCCACCTGCGCAAGATCGCCTGACCACCCGATGACCGACGAAACCGAAAAGCATCCGACGCCGCTGTCCGCCGAATCGAGGAGCGGGAGCGACACGCCCGCGAGCGAGATCCCGGCGCCCCCGGAAGGCACCACGCGCCCGCTGCCGGAGGACGCGTTGATCATCCTGCCGGTGCGCAACGTCGTCATGTTCCCCGGCGCGGTATTCCCGCTGACGGTGGGACGCGAGCGGTCGCGCGCCGCCGCGCAGGAGGCCGTGCGGCTCGAGCGGCCGCTCGGCGTGCTGCTGCAGAACAAGCCGGAGATCGAGGAGCCGAGCGCGAACGATCTGCACTGGGTCGGCACGAGCGCGAGCGTGCTCCGCTACATCACGACGCCCGACGGCCTGCATCACGCGATAGCGCGCGGGCTGCGCCGCTTCCGCGTGCTGCAGTTCCTCGAGGGCTATCCCTTCACCGCCGCCCGCGTGCAATTCATCGACGACGCCGAGGTCGTCGACACCGAGATCGAGGGCCGCGCGCGGGCGCTGCGCGATCGCGCCACCGAGATCCTGCGCCTCTTGCCGCAGGTGCCCGAGGAGATGGTGTCGGCGCTGCAGTCGGTCGAGGGGCCGTCGCGGCTCGCCGACTTCATCGCCGGGCTGATGGACGTGAGCGCCGAGGAGAAGCAGGCGCTGCTCGAGACGTTCGACCTGCGGGCGCGCCTCGACAAGCTGCTCGCGCTCCTCGCGCACCGCATCGAGGTGCTGAAGGTGTCGCGCGAGATCGACGAGCGCACGCGCGAGTCGATCAGCGACGTCAATCGCAAGCACCTGCTGCGCGAGCAGATGCGCCAGATCCAGAAGGAGCTCGGCGAAGGCGAGGAGGGCAACGCGGAAATCGCGGAGCTCGAGAAGGCGATCACCGAGGCGCACATGCCCGAGGAGGTGGAGAAGAGCGCGCGCAAGGAATTGAAGCGCCTGGAGCGGATGCCCGAGGCGGCCGGCGAGTACTCGATGGTGCGCACGTACCTCGAATGGCTGATCGAGCTCCCGTGGACCACGCCGCCCGAGCCGCCCATCGACATCGCCGAGGCGCGGCGCATCCTCGACGAGGACCATTTCGGCCTCGAGAAGATCAAGAAGCGGATCCTCGAGTACCTCGCCGTGCGCAAGCTCAATCCCGAGGGACGCAGCCCGATCCTGTGCTTCGTCGGGCCGCCCGGCGTCGGCAAGACGTCGCTCGGGCAGAGCATCGCGCGCGCCACGGCGCGGAAGTTCGTTCGCGTGAGCCTGGGGGGCGTGCACGACGAGGCCGAGATCCGCGGGCACCGGCGCACGTACATCGGGGCGCTGCCGGGCAACATCATCCAGAACATCCGCAAGGCGGGCACGCGCGACGCCGTGATGATGCTGGACGAGGTGGACAAGCTCGGCATGGGCGGCTTCCACGGCGACCCGTCGTCGGCGCTGCTCGAGGTGCTCGATCCCGAGCAGAACTCGACGTTCCGCGACAACTACCTCGCGGTGCCGTACGACCTCTCGCACGTGATGTTCATCTGCACGGCGAACGTGCTCGACACGATTCCCGGGCCGCTGCGCGACCGGATGGAGATCATCCAGCTTCCCGGCTACACGGCGCAGGAGAAGCTGCAGATCGCGCGGCGCTATCTCGTGCCGCGCCAGCTCAAGGCCACGGGCCTCGCGGCGGAGCAGTGCGAGATCACCGACGATGCGCTCACCGCGATCATCCACGACTACACGCGCGAGGCGGGCGTGCGCAATCTCGAACGGGAGATCGGGCACGTGTTCCGGCACGTGGCGGTGAAGATCGCGGAAGGCGCGGTGCAAAAGAGCGTCGTCGGGCCGGACGACCTGGCGGCGATCCTCGGCCCGCGCCGCTTCGAGGCCGAGGTCGCGATGCGCAGCGGCATTCCGGGGGTCGCCACGGGCCTCGCCTGGACGCCGGTGGGCGGCGACATCCTGTTCATCGAGGCGGCGCGCACGCCCGGCAATGGCAAGCTGATTCTGACCGGCCAGCTCGGCGAGGTCATGAAGGAGAGCGCGCAGGCGGCGCTGTCGCTCGTCAAGGCGCGCTCGACCGAGCTCGGCATCGATCCGCAGATGCTCGAGAAATCCGACGTGCACGTGCACGTGCCCGCCGGCGCGACGCCGAAGGACGGCCCGAGCGCGGGCGTGGCCATGTTCGTCGCGCTGACGTCGCTTCTGACCGGACGCCCGGTGCGAAGCGACGTCGCGATGACCGGCGAGATCAGCCTGCGCGGCCTGGTGCTGCCGATCGGCGGGGTCAAGGAGAAGGTGCTCGCCGCCTTGCGGGCCGGCATCAAGACGGTGATGCTGCCGATGCGCAATCAGCGCGATCTCGACGACATCCCGGCAGACGCGCGCTCGCAGGTCGAGTTCGTGTGGATGGAGAACGTCGACGACGCGATCGCCACCGCGCTTCCGGCACTTCCTGCGACCGCGACGGTCTAACCGATGCTGTTTCATCGCGAATCGGGGTCAGACTCGAATTGCCCGGTCACGATGATTCGAGTCTGACCCCGATTCGGGGCCGGCATCGGGGGGTGCACATGCTCAAGCGCCTGCGTTCTTTCACCATCGCGGTCGGCCTTCTCGTTTCATCGGTCGCATCGGCCGGCATCGACCATCGCGTCGCGATCGACGAAAGCGGCATCTGGAGCCGGAACGTCCAGAAGGGCGTGGAGAACACGCTCGTCGTGGGCGAGGTCGCCGGGGCGCTGATCGAAGGGGGCGAATCGCGGCTCGGCAAGACGTTCTGGCAGGCGCTCGACTCGTCGGCGATCGCCTCGATCTCCGCGGAAGCGATGAAGCACGTCTTCACGCGCGCACGGCCGAGCCAGACCGACGATCCGAACCAATGGTTCGAAGGCAGCGGCCACTACAGCTTCCCGAGCGGAGAGGTGACGACCGTCACGTCGATCGTGACGCCGTTCATGCTCGAATACGGGCACGACTATCCGGCCGTCTACGGCCTCGCCCTTCTGCCGATCTACGACGGCATCGCACGCGTCAAGTCGCAGGGACACTGGCAGACGGACGTGCTCGCGAGCTGGGCGCTCGGCATCGGCACGGCGTATTTCGCCCATACGCGCGAGCATCCGCTGATCCTCGGCGTGCTGCCGCACGGGTTCACCGTAGGCATTCGCCGAAGCTTCTGACGTCGGGGTCAGAGCAGAAAGGGCCCTTTCCGCTCCGACCCCGATTTTCGCAGCTGCTCGAACGTGCATTGCCGCGGCGCCTTGTCCGGCCGCCAGCGGAGAAAGCTCGTGCCGTGGCGGAAGCGGCCCTCGCTGAAATGGTCGTAGCGCACCTCCGCGACGAGCTTCGGCCGTAGCGGCTTCCATTCGCCGCTGCGCTCGGTGCTCCACCGGCTCGGACCCCCGGGCGCGCGACCCGTGAATCCCGGCGCTTCGATCAGACCTTCGAGCGTGCGCGTAAGCGACGCCCGGTCGCTCCGCGGAATGTTGGAGGTGAAGCCGACATGATCGAGGAGGCCCGCCGAGTCGTAGAGGCCCAGGAGCAGCGAGCCGACGACGCTGCTCTTCGCCCCGTACCGGAAGCCGCCGACGACGCAGTCGGCGGTACGCATCCGCTTGTACTTCTGCATGCCGGCTCGCTCGCCGGAGCGGTACGACGCGTCGCTTTGCTTCGCGACGATCCCGTCCACGCTCGCCCCGAATTCCGCGAGCCACGCCCGTGCCGTTTCGTGCGAGCGCGTCGCGGGTGACAGGCGGAACGACGGCGCAGCGGCGAACGCCCGCGTGGCGAAGCGCTCGAGCGCCGCGCGGCGTTCCGCGAGTGGCCTTCCGACGAGCGAGCGCCCGCGTGCATCGACGAGCAGGTCGAAGGCGACGTACACGGCCGGATGCTCGCGCGCGAGCCTTTGCACGCGGCTTTCCGCGGGATGAATGCGCAGCAGCAGCGCGTCGAACGACAGCGCGTCGCCCTCTGGGACGACGAGCTCGCCGTCCAGCACGAAGCGCGGGACGGGGAGCGCGCGCATCGCGGCCGCGACCTCGGGAAAGTAGCGCTCGAGCGGCTGGCCGGACTTCGAGCGCAAGGCGACCTCGTCGCCGTCCTTGAACGCGAGGCAACGGAAGCCATCCCACTTGGGCTCGTATTGCCAGCCGTCGCCTTCGGGCAAGCGGTCGACCGGCTTCGCCTCCATCGGCGGGTAATCGACGGGCAGCGGCAGGCTCACCGGACGCGTCCTCCGCGCGCCGAGGCCCCGGGGCGGCCCGGGCCGCTCATGCCAACGCCGCATCGAGCAAGGGGCGCAGGTCGACGCGCCCGCCTGGCGCATCGAGCGGTGCCCAGAGATCGCCGCGCGCCGCGATGCGCGCGACCATGTTGTCGATGCGAAAATCCTCGATCGTCGCGCCGCCTTCGAGCTCGGCCCAGTCGAGCGGCGCCGACACCGTGGCGAGCGGTTTCGGCCGCGGCGAATACACCGACGCGAGCGTGCGTCCCCAGGCGTTCTGGTTGTAATCGACGAGCACGTGTCCCGCGGGGCGGCGTGCGATGCGGTATTCCGCGGTCAGGAGCGCCGGATGACGTTGCGCGAGCGCGAACGCGCATCGCTTCGCGAACGCCCACACCTCCTTCTGGCGCGGACCCCGCTCGATCGGCACGTAGACGTGCACGCCCTTCGAGCCCGTCGTCTTCGCGTACGTCGGGAGGCGCAACGCGTCGAGCTCGTCGCGGACGACCAGCGCCGCGGCGCGCACGTCCTCGAACGTCGCGCCGGGGACGGGGTCGAGGTCGAAATGCAGATAGTCCGGGTGATCGACGTCGTCGCAGCGCGCGTACCAGGGATTGAGGTCGATACAGCCGAGGTTGACGAGCCACAGCAGCGACGCGAGGTCGTCGACGATCGGAAACGCGATGACGCTGCCGGACGCGTGCTCGATCGCGCACGTCGCGATCCATTCGGGCCGCGGGTTCGGCGCGCGCTTCATGAAGAAGCATTTGCCATCGGCGCCGTTCGGGTAGCGCTTCATGACCATCGCGCGTTGGCGCACGTGCGGCAACAGCGCGGGCGCGACGGCCGCGTAATAGCGCAGCAGGTCGCCCTTCGTCGCGCCGACCGCGGGCCAGAACGTCTTCCGCAGGTTCGTAAGCCGTAGCGCCTTGCCGTCGATGCCCACCGTGGCGTCGTCGACGTCGCGTGGAATGGCGACCGGCGGCGCAACGGGGCGTCGCGCGCTGTGCGAGCGTCGTATCTCGGAAGAATGCGAGGGCATCTACGGGCTGATGGGTGCAGGCGCTCCGAGGCCGGAATCAAATGGCGGTGCAAGCGCCGTGCCGGCGCTTTTTGCGTTTGCGATCAAGCGCTTTCCCGGGCGGCGGCATGCAAGCCTTACCACGCGCACGCAGGAATTGCCCGCCGCGAAGCGTGCGACGACGACCGGCTCGAAGCCGCGCGGGATTACCATCGGGCGGGCAGCGGACGAACATCGAGAGGAGGAGCGAATGGAAGCGGCGAGGAACTTCATCGCGGGCGAATGGATCGAGGGCACGCAGGCCGCCCTGGACGTGAATCCCTCCAACACGGCCGATGTCATCGGCCCGTTCGCGCGCGCCGACGGCAAGGCCACCGAGCAGGCGATCGCGGCGGCAAAGCGCGCCTTCCCGGCCTGGGCGCGAGGCGGCATCCAGCAGCGTCACGACATCCTGAAGCGCGTCGGCGACGAGATCCTCGCGCGCAAGGACGAACTCGGCCGGCTGCTCGCGCGCGAGGAGGGCAAGACACTCGGCGAGGCCGTCGGGGAGACGGTGCGCGCCGGCCAGATCTTCCTGTTCTTCGCCGGCGAGTGCGTGCGTCTCGCGGGCGAGAAGATTGCCTCCGTGCGGCCGGGCATCGACGTCGAGATCACGCGCGAGCCGCTCGGCGTCGTCGGCCTGATCACGCCCTGGAATTTTCCCATCGCGATTCCCGCCTGGAAGATCGCCCCGGCATTGGCGTACGGCAACTGCGTCGTGTTCAAGCCTGCGGACCTCGTGCCGGCCACCGCGCACGCGCTGTCGACGATCATCGCCAATGCCGGCATTCCGCCCGGCGTCTTCAACCTCGTCATGGGTCGCGGCTCGGTGGTGGGCGAGACGCTCGTCCGGCATCCGGACGTCGCCGCGATCTCGTTCACCGGCTCGATCGCGACCGGCCAGGCGATTGCGCAGGCTTGCGTGGCGGGAATGAAGAAGTTCCAGCTGGAGATGGGCGGAAAGAATCCGCTCGTCGTGCTCGACGACGCCGACCTCGGCGTCGCGGTCGAGTGCGCGGCGAACGGCGCGTTCTTCTCCACCGGCCAGCGTTGCACGGCGTCGTCGCGGCTGATCGTCACCGAGGGCATCCACGACCGGTTCGTGCAGGCGTTGAAGGAGCGAATGGCCGCGCTCGTCGTCGACGACGCGCTGAAGCCGGGCACGAGCATCGGGCCGGCGGTCGACCAGTCACAACTCGACCAGGATCTCGCGTACGTCGACATCGGGAAGAAGGAAGGGGCGCGGCTCGTCGCGGGCGGCGAGCGCCTTTCGCGCGATGCGCCGGGCTTCTACGTGGCGCCGACGCTCTTCACCGACGTCGCCAACGACATGCGGATCGCGCGGGAGGAGATCTTCGGGCCGGTGGCCGCGGTGATCCGCGTCAGGGATTACGACGCGGCGCTGGCGACGGCGAACGACACGGCGTTCGGGCTCACCGCCGGAATCTGCACGACGAGCCTCAAGCATGCGACGCATTTCAAGCGCAACGCGGACGCCGGCATGGTGATGGTCAACCTGCCCACGGCCGGCGTCGACTATCACGTGCCGTTCGGCGGCCGCAAGGGCTCGAGCTACGGGCCGCGCGAGCAGGGACGTTACGCGGCGGAGTTCTACACCACGGTCAAGACGGCCTATACGCTGGCGTGACCGGCGCACGCGCCATCGGCATGCGATGGCGCGGGACGCCTGCTCACCGGCGGCGGAGCTTGCGCGTTCGCGCCGCCTTGCGCGCGGCGGCACTGCGCTCTTGCGGACCCTTCGTTCGTGCCGCCTTGCGGGCGGCGGCGGAACGCTGGGCCTTCGTGCGCTTGCGCGCCGCGCTCTTCGCCTGCCTGGCGAGCGCCGCCTTGGATGCAGCGGTCCGCGGTTCGCGCCGCAGCGCCGCTTCCACGGCTTGCGCACGCTTCGCCGACCGCGGCTTCCGGCCCGCGTCGTGGGCCGCTTTCAGCGCGCGTTTCGCGCTCCTGCGCGTCTTCTGGCTCGCACGTCCTTTGGCGGGTGGCGGGAGATCGACGCCGGCGCGCCGCGCCTTCGACAGCCCGATCGCGATCGCCTGCCTGGTCGAACGCGCGCCGTGCTTGCCCTCGCGAATATGCTCCATCTCCTCGCGGACGAACTCTCCCGCCTGCGTGCTCGGCGCCTTGCCGCGCCGCTTGTCGCGGGCGGCCCGCTCGAGCGTTTTCCGATCCGGCATGGTGGCCTCCGTTCTTCCGGCCGCGCTTCGGCGGCACGACGAACAGGTTCGCCGGAGGCATGGGGTTTCGCAAGCGGCGGGACGCCGAAGCGGGCGTAGGACGCGGCCGACGCCGGTCACCCGCTCAGTAGAGCAGGTTCGGCAGCCACATCGTGAGCTGCGGCACGTAGGTGACGAGCGCCAGGAATACGAGCAGCACGGACAGCCACGGCAACGCCGCGCGCACGACCTGCACGACCGACATGCCGGTGATGCCGGAGGTGACGAACAGGTTGAGGCCGACCGGCGGCGTCACCATGCCGATCTCCATGTTCACCGTCATGATGATGCCGAGGTGGACGGCATCGATGCCGAGCTCGCGCGCGATCGGGAACAGGATCGGCGCGAGGATCAGGATGACGCCGGTAGGTTCCATGAAGTTGCCGGCGATCAGGAGCAGCACGTTCACGACCAGCAGGAATTGCCAGGGCTTCATGCCCATCGCCACGATCTGCTCGGTGATCACCTGCGGGATACGCTCGGTCGTGAGCACGTGCGCGAACAGCAGCGCGTTCGCGATGATGAACATCAGCATCACCGTGACGCGCCCGGCGTCGACGAGGACGCGCGGAACGTGGCGCAGGCCGATGTCGCGATAGACGAAGACGGCGATCGCGAACGCGTAGACCGCCGCCACCGCTGCGGCCTCGGTCGGCGTGAAGATGCCGCCGTAGATGCCGCCGAGGATGATCACGAGCAGCAGCAGGCCCCAGATCGACTCGCGCCCGGCGACGAGCACCTCGCGCAGCGTCGCGCGCGGCTCGCGCGGCAGGTCGATCATGCGCGCGCGCAGATAGATCGCGCCCATGAGCATCAGCCCGAGCACGATGCCGGGAACGATGCCGGCGATGAAGAGCTGCCCGACCGACGTCGAGGTCGCCGCCGCGTAGACGACCATCACGATCGACGGCGGAATCAGGATGCCGAGCGTTCCGGCGTTGCAGATGATGCCGGCCGCGAACTCCTTCGAGTACCCCGCGCGCACCATGCCGGCGATGACGATCGAGCCTACCGCGACCACCGTCGCCGGCGACGATCCCGACACCGCCGCGAACAGCATGCACGCGAGCACCGAGGCGAGGCCGAGCCCCGCACGCAGATGGCCGATGCAGGCGTTGGCGAAGCGGATCATCCGGCGTGCGACGCCGCCGGTGGTCATGAAGGCGCCGGAGAGGATGAAGAACGGGATCGCGAGCAACGTGAACTGCGCCGAGGTCTCGTAGAGCTTGAGCGCCTGCGAGGCCATCGACTCGTGCCCGAAGAACAGGATGGTGAGCAGCGACGAAAGGCCGAGCGACACGGCGACCGGCATGCCGATCGCCATGAACACGAACAGCGAGGCGAAAAGGAACGCGATCGTCATGGACCGCGCTTTTCCGCGTCGGCGGAGACGTCGATCTGGTCGAGGATCGCCGCGGCCTCGTCACCGAGCAGATGCGCTTCGCGGCCGGTGACGAGGCGGAAGAGCACCTGCCCGAAGCGGAACGCCAGCAGCGCCGCACCGAGGGGCACGATCAGCTGCGGAATCCATACGGGGAACGGCAGGTCCTGGGCGAGCGTGCCGAGCTCGCGCATCTTGGACATGTAGATCCAGCCGCCGTAGAGGACGATCAGCGCGTACGCGATGCAGCAGAGCGTCGCGATGATGCCCACGGCGCGCTGCCCGCGCGGCGCGAGGAGTTTGACGAGCGCGTCCACCCCGATGTGGGAGCCGACGCGCACGCCGTACGACATGCCGAGGAAGATCAGCCACGCGAACAGGAACGTCACGAGCTCGAGCGCCCAGACGAAGCTGTAGTTGAAGACGTAGCGCGCGATCACCTGCCCGAAGGTGATGATCGTCATCACGGCGAGGAGGAAGGCGATCGCGCCTTCCTCGAGCCGGTCGAATACGCGGTGCACGCCGGACCCCGGCGGCCTCGGAGGCCGCTAGGTGTTCGACTTCTCTGCGGCGTCGATCAGGTCCTTGCCGATGTCACCCTCGAACTTCTTCCACACCGGGGCCATCGCCTTCTTCCACGCCGCGAGGTCCTCCTTGGTGAGCTCCTGGATCTTCGCCTTGCCGGCTTGCGCGATCAGCTTCTTGTCGCGCTGGTTGATGTCGTCGGCGAGCTTGTTGCCGTAGGCGGTCGCCTCGTCCATCGCCTTCGAAAGCCCCGCCTTGACGTCCGCGGGCAGGCCGTTCCACCACTTCGCGTTGGCGATGACCATGTAGTCGATCACGCCATGGTTCGTCTCGGCGATCGTCTTCTGCACCTCGTAGAATTTCTGCGTGTAGATGTTCGACCAGGTGTTCTCCTGCCCGTCGACGACGCCGGTCTGCAGCGCCTGGTAGACCTCGGCGAAGGCCATCTTCTGCGGGTTCGCGCCGAGTGCGCGGAACTGCGCCTCGAGAACGTCGGACGGCTGAATGCGGAACTTGAGCCCCTTGACGTCCTCGGGACGCTTCAGCTGGTCCTTGTCGGTCGACATCTGCTTCATGCCGTTGTGCCAGTAGGCCAGGCCCTGGATGCCCTTCGAAGTCATCGAGGACAGGAGCTCCTTGCCGGCGGGGCTGTGCTGGAAGCGGTCGACCGCCTCCAGGTTCTCGAACATGAACGGCAGGTCGAACACCTGCAGCTTCTTCGTATAGCGGTCGAACTTGGAGAGCGAGGGCGCGATCAGCTGGACGTCGCCGAGGAGCAGCGCGTCGAGCTCCTGTCCGTCGCCGAAGAGCTGCGAGTTCGGAAACACCTGCACCTGCACCTTGCCCGGCAGGTATTTCTCCGCGAGCTCCTTGAACTTGAGCGCCGCCTGGCCCTTCGGCGTCTTGTCCGCCACGACGTGGCTGAACTTGATGATGATCGGCTGCTGTGCATGCGCCACCGACAGCATCGCGCAGGCGAAGATCGCGGCGGCAAGGCGAACGAGTTTCATGCTGGTTCCTCCAGTTGTGGCGGGCCGGGGTGTGTTGACGACGAGATGCATCCTCCCGGCGCATATCGCGCCTCCCGCAAGAGTAGCATGCGAAACCTCGGAAACTGGCGGGCCGCTGGCAGGCGGCACCCGGTAGGCACGCGATGGACGTTCTGGAGGCGGCGCGCGCGCGCATTCGCGGGCGCGGGGGCAGGGTGGTGTTTCCGGAGGGCGGCGACGAGCGCATCGCGGCGGCGGCGCGACGTCTCGCCGAGGAAGGGCTCGCCGACCCCATCGTGCTCGGGGCGCCGGCAACCGACGAGCGGGTTGCGCGCTATGCGGCGCTTTATCGCGAGGGCCGGCCCGACGCGAGCCCCGCGATCGCGCGCCGGCTCGCCGCGAAGCCGCTTTTCCAGGGGGGCTTGATGGTCAGGGCCGGCGATGCCGAAGCGATGGTCGCGGGTGTCGCCAACCCGACGGCGCGGGTGATCGAGGCCGGAATGATGACGATCGGCATGGCCCCCGGAATCGCCACGCCGTCGAGCTTCTTCCTGATGGCGCTGCCGGGACGGGTGCTGGTGTTCGCCGACTGCGCGGTGAACGCGGAGCCGTCGGCGGAGGCGCTCGCCGATATCGCGCTCGCATCGGCGGAAAGCGGCCGGCGGCTTCTCGACGACACGCCACGCGTCGCGCTGCTGTCGTTCTCGACGAAGGGCAGCGCACGCCACCCGATGATCGACAAGGTGCTGCAGGCGCTGGCGATCGCGCGCGAGCGCGCCCCGACGCTCGCGATCGACGGCGAGCTGCAGGCCGATGCGGCGCTCGTCCCGGCGGTGGCGGCCAAGAAGCTGAAGGACGGCACCGGGTCGGTGGCGGGTCGCGCGAACGTGCTCGTGTTCCCGGACCTCGCCAGCGGGAACATCGCGTACAAGCTCACGCAGTATCTCGCCGGCGCACAGGCGATCGGACCGGTGCTGCAGGGCTTCGCGCGCCCGATCAGCGACCTGTCGCGCGGCGCGAGCGTCGACGATATCGTCGCGACGACGACGATCCTGCTCGCGCTGGCGGAACGGCAGGATTGAGGATCGAGGATCCCTAACTCCGCGCCTCGATGGGCACATACGCGCGCGCCGGCGGGCCGTTGTAGAGCGTGAGCGGGCGGATCAGGATGTTGTTCTCGAGCTGCTCGACGACTTGCACCGTCCAACCGGGCACGCGGCCGGCCGCGAAGATCGGCACGAACAGGTCCTCGGCGATGCCGTTCAGGAAATAGACGACGCCGGCATAGAAGTCGACGTTGACGTTCACGCCGTGGCGCGCGTACGGCTTCATCGCGTCGACGAGCGCCGCGAGGATCTGGTACCAGCGCGGCTCGCCCATGGCCTGCGAGAGCCGCTCGACGCCTGCGCGCATGTGCCGCGCGCGCGGGTCCTCGGCCCGATAGACGCGGTGGCCGAATCCCATCACGGCTTCCTTGCTCGCGCGCTTGCGCCTCACGTATTCCGCGGCGTTCGCGGGATCGCCGATTTCCTGCGCCATGCGCATCACGTTCTCGGCCGCACCGCCGTGCGCCGGGCCCGACAGCGCGGCGATCGCGGCAGTGATCGCGGCGTGCAGGTTCGCCTCGGTCCCGGCGACGACGCGCGCGGTGAACGCCGAGGCGTTGGAACCGTGCTCGGCGTGCAGGATCATGTCGATGTCCATCAGGCGCGCTGCGTCGGCTCGCGGTGCCGCACCCTTGAGCATCCACAGGAAATTGGCCGCATGCGACAGCGTGCGGTCGGCCGCGACCGGCTCGCGGCCATTGCGGATGTGGTCGTGCGCGGCGATGATCATCGGCACCTGCGACGTGAGGCGCGTGCCCTTGCGCAGCGTCGCCTCGCGCGAGTTGTCCGCCGTTTCCGGGTCGAAGGCAGCGAGCGCCGATGCGGCGGTGCGCAGGACGTCCATCGGATGCGCGCGCTTGACGGCGCGGATGATGTCGTAGATCGGCGGCGGCAGCTCGCGTGCGGCCTTGAGCTCGGCGTCGAAGCGCGCGAGCGCGTCGCGCGTGGGCAGCTCGCCATGGAGAAGCAGGTAGCACGTCTCCTCGAACGTCGAGCGCTCGGCGAGGTCGTGGATCGAGTAGCCGCGGTAGAGCAGCTCGCCCGCGCGGCCGTCGATGAGGCACACCTGGGAGCGGTCGAAGTAGACACCCTTGAGGCCGCGGTGGATGTCGATCCTTTCGGCGTTCCCGCTTCCTTCGCTCATCGTCGTTTCCGTGTCGGCAAAGCCGAGACGATACAAAAAAACGCCGGCACCTGCACGCCGATACTCGGCGACTCGAACGCGAGCGGCGGAGGTCGGCCGGCGGCGCGCCGCGACGGGTCGTGCGGAATCGGCACGGCCTGAGCGGAGTGGCCGGCATGCGCTGCGGGCGACTGGGGTGATGGAGCGAGCGGCGCATGCGGGCCACCTCGGCGAACGCGGGCAAAAACGGCCCAAAACCCCGCGAGCGAGCAAGCCGCCGCTATCCGATCCAGAGCAGGAAGCCCCGCGGATCCTTGGCGATTGCGACCGAGACGATATAGCCGAACGTGAGCATCGCGACGATCCACGCGCTCGCGCGCACCGCCTTCGTCCGGCCGAAGCGCAGCGCGACCATGCCGAGCGCGATGTACGCGAAGAGGCCGACGATCTTCGCTGCGATCCACGGCGCGTTCGTCGGCGTCAGGCGCAGGATCCACGCGAGCCACAGCGCCGACACGATGAGGATGGTGTCGACCGCGTGCGGCAGCGTCCTGACCGCGCGATGCCGCAGCCACGTCGCATCGTTCAGCATCCCCACGCCGCGCACGAAAAAGCCGGCGAACGAGATCACGACCGCCGCCTGATGGATCGTCTTCAACAACGCATACTCCATCGACTCTCCCCGGTGGGGCCCAGGTGGCAGGCGCGCCGCGATCACGCCCGCGCGGCGTTCAGCGATCCCGCGTGCGAAGCGAAGCGGGTGCCGACGCTCGCTGCTGGCGCTCGATCAGCCGCAACATCGTGGCGAGCGTGATCGAGCGAAGCGTCGCCTTCGCCATCTCGTCGATCTCCGACTCGACCGCGCGCAGTGCGGCCCCGACCGGCGTCGCCTCCGCCGGATCGCGCGTCCCACCGCCGTCGAAGTCCTCGAACAGCCGGATCACGTCCATGAGCGTGAGCCGACGCGCGTTTCCGGCGAAGCGATAGCCGCCACCCACGCCGCGCACCGATTCGACGATGCCCGCGCGGGCGAGCTCCGACAGGACCTTGGCGAGGTGATGCGGCGACACGCGATACTTGGCGGCGATCTCCGCCGCGGAGATGTGGCGCCCCGGGTCCGCCGCGAACTCGATCACGCTGTAGAGCGCGAGCGACGTGTTCTTCTGCAGCTTCAATCGAGGTCCATCTCGAGCGGAATGAACGGCGCCGCCATCATTCCCTGGCTGCGGAAGAACGACAGGATCAGCGTGTTGTCGCGCGACAGCATCGTGCGCAGCTTCGGCACGCCCGCATGCCGGAAGCTCGCCGAGATCTCGTCCAGCAGCTTCGTCGCAATCCCGGACAGCCGCAGGTCCGGCCGCACGTCGATCGCGAACACCCAGCCGCACGGCGGCGAGCCGAACTCCCAGTCGCGCACCTCGCCGATGATGAAGCCGGCAATCTTCCCGTCGGTCTCCGCCACCAGGAAGCGCCGGCCCGCTTCGCGCGTCTCGGCGTACCGGCGGAAGACGCCGCGCCAATAGTCGCGCTTCAGCACGCCGGTGACCGTCGCGTCGATCGCGATCACCTGCTCGAGATCGCGGCGATGTGCCGGACGCACGACGACGGCCCCGGGGGGCGCGGCCCCCGCTTTCGGACGCGCCCGCGCCCGGCCCTTCGCGGCGCCGGTCACCCGGCTGCCCTTCCCGCTGCGGGGCGCTCCTGGACGCTCATGCGCGCCTTGCGGCGACCGAAAGTGTGACCCAGATCAAGTTAATACCCGCATTCCGGTACCAGAATCGTCGACACCGGATTCTATATCCGTTCGTTCGCGGACGGCTTCCCGGATGGGGAGCCGCGGCGCGGGCGGCACCCGGCGTGGCGCCGCGATGCGGGTCGCGCCCCCGCATGCGGTGTCGGCGGAGGAGAACATCATGCAGTCAACGCTTGCTCCCGGCCTCGGCGCAACGACGCGGCTCACCGTCGATCGCGAGCGCACGATCGATTTCATGGGCGAGAAGGCGCGCGTCTACGCGACGCCGATGCTGGTGCGCGACGTCGAGATCGCCTGTCGCGACCTGCTGCGTCCGCACCTCGACGCAGGCCAGGACTCGGTCGGCACGCGCATCGAGCTCGATCACCTCGCGCCGACGCTCCTCGGGATGCCGGTCGAGCTGACCGTGCGCGTCGCCGACGTCAAGGGACGCGCCGTCACGTTCGACATCGAGGGCCGCGACAGCGTGGACGGCATCTGTCGCGGGCGGCACAACCGGTTCATCGTCGACGTCGCCGCGACCGAGGCGCGCCTCGCGGCGAAGGCGGCGAAGGCGGGCTCGGCGTCATGAACTCAAGCGCTTCTCGGCTGCGGGCAGTGTTCGGCAGGCGGTACTCGCTCCACTACCCCGGTCGCTTGCAGCTCCTGCCGAACACAGCCCGCAGCTGCGACGGTGCCGGCGCGTGGCGTTCGTTGTGAGCGCCACGACACCCAATTCGACGCGCGTCCCGACGTACTGCTACCAGTGCGTCGCCGGGCCGGACCTCCTGACCGTCAAGGTCGTCGACGGCGTCGCCACCGAGGTCGAGCCCAACTTCTGCGCCGCCGACGTGCATCCCGGTGGCGGCAAGGTGTGCGTGAAGGCGTACGGCCTGGTGCAGAAGACGTACAACCCGCATCGCGTGCTCGCGCCGATGAAGCGCACGAATCCGCGCAAGGGACGCGACGAGGATCCGGGCTTCGTGCCGATCACGTGGGACGAGGCGTTCGATCTGATCGCCGCGCGGCTCGACACCGCCCGCGCGCAGGGGCTGACCGACGCGTCGGGCTATCCGCGTGTCGCCGCGAGCTTCGGCGGCGGCGGCACCCCGCAGTCGTACATGGGCACGTTCCCCGCCTTCCTGTCGGCGTGGGGCCCGATCGACATGGGCATCGGGTCGGGGCAGGGCGTCAAGTGCTATCACTCCGAGCACCTGTATGGCGAGCTTTGGCATCGGGCGTTCACCGTCTCGCCCGACACGCCGCTTTGCGACTACCTGATCTCCTGTGGCGCGAACGTCGAGGCTTCGGGCGGCGTCGTCGGCGTCTGGCGCCACGCGCAAGCGCGCGTGCGCGGGATGAAGCGCGTGCAGGTCGAACCGCACCTCTCGGTGACCGGTGCCTGCTCGGCGGAATGGGTCCCCATCAAGCCGAAGACCGACGCGGCATTCCTCTACGCGTTGATGCACGTCCTGCTGCACGAGATTCCCCGCGAGCGCCTCGACGTGGCGTTTCTCGCGCGCCATACCGGATCGCCCTATCTCGTCGGGCCGCACGGCTATTACCTGCGTGATCGCGCGACGCGCAAGCCCCTCGTGTTCGACGCGACGCAAGGGCGCGCGTTGCCGCACGACAGCCCCGGACTCGTCGAGGCGCTGGAAGGCCGCTACGACATCGATGCGATCGAGATCGGCGCCGACGACGAGTTGCTCGCGGACGGCGTGCTGCCCGCGGCGACCGCGTTCTCGCGTCTGGTGGCGCACATGGCGCCGTACACGCCGGCATGGGCGGAAGGTGTCTGCGACGTGCCCGCGCGCACGATCCGGCGGATCGCGCACGAGTTCATCGACCATGCGCAGGTCGGCGCCACGATCGACGTCGACGGCGTGACGTTGCCGTACCGCCCCGTGGCCGTGAGCCTCGGGAAGACGGTCAACAACGGCTGGGGCGGCTACGAGTGCTGCTGGGCGCGCACGATGCTCGCGGCCCTCGTCGGCGGCCTCGAGGTGCCGGGCGGCACGCTCGGCACGACGGTGCGGCTCAATCGTCCGCTCTCCGAGCGCCTCGCGAGCGTGACGCCGGGTCCGGACGGCTTCATGAGCTATCCGATGAACCCGACGGACAAGGAGCGCTGGTCGCCGCGCCCGAACATCCGTAACGCGTATCGCACGCTGGTGCCGCTCGCCGGAAACGGACCCTGGAGCCAGGCGCTCGGGCCGACGCAGTTCTCGTGGATGTTCCTCGGCGAGACGCCGCCGGGACTGCCGCGCGTCACGCCGCCCGACGTGTGGTTCGTGTATCGGACCAATCCGGCGATCTCGTTCTGGGACACGCAGGCGATCGGCGAGACGATGGCGCGCTTCCCGTTCGTCGTCGCCTTCGCCTACACGCGTGACGAGACGAACCACTTCGCCGACGTCCTGCTGCCGGACGCGACGGACCTCGAGAGCCTGCAGCTGATCCGCATCGGCGGGTCGAAATACGTCGAGCAGTTCTGGGACCACCAGGGGTTCGCGCTGCGCCAGCCCGCGGTCGCCGGGCGCGGCGAGGCGCGTGACTTCACCGACGTCGCGACCGAGCTCGCGCGGCGCACGGGCCTGCTCGACAAATACAATGCGGCGATCAACCGGGGAGCGGCAGGCGTTCCGTTGCACGGTCCGCACGGCGATTTCGCGCTCGCCGTCGACGTCGCGCACTCGCGCGAGACGATCTGGGACGCCGTGTGCAAGGCCGCGAGCGCCGAGCTGACCGATGGCGCCGACATCCACGATCTCGCGTGGTGGAAGGCGCATGGGCTTGCGACCAGGCGCTTCGCGCGCACCGACTGGTACCTGTTTCCGACGCTCGTCGGGCGCGGGCTGCGCTTCGAGCTGCCGTATCAGGAGCGGCTTGCGCGCGTCGGCGTCGAGCTCGGGCGCAGGCTCCACGAGCACGGCATGCACTGGTGGGACACGCAGCTTGGCGAATACCAGGCATTGCCGGTGTGCAAGGACTTCGCCGCTCCATGGGAAGCCGCGGTCGCCGTCGCCGGCGGCGAGCCGCGCGACTTCCCGTTCTGGCTCCTGACCGCGCGCAGCATGCAGTACGCGTGGGGGGGCAACGTCGGCATGCAACTCATCAAGGAGGTCGCCGACAACGTCGCCGGCCATCGCGGCGTCATCGTCAACGCGCAGACCGCCGCACGCCTCGGCATTGGCGATGGCGACCCGATCGAGATCCGCACGCCGCAGCGCGCCGTGC
>JBLMWW010000035.1:0-3069 GCA_050257435.1 Rudaea sp.
CCCGGCGCAGCATCTGCCGGACGATCACCTCGATGTGCTTGTCGTTGATCTTCACGCCCTGCAGCCGGTAGACGTCCTGCACCTCGTCGGTGATGTAGCGCGCGAGCGCCTCGACGCCGAGGAGCCGGAGGATGTCGTGCGGGTCCGCCGGGCCGTCGACGATCATCTCGCCCTTGTTCACCACCTGACCGTCGTGCGCGGTGACGTGCTTGTCCTTCGGGATCAGGTACTCGTGCGCGACGCCGTCGAGATCGGTGATCACGAGGCGCTGCTTGCCCTTCGTGTCCTTGCCGAACGACACCGTGCCGGTGACCTCCGCCAGCGTGCCGGCGTCCTTCGGCGCGCGCGCCTCGAAGAGCTCCGCCACGCGCGGCAGGCCGCCCGTGATGTCGCGCGTCTTCGACGTCTCCTGCGGAATCCGCGCGAGCACCTCGCCCACGCCGACCTGCTGGCCGTCCTTCACCGTGATGATCGAGCCCAGCTGGAACGTGATGTTGACCGGCAGGTCCGAGCCCGGCAGCTTGATCTCCTCGCCGTTGTCGTCGAGGAGCTTCACCTGCGGCCGCACGCCGCGCGCGGCAGTGCCCACGCGCCGCTTCGGGTCGATGACGACGAGCGTCGAGAGGCCGGTCACTTCGTCGACCTGCTTCGCCACCGTCACCCCTTCTTCGACGTTCTCGAACTTCACGCGACCTGGGTACTCGGTCACGATCGGACGGGAGGTCGCGTCCCACGTCGCCAGCACCTTGCCGGCCTTGACCTGGTCGCCCTCCTTGACCTGCAGCGTCGCGCCGTACGGCACCTTGTGGCGCTCGCGCTCGCGGCCGGCGTCGTCGTGGATCGTCACCTCGCCCGAGCGGCCGATCGCCACCGGGTCGCCCTTGGCGTTGGTCACGTAGCGCATCAGCGCGGAGAAGCGCACCGTGCCCGCCGACTTCGACTCGACCTGCGAGGCCGCCGCGGTCCGCGACGCCGCGCCGCCGATATGGAACGTCCGCATCGTGAGCTGCGTGCCCGGCTCGCCGATCGACTGCGCGGCGATCACGCCCACGGCTTCACCAACGTTGACGAGATGCCCGCGGCCGAGGTCGCGGCCGTAGCACGCGGCGCACAGCCCGTAACGCGTGTCGCAGGTGAGCGGCGTGCGCACCTTGACCTCGTCGATGCCGAGGAGCTCGATCTTCTCGACCTCGTCCTCGCCGAGAAGCGTGCCGGCCTCGTAGAGCGTTTCCTGCGACTCGGGATTGACGATGTCCGAAGCCGCGACGCGGCCGAGGATGCGCTCGCGCAGCGGCTCGATCACCTCGCCGCCTTCGACCAGCGCCTTCATCGCCACGCCGTTGTGCGTCTCGCAGTCATTCTCGGTGACGACGAGGTCCTGCGTCACGTCGACGAGGCGGCGTGTGAGGTAGCCCGAGTTCGCGGTCTTGAGCGCCGTGTCGGCGAGACCCTTGCGCGCGCCGTGCGTGCTGATGAAGTACTGCAGCACGTTCAGCCCCTCGCGGAAGTTCGCGGTGATCGGCGTCTCGATGATCGAGCCGTCGGGCTTCGCCATCAGGCCGCGCATGCCGGCGAGCTGCCGGATCTGCGCCGCCGAGCCGCGCGCGCCCGAGTCCGCCATCATGAAGATCGAGTTGAACGAATCCTGCTTGGCCTTGTTGCCCTCCCGGTCGGTCACTTCCATCGTGCCGAGCTGCGCCATCATCGCCTTCGCGATGTCGTCGCCCGCACGGCCCCAGATGTCGACGACCTTGTTGTAGCGCTCGCCTTGCGTGACGAGGCCGGACGTGTACTGCGCCTCGATCTCCTTCACCTGCGCCTCGGCGTCGCCGATGATCTTCGACTTCTCGGCCGGCACCAGCATGTCGTCCGCGGCGAACGAGATGCCGCCACGCGTCGCGAGGCCGTAGCCCGCCTGCATCAGCTTGTCGGCGAAGATGACCGTCTCGCGCAGGCCGCAGCGGCGGAAGCTCGCGTTGATGATGCGCGAGATCTCCTTTTTCTTGAGCGGCTTGTTGATGAAGCTGAACGGCAGCCCGGGCGGCAGGATCTCGGAGAGGAGCGCACGGCCGATCGTCGTGTCGTAGCGGGTCAGCTTCTCGACCTTCTCCCCGTCCCTGACCTCGACCTCCTTGATGCGCACCTTGATACGCGCATGGAGCTCGGCCTGGCGCGATTCGTACGCGCGCGCGGCCTCGGCCACGTCGGCGAAGATCGAGCCGTCCCCCTGCGCGCCGATCTTCTCGCGCGTGGCGTAATACAGGCCGAGCACGATGTCCTGCGAAGGCACGATGCACGGCTCGCCGTTCGACGGCAGGAGCACGTTGTTCGACGCGAGCATCAGCGTGCGCGCCTCCATCTGCGCCTCGAGCGACAGCGGCACGTGGACGGCCATCTGGTCGCCGTCGAAGTCGGCGTTGAACGCCGTGCAGACGAGCGGGTGGAGCTGGATCGCCTTGCCTTCGATCAGGACCGGCTCGAACGCCTGGATGCCGAGGCGGTGAAGCGTCGGCGCCCGGTTGAGCAGCACCGGGTGCTCGCGGATCACGTCCTCGAGGATGTCCCAGACGACGGGTTCCTGGCTCTCGACCATCTTCTTCGCCGCCTTGATCGTCGTGGCGAGCCCCATCGTCTCGAGCTTGTTGAAGATGAACGGCTTGAAGAGCTCGAGCGCCATCAGCTTCGGCAGGCCGCATTGATGCAGCTTGAGCTGCGGCCCGACGACGATCACCGAGCGGCCCGAGTAGTCGACGCGCTTGCCGAGGAGGTTCTGGCGGAAGCGGCCGCCCTTGCCCTTGATCATGTCGGCGAGCGACTTCAGCGGCCGCTTGTTCGCGCCGGTCATCGCCTTGCCGCGGCGGCCGTTGTCGAGCAGCGAGTCGACCGCCTCCTGCAGCATCCGCTTCTCGTTGCGCACGATGATGTCGGGCGCCTTCAGCTCGAGCAGCCGCTTCAGCCGGTTGTTGCGGTTGATGACGCGGCGGTACAGGTCGTTCAGGTCCGACGTCGCGAAGCGTCCGCCGTCGAGCGGCACGAGCGGACGCAGCTCCGGCGGCAGCACCGGCAGCA
>JBLMWW010000036.1:0-8605 GCA_050257435.1 Rudaea sp.
GCTGATGTACGTGCTGCTCGGCGCCGGGGTCGCGCCGGTGCCGGCCAGCGCCACCGGCTTCGTTGCCGGCGCAGTCACCCGCTTCGTGACTTCGTACGCGCACATTTTCGCGCCGACGCAGGGCGTGCATGCCGCCGGATGGCGATTCGTCCTCGCGATCACGGCCCAGCTCGCCGCCAATTCGGCGCTTCTCGCCACCTTCACCCAGGCGGGCGCTGCCGTGTGGCCCGCCCAGATCGCGACGACGATCCTGCTCACGTTCGTCAATTACCTCGTCTATCGCTGGTGGGTGTTCCGCTAGCCTGATTCGTCTGGGGCGGCGCGGGTGCGCCTTGCGCCAGCGGTCGTGCCGTCGCGTATCATCGCGGCGCGCATGGCGTGACGGGACGGGGACGATGTTGCACGGGCAGAAGGTCGCGGTGGTCATGCCCGCGTATCGCGCGGAGAAGACGCTCGCGCACTGCTATCGCGCGATACCGCACGACGTCGTCGACCTGACCCTGCTGGTCGACGATGGCAGCGACGATGCGACGCTCGCCGTGGCGCGCGAGCTCGGTATCGTGGCGCACCGTCATCCGCGGAACCTCGGCTACGGCGCGAACCAGAAGACGTGCTATCGAGCCGCGCTCGAAGCCGGCGCGGACATCGTCGTCATGCTGCACCCGGACTACCAGTACGAGCCGCGGCTCATCACGGCGATGGCGGCCATGATCGCCTCGGGCGTGTACGACGTGGTGATCGGCTCGCGCATCCTCGGCAACACGGCGTTGCGCGGCGGCATGCCGCTTTACAAGTACGTGGCGAACCGTCTGCTGACTGCTCTCCAGAACCTCTTGATCGGGACCAAGCTTTCCGAATTCCATACCGGGTACCGCGCGTTCTCGCGACGCGTGCTGACCGACTTGCCGCTCCTCGCGAACTCGCAGGATTTCGTCTTCGACAACGAGATGCTCGTGCAGGCGCACGCGTTCGGGATGCGGATAGGGGAGATCTCGTGCCCGACCAGGTACTTCGAGGAAGCGAGCGAGATCGGATTCCGCCGTTCCGTCGTCTACGGCCTCGGCGTGCTGCGCGTCAGCGCGCAATACCGTCTGTGGCGCATGGGGCTCGCGAAGCCCGGCATCTTTTCCGACGCAAGGGGACTGCGCCTGCCGGCGGAGGCGACGCAAGGCGTCGGAGGATGATGCGGCGAACCCATGCCGTGGCGTCGGCGTGAGCGCCGTTTCCGGCGCGATGTCCGACGGGCGCGGCAGGTCCGCTTTCCTTCCCTGGGCCGCGGCCGGTCTCGGCCTGCTCATCACGGTCTTCGTGCTGTATCCGGGGCAATACCCGTTCGATTCGGCGTACCAGTTGTGGCAGGCACGCAGCGGCCGGTTCAACAATCAGTCGCCGGTTGCGATGACCGCCCTTTGGCGGTTGCTGCTTCGATTCACCGGCAATCCGGCAACGCTGTTCGGCCTCAATCTGACGATGTTCTGGGCCGGGTTGGCGCTGTGCGCGTCCGCGGTGAGAGCGCACGCCGCAATACGAATCGCGCTGCTGTTCGTCTGCGGGATGGCGCCGCTTGCGCTCGTCGAGATGGCGCACGTTCTGACCGATGCGCACCTCGCCGCGGTTCTCGTGCTCGCCACGGGATTCGCCGCCTGGGGGCGCGCTGACGCGAGGCGCGGTGCGCTGCTGGCGAGCCTCGCCTTGCTCGTCTATGCGGGTGTGGTTCGTTACAACGCGCTGGCGGCCATCGTTCCCCCCGGCGTCATGATCGCCGGTGCCTGGCTGCCGAGACCGGCGAGCATCCGGCGCGTGCGACTGCTTGCGACGGCGACAATGGTCTGCCTGCCGCTCGTGGCGGGCTTCACCCTCGATCGTGCGCTCACCACGCAGCGCGTGACGGTGTGGCCGACCATCGCGCTGTGGGATCTCGCCGCAGTCTCCGTCGACACGGGAACGCTGCTTCTGCCGCCGTACAGCCATGGCCCCGGTCTGTCGGTCGAAGAACTGCGCACGACGGGAGCGTTCGATCCGACGGCCAACACGTTCCTGTTCCAGGCGAGCCGCTCCGGAATGCGCGATGGGCTGCTCGAGCCGTATACGGCGGAGCAATTGCGCTCGCTGCGTCGAACCTGGATCGAAGCCATGGTCCACCACCCCGGTGCGTATGTGCGCCATCGTCTGCGAACGTTCTGGCTTCTCGTGGGGCCGCATCGCGGGCCGACGCAGGGGGTGGCGTATTTCGTCTCCCGCACGCGATACAGCGACGATCCCCCGCTACCGCCTGCCATCGACCAGCGGGTGCAGGACCGCTTCTATGCGTGGGCCTCGGCGCTGCGCGCAAGCTGGATGTTCGCGGCGCTGCCTTACCTGCTGCTGAGCTTCGTCGCCCTGATCGTCGGCTGGAGGAACCGCCGCGAACCGATCGCGAGGCTCGCTTCGGCATTCGCGGCCGGCGCGTTGCTGTACGCGGCGGCGCTGCTGCCCCTGGCGCCTGCCGCGGACCTCCGCTACCTCACGTGGCCGATCGTCGCGGGCCCGCTGATGCTCGCACTGACGCTGTTCGGGCCCGGCCGGGCGCTCGTGCGGCTCGCCGCCGGCTCATCGCGCTGACACCGTTTCCCTCGGCAGCGCGCTGCTGCGCGTCGCGCGTGCGCTCGGAGTCGGATCGGGCTGTAGTCGACATCGAATTCGCTCGTGGACGCGCGAGGTGGTCCGGTCGGGCGTGGCGTAGCGCGCGACGCCATGGTCGCGCGCTGCCCGCCGCGGAGTGTCGCCGCTAGGCAACAGCCGTCGTCCTGTGCAACAATGCCATCAATCAATTTGCATCAGGTGATCGAAGATGCTGGACCGTGACGGCTATCGGCCGAACGTCGCCATCGTCATCGTCAACGGCAAGAACCTGGTCTTCTGGGGCAAGCGGATACGCGAACACTCCTGGCAGTTTCCGCAAGGCGGCATCAATCCCGGCGAAGCACCCGAGCAGGCGATGTACCGGGAACTGCGTGAGGAAGTTGGGCTGCAACCGCACCACGTCAGGATTCTCGGCCGTACGCGCGACTGGCTCCGCTACGACGTGCCGCAGCACTGGGTCAAGCGCGAGTTTCGCGGCAGCTACCGTGGGCAGAAGCAGATCTGGTATCTCCTCCGGCTGGTGGGCCGCGACAATGACGTCAGCCTGCGCGCGACCGATCATCCCGAGTTCGACGCCTGGCGCTGGCACGACTACTGGATTCCGCTCGAGTCGGTGATCGACTTCAAGCGCGAAGTCTATCGGCGTGCGCTGATGGAACTCGAACGTTACCTGCACGGGCGCCCCCAGACGCGACGCGAGCGTCTCTACGGGTGGGCGCACCCCGAAATGCCGCCGTCGTATGCGGAGCCGGCGACGTCGAGGAGCTGAAAGGCGGGGCTGGGGACGAGGGGGCGTCCTGCAGTTCCGCTCCGCCGGCGGCTCGCGTTGCCAATCCAAATCCCGGTCGGACGGTGCGTTCGTCCGCGACATCGGAGTCGCGTCAGCCCGTCAGCAATCCCACGCCGGCGCCAACGTGCGGCGTCATCATCATCCCGCTGAACACGTAGCTCGCGAGCAGGCCGAGCACGATGCCGCACAGCACGACGACGAGCGTGAACGGGACCGCCTTGTCCGGCGACGACTTGCCGAGAATGGGGGCGCCGAGGAAGAACGTGTAGAACGCGTAGATCGTCGCGACGAGGCTCAGCACGCCGCCGATGATCCCGAGCAACAGGAAGATGCCCGCAAGCCATGCCGCCGTGTAGCTGTAAGCGGTCAGCTTGAGCGACGCGATGAAATCCTTCGTGCCGCCGAACGAGGGCGCGAGCGTGTCGACGATCAGCGCGAGAACGAACGTGACGATCAGGGCCAGCACGTACTGCGCGATCGCGAGCTGGAGCGAATGCATCGACACGAGCAGCGCGAGGGGGCCGATCGCCGCCAGGATCATGATCCAGCCGGTGTAGAGCGACTGGACGGTGGCCGGCTCCGCCGCGATCTTCACCCATTCGTTGCGCGGCTCGACGAGAATCCCCTTGACGCGATCGACGACATTCATCCGTTGTTCCCCCTGTTCTTCGATGAGCGGAGCCGCGCATGCGCGTACGGCCGCGGCCGAAGTGTAGGCGACAGCGGCGGCGCTGTCGAACGGCGCTCGCGGGGGTGGCGCCTGCGTTGGCGGACGCCCAAATCGGGTGCCGCTTGGCGTCTAGCCAAATTGGAGCGTCCGCCGCTCGCCTTGGCTCGCTTAACGTGCGCCGGCGCTCACGTTCGCGGACGCCGAAATTTGGTGCGGCTCGGCGTTCAGCCGAGCAGCACCAAATTGTCGCGATGGATGAGCTCGGGCTCGTCGACGTAGCCCAGCACCGACTCGATCTCCGACGACGGGCGGCGCATGATCCGTTGCGCCTCCTGCGAGCCGTAATTGACGAGGCCCCGCGCGACCTCGCTGCCGTCGGGCGCGAAGCAGCCGACGACCTCGCCGCGCCCGAAGTTGCCCGATACCGCGACGACGCCGATCGGCAGGAGGCTCTTGCCGTCGTGCGTCAGCGCGCGCACGGCGCCGTCGTCGAGCGTCAGGCACCCCGCGAGCCGCACGTGGTCGGCGAGCCACTGCTTGCGCGCCGCGAGCGCGCTTTGCTCGGCGATCAACGACGTCCCGAGCGCCTCGCCTTGCGCGAGCCGCGTCAACACGTCCGACTCCGAGCCGCACGCGATGATCGTTGCCGCCCCCGAGCGCGCCGCGCGCTTGGCCGCGAGCACTTTCGTCAGCATGCCGCCGCGTCCGATCGCGCTGCCCGCGCTCCCCGCCATGGCCTCGAGCGCGGGGTCCCCGGCGCGCGCGCTTCGCACGATCGTGGCCTCGGGGTCGCGGCGGGGATCGGCCGTGAAGAGTCCCTGCTGGTCGGTGAGCAGCACGAGGACGTCCGCTTCGATCAGGTTCGTCACGAGCGCGCCGAGCGTGTCGTTGTCGCCGAAGCGGATCTCGTCCGTCGTGACGGTGTCGTTCTCGTTGATGATCGGAATCACGCGCAACCCGAGCAGCGTGGTCAGCGTCGTGCGCGCGTTGAGGTAACGGCGCCGGTCCGACAGGTCCTCGTGCGTGAGCAGCACCTGCGCCGTCCGCAGCCCGTATTGCGCGAACGCCGCCTCGTACGCCTGCACGAGGCCCATCTGTCCCACGGCGGCCGCCGCCTGCAGGTCGTGGATCGCGTGCGGGCGCGTCGACCAGCCGAGGCGCTTCATCCCTTCGGCGATCGCCCCCGACGACACGAGGACGACCGCCTTTCCCCCCTGCGTGAGCCGTGCGATTTGCGCCGCCCAGCGCGCCACGGCCGCGTGATCGATGCCGCGGCCTTCGTTGGTGACGAGGCTGGAGCCGACCTTGACGACGAGCCGCGATGCCTGCGCGACGAGGCTCACGCTTCGCCCCGCGTGCGTCCGTCGCGTGCGCGGAGGGGCGCCGGCGACACCACCACGGGCGCGGCCTCGTCGGGGGCCGCGCCGGCCGCCTGGGCAGGATGCGCGTCGAGCCAGGCCTGCGCGGCGAACGTGAGCGCGTCGCAGCCCATACCGCTGATGGCCGCGATGCCGAACACCGGTCCTTTGAAGCGCAGCGCCTTGACGAAGCGCTTGATGCGCGCGTCACGCTCGTCCGCCGGCACGAGGTCGAGCTTGTTCAGCACGAGCCAGCGCGGCTTCTCGGCGAGCGCCCGGTCGTACTTCGCGAGCTCTTTCGCGATCGCGCGCGCCTCGGCGACGGGATCGGCTTCGGGATCGAGCGGCGCGAGGTCGATGACGTGCAGCAGGAGGCGCGTGCGCTGCAGATGGCGCAGGAAGCGATGGCCGAGACCCGCGCCTTCGGCCGCGCCCTCGATCAACCCGGGGATGTCGGCGACGACGAAACTGCGGCCTTCGGAAGTGCGCACCACGCCGAGTTGCGGCGCCAGCGTCGTGAACGGATAGTCGGCGACCTTCGGCCGCGCCGCCGATACCGCGCGAATCAGCGTCGACTTGCCGGCGTTCGGCAACCCGAGCAAGCCGACGTCGGCGAGCACGCGAAGCTCGAGCCGCAAGCGGCGCTGTTCGCCCTTCTCGCCGGGGGTCGCCTGGCGCGGCGCGCGGTTGACGCTCGACTTGAAATGCAGGTTGCCGAGGCCGCCCTTGCCGCCCTTCGCGAGGAGCGCGCGGGCGCCGTCCCGGTCGAGATCGGCGACGAGTTCGCCGCTGTCGGCGTCGCTGATGACGGTGCCGACCGGCATGCGCAGCACGATGTCGTCGCCACCGTGCCCGTATTGGTCGGCGCCACGGCCATTCTCCCCCCGCTGCGCACGATGAATGCGCGCATAACGGTAATCGACGAGCGTGTTGATGTTGCGATCGGCGACCGCGTAGATGCTGCCGCCACGACCGCCGTCGCCGCCATTCGGTCCGCCGCGCGGGACGTACTTCTCGCGCCGGAACGACACCGCGCCGTTGCCGCCGTCGCCCGCCACGACCTCGATGATCGCCTCGTCGACGAATCTCACGCCGTCTCGCCCCTCACATAAAAGACATACCGCTCGGTTGCGTCGCCGCGTCGCCCGCCCTGCCACTCGACGCGCCAACCGTCGATGGCAGGCGCCGGGCCGGAGATCGCGCCGTACTGCACGAGGAGGGCCGGGCATTCGGCGTCGGCACGGTCGTTCGACTCTTCGCGCACCGTCTCGATCCCGGTGAAATAGTAGAGGAGCGCGCGCTGTGGATCGCCGAGATTGCGGCTTGCCACGCAACCGGTGCCCGGAAGATGCGCGTTCAGCGTCTCGAAGGTCGTGCGATAGGAGCGCCGGGAGTCGAGGTAGGGCAGCCAGATCGTCGAGTAGAGTCCCCAGGCGAGCGTCACCCCCACGGCCCAGTTGAGGAGCGCCCGGCGGTTGCTGCGCCGGGCCGGACGCACGAGGGCGATCCAAAGCAGCGTGAGGAACACGGCGACGGCGAACGCGCCGAGATGGAACGTCGGCTTGAAGCCGACCTCGGTATCGCGGAAGAGCGCGGCGACGCCGGGCGACATTCCGTAGAGGCGCGCCTCGACCCACAGCCCCCACACGACGATCGCGAGCAGGCCGAAGGTCAGGATGCCGAACCAGTCGAGCGCCGCCGAAAAGCCGCGCTTCAGCGAATCGACCTCGAGCGCCGCGAGCACCGCGCACGGCACGAGGAGGGGCAGCGCCTGGACGAGCTTGGGCTCCGGGACGACGAGCAGGTCGAGGTAGACGGTCAGCGCGAGTACGCCGGGGATGACCACCGACGGCTGCGCGAGCCCGCCATTGAAGCCGCGCCCGCGGGTCCACAGCGTCCACGCGATCAGCGGTAGCGCTGGCCATGCGAACCAGAGCAGGTTGCGCGCGTGATAGAGCGGATCGGCGCGCGTCGCATCGCCAACGTACGCAATGTGCTGCGCAGGGCGCTCGCTCGCGAGCCACGCGTCGAGCAGCGCCGGGTCGCGCGCATGGAGCGCGACGATCCAGGGCAGGCAGAGCAGCAGGGCGAGCACGACCGCCACGACGAGCGTCAACGCATGTTCGCGGCGGCGCCACGGCGCGCCGAGCGCCGCCAGGCCAAGCGCCGTCACCGCGATCCAGGCCGGGCCCGTGAATCCCTGGCTGAGGAAAGCGACGGCGGCGCCGGCGCCGAGCCACGCGCCGCCCGCCACGGGCCGACGCAGCGCCAGCGCGAAGCCGTACAGCGCGATGGCGAGCCCCATCAGCACGCCGAGTTCGGCGGACAGCACGTGCGCGCGGTCCCAAAGGCCCACCGAGCCGATCAGGATCAGCACCGGGAGCCAGCGGTTTCGCGGGCCGGACAGTTCGCCGCCGGCGAGCGCGGTGAAGAGCAGCGCCACCGCGAGCGCGGCGCCCGCGGCGATGCGTGCCGCGTCGAACGGCTCGAGCGGTGGCGAGAAGAGCCTTTCGCTGAGGGCGGCGAGCGCCGGTACGAGCGGCGGGTTGCGCAGGTAGACCTCGCCCGCGAGGTGGGGCACGACGTAGTCGCCCCGCTGCGCCATCTCCCACGCGATACCGAACGTCGTCGCGTCCTCGAATTTCCAGGGATCGTGGCCCGTGAGCCCCAGCGCGATCCAGGCGAAGACGAGGAGAAGCAGACCCCCCTGCTTCCACAAGCGGTAGGGGTCGGGCCGGTCCTGCGGATCCGGCGCGGCGTCGAACCCTCGCGCGGGACCCTGCATGGCGGGCGATGGTCGGCTACGGAGCATCGGCGCAACGAAAAAGGCAGCCGAAGCTGCCTCTTTGCGCGGAGCGGAACGTCGACGACGCGATCAGGCCGAGGGCGTCGCGGTCTTCGTGCCGTAGCGCTGGCGGAACTTCTCGACGCGCCCGGCGGTGTCGACGATCTTCTGCTTGCCGGTGTAGAACGGATGGCAAGCCGAGCACACTTCGACGTGAAGGGGCTTGTTGATCGTCGAGCGCGTCGTGAAGTTGTTGCCGCAGCTGCACGTCACCTGGATTTCGGTGTACTTGGGATGGGTGTCGGTTTTCATCGATCGTTTGCCTTGTGTCTGCCGGGGACCGGGCCGCGGCGCGGCTTGGGTGCGGCTTGCGCGCCATT
>JBLMWW010000037.1:0-31508 GCA_050257435.1 Rudaea sp.
CGCCGAGCTCTACGCCTCGTCACCGCGGCCGTATCGCGGCCTGGGTGAGCTGACCTACCCGTTACACGACCGCACCGTCACCGTCACCAACTGCGGTCGCGTCTGCTTCGGTCGCCGCAACATCAACCTGAGCACGGTGTTCGCCGGTCAGAAGGTCGGCGTCAAGCAGGTCGACGAGCGCATCTGGCTCGTGTCCTTCATGCAGTACGATCTGGGATTCTTCGATGATGAGACATGTCGCCTGGAACCGGCAGAGAACCCGTTCCAGGCGAAAGTGTTACCCATGTCTCCGGTATAAACCGTCACCGATGTGACCGGAATACACCCCTGATTTGATTGGCTCCCCGACCAGGGCTCGAACCTGGGACCTGCGGATTAACAGTCCGTCGCTCTACCGACTGAGCTATCGGGGAATGCTGGAGAGAGCGCCGAAATTATAGCAATCGACGCAAAGGCGATCGAAGCCGCGGAAACTAGCCCTTGCGTGCCGCCTGCGCGAGCGCCTCACCAATCGCCTTCGCGATCGCCGATGTCGCGGACGAGAACGCTCCCCACGCACTGGCGCCCGCGGACGAGGCGCCCTGCGTCACGGCGGCATCGGTGAAATTGAGCGTGATCGATTCCATCGGAGACGAAGACGAACCGCTAGCCGAGGATAGGCTCATCGAGCTGATGACGACGTTCTTGAGCTGAAACGACGCCTGCGTCTTGCCGGCGCCGTCCGCGATGTCGATCGTCACCTGCCCGAATGGAGGACCGTTCACGCCGGCTCGCATGAGGGAAGCGGACGCCGAGTCGGTCTTCTTCGTCACGACGATCTCGCTCGTCGCGGGCTTTTCGCTGCGGGCTCCGGTCCTGTGCGTCACCGCTCCCCAGCTCATGGATTCGATTTCGATCCAGCCGAAGTGCGCCGGGTCCTGGCTCTCGCCCCTGATCCCCGAGATCTTGATCCAGCCTCCCATGGCTCGTCTCCCTGATTGACGAAGTCGTCATCCCGCGGGCGGCTGCGCGGGATTGACCCGCGCCTTCGGTTCACGCGATCGCGTCTCGGGGCCGCGCGCCCCCGGTTCGGCGCCAAAATGCGGCGCCGCGAGCCGCAGGTAGTGGAACATCGACCACAAGGTCAGGACCGCCGCCACCCAGAGCGCGAACGTGCCGAGCAGCGGCGTCGAGATGCCGGGGATCACGTCCTCCCACAGCAACAGCGCGATCAACGCCGTCATCTGCGCCACCGTCTTGATCTTGCCGACGAAGGCGACCGCGACGTTGCGCGAGCGACCGAGCTGCGCCATCCATTCGCGCAGGGCGGAGATCGCGATCTCGCGCCCGATGATGATGATCGCCAGATAGGCCTCGGCCCGGCCGAGGTTCACGAGCAGGATCAGCGCCGCGGCCACCATGAGCTTGTCGGCCACGGGATCGAGGAACGCCCCGAACTGGCTCGTCTCGCCCCAAAGCCGCGCCAGGTAGCCGTCGAGCCAGTCGGTGATGGCGGCGAGCGCGAACACCCCCATGCCGATCCAGTTCTGCATCACCGGCGAGAGCCACTCGTCGGGAACGTAATACACGGCGACGAAAACCGGAATCAGGACGATCCGCAGCCACGTCAATGCAGTTGGAATGTTGGGAACCATCGCGGGATCGCGCGGCCCCTCGTCCGCGCATCGGCAATGCATCCATTCTACGCCCCGGCCGCGCGTCTTCGGTCTGCGCCTCTCAATGCAGTTGCGCGTAGATCCGCTCGGCCAGCGCGTGCGAAATGCCGGGGACCCGCGCGAGGTCCTCGACGCTCGCCGACTGCATGCCCTTCAGACCGCCGAAATGCGCGAGCAGCGCCTGCCGGCGCTTGGCCCCCACCCCGCTGATGTCTTGCAGCGTCGACGTATTGCGTTTCTTCGCGCGCCGTGCGCGGTGGCCCTGGATCGCGAAGCGGTGCGCCTCGTCGCGGACCTGCTGCAAAAGGTGCAGTCCCGGATGGTCGGGCGGCAGATGCAGCGTCTCCTCGCGCCCCGGGAACACGATCTCCTCGAGGCCGGGCTTGCGTTCGGGACCCTTCGCGATGCCGATGAGGGCCGTCTGGTGCAGCCCCTGCTCCGCCAGCACCTCCGCCGCCACGCCGACCTGCCCGCGCCCGCCGTCGATCACGAGCAGGTCCGGCGCCGGATACTCGCCGGCGACGATGCGCGCACAGCGGCGCGTCAAGGCCTCGCGCATCGCCGCATAGTCGTCCCCCGCCTGCGCGGGCGTGACATTGAAGCGGCGATATTCGCCCGTCTGCATCGCGAGCTTGTCGAAGATGACGCACGAGGCGACGGCCGCCTCGCCCATCGTGTGCGAGACGTCGAAGCACTCGATGCGTTGCGCGGACGCCGGCAGGTGCAGGGCCTCCTGAAGCGCCGCGAGACGGTCTTCCTGGGTCGCCTTCTGCGCGAGCTTCTGCCGGATCGCGAGCGTCGCGTTCTGGACTGCCATCGTCACCCATACGCGGCGCTCGCCACCGGGGTGCGTGACGATCTCCACCTTGCGACCCGACTGCTCGCTCAACACGTCGGTGAGCGTAGCGGCGTCGTCGCCGGCCTGCGGCGCGATGATCGTGCGCGGGACGGGACGCTCGACGTAGTGCTGCGCGAGGAACGCGGTGACCACGTTCTCCTCGTCGCCGTACTCCGCGTGGCGCGGAAAGAACGTGCGGTCGCCGACGTGCCGGCCGCCGCGGATCATCACCACGTTCACCGCGAACACGTTCGACTCGTGCACGGCGACGACGACGTCGATGTCGCCCGCCGTCGAGCTTTCGACGAATTGCCGCGCCTGGAGCTGCTGCAGGCGGGCGATCTTGTCCCGGACGCGTGCCGCGCGCTCGAATGCGAGCGCCGCGGCGGCCTCGTCCATCTGACGCTTCAGCGTTTCCAGCACCTCGTCGGTCTTCCCCTGCAGGAAAAGCAGCGCCGACTGCACGTCCTGCTGATAGTCGGCTTCGCTTACGAGGCCGACGCAAGGCGCCGAGCAGCGCTCGATCTGGTGCAGCATGCACGGCCGCGAGCGATTGGCGAAGACCGTGTTCTCGCAGGTGCGCAGTTGGAACACCTTCTGCAAGAGCGCGATGCCTTCGCGCACCGCGCCCGCGCTCGGGAACGGGCCGAAGTAGCGATGCCTGCGATCCAGCGTCCCGCGATGGAAGCGAAGCTGCGGGTAGGGGTCGCCCGAGAGGCAGACGTACGGGTAGCTCTTGTCGTCGCGATAGAGGATGTTGTAGCGCGGCTCGAGCGCCTTGATCAGGTTGTTCTCGAGCAGCAGCGCCTCGCCTTCCGATCGGACCGCCGTCGTCTCGACGCGCGCCACCTGGGCGATCATCGCCGCGATGCGCGGCTCGTGGCCGCTCTTCTGGAAATAGCTCGCGACGCGCTTCTTGAGGTCGCCGGCCTTGCCGACGTAGAGCGCGCCGCCGGCGGTGTCGAACATCCGGTACACGCCGGGCAGATGCGGCAGCGACGCGATCAGCTCGCGCGCGTCGAACTGCGTCGCGCGCGCTTCGGCGTCGACGGTGTGGCGGTTGAAGCGCGAAACCTTCGTCATGCGCGGGGGCGCCCGAAATGGTCGGCGATCGCGTCGAACACCGCGCGGAACATGCTCGTCGTGAGGCGGCCGGTGTTGGTGTTGTAGCGGCTGCAATGATAGCTGTCGAAGAGGACGACGCCGTTTGGCAGCGCATGGCGCGCCGCGTGCGCGAACGTGAAATGATTGCGCCGAAGCCCGAGCGCGAGCAGCGACGCGTCGTGCGCGATGCGGCCGAGCGCAAGCACCGCGCCGCCGCGCGACAGGCGCGACAGGTCCGCCGCCAGATAGGCGTTGCAGTTGCGCACCTCGCCAGGGAGCGGCTTGTTCGCCGGCGGACAGCACTTGACGGCGTTGGTGATGCGGCAATCGGTGAGCGTCAGCGGATCGTCCCGCGTGCGCGAGATCGGCGAAGAGGCGTAGCCGTAGGCGTGGAGCGTTTCGTAGAGCAGGATGCCCGCGAAATCCCCGGTGAAGGGCCGGCCGGTCGCATTCGCCCCGTGCAAGCCCGGCGCGAGGCCGACGATGACGAGGTGCGCGCGATCGTCGCCGAACGGCGGCACCGGGAGGCAGCGATACTCCGGATACGCAGCGCGCATCTCGTCGAGATAGCAGGCAAGGCGAAGGCAGCGCCGGCACGACGCGTCGTACGTCGGCGAAGGGATCGCGGTCTCTGGCACAATGCCGGCCTTTTTCAACTCGTGAAGCATCGTTTGGCGACGGCTCGCAATGCTAGCGCCTGAAGCACGCCTCGAGGTCCGCAAGCGCTTGCCGGCCGGCGAGTCGCACAAGCCGCCGCTCCTGTTCGTGCATGGCGGCTATTGCGACGCGTGGTTCTGGGAGCCGTATTTTCTCCCGTGGTTCGCAGCGCGAGGTTACGCCGCTTACGCGCTCAGCCTGCGCGGCCACGGTGCGAGCGGCGGCGCCGACATGCTGTTCATGGCAGGGCTCGACGATTACGAGGCCGACGTCGAGCACGTCGCCGGCACGCTCAGGACGCCGCCGATCCTGGTCGGACACTCGATGGGGGCCGCGGTGGTCGAGCGGATCGTCGCCAAGCGGCCCGTGCGAGGTGCGGCGCTCCTCGCCCCCGTGCCGCCGGCGGGCCTCTTGCCGATTGCAACGCGCCTCGCCGCATCGCATCCGAATTACCTGATGCACATGGGCAATACGGACCCCTCGCGCCTGTCGTCGGACGTGCTGAAGGCGCTCCGGCCGTTCTATTTCAGCGACGCCGTACCGGCGTCGCTGCTGGCGCAGGCCGCGCGTCACTTCAACGCGGAGTCGCCGCGCGCGCTGTTCGATCTTTCGCTGCGGCTGCACTGGGCCGTGTCGGCGCAAGACCATCGGCCGGTGCTCGTGCTCGGCGCCGAGGCGGATCTCATCTGCACGCCCGAGGACGTCAGGGCGACCGCACGCCATCACAACGTCGAAGCGAAGATCCTCCCGGGCCTCGCGCATCTCCTGATGCTCGAGCCCGGTTGGGAGGCAGTCGCAACCGCGCTGGAGGCGTGGGTGCGGACGCTGGATTAGGAAATGCGCTCAGAGCAGCCGGAACGCCGCCGTTGCTCCAGCGCGTTCACCGCGCCAATCGCGAAATGTGCCGACAATCGACATGCCCGTGGTAGTTCACCAAGCGCCGCTCGCGCGGCCGCCCCACCGCCGCCCGCGTTCCCCCGTCGCGGGCATCGCCCGCCACCGCGCTTTGCCGTCCGCATACCCTCGATATTTTCTAACCCTTCCGTAACGATATTGGATTACGCGAGCGGCTGATGGTGTGCAACACTCGAGCGTGCCTTGCGACCTGCTCGACATCGCACGAAGGCTTCCGGAACCGGTAAGGAGCATGATGCTCGAACGTCGAATCGATTCCCGGTTTCCGGAGTCAGGAGAGCGTCGTCATGGCACACCGATCCCTGCGTAAGTGGTTGTTGGCAGCCGACGGTTCGGTCAACGCCGATCGCGCCGCGGCTTACGTTGCGCGCTGGGCACGCGGGGTGGGCGTGACGGAGGTGTACGTGCTCAACGTGCAGCCGCTTGCGAGCTACCGCGCTTACGCCCTCAATCGCAACGAAACGTTGGTCGAAGCCACCGAGCATGGAGCGATGGCGACCGCCGTCGCACGCAAAGCTCTCGACGAGGCCGGTATCGCCTACCGCATGCATGCCGAGATCGGCGAGCCGGCCGATGTCATCGTCCGCGCTGCGGAGTCCGAGCAGGCTTCCGAAATCGTCCTGGGTTCCCGTGGATTGGGCGCCATCGCCAATCTCGCCTTGGGTTCCGTCGCTTACAAGGTCATCCATCTCGCCGAAGTCCCGGTGACCGTCGTGCCCGATCCCCACCACGCGGCGCAGCCGCATGCGGAAAGCGCAAGCGACGTACACCGGGTGCTGCTCGCCGTCGACGGCTCGGAGCACGCGGCGCGGGCGGTCGACTACGTCTGCCGCCTTGGCCAGGGGGCCGTCCCGATCGAAGCAAAACTCGTGAACGTGCAGTTGCCGATCCTATCGGGCAACGTCCGCCGCTTCGTATCGCAGGAGATGATCGATAGCTACTACCGCGAGGAAGGCGAAGCCGCGCTGCAGGACGCGAAGCGTGCGTTGACCGGGGCCGGCATTCCGTTCGAGAGCACCATCATGGCGGGGCACCTCGCCCAGACCATCGTGAGGCTCGCGGAGCATGGCCGCTGCGCGCGCATCGTCATGGGGACGCGTGGACTCGGGGCCGTCGGCAATGTCGTCCTGGGCTCGGTCGCCTACAACGTGGTGCACCTGGCCTCGATCCCGGTCACCTTGGTCAAGTAGGTCTGCCGCTGGCCTACTGCTTCAGCACGCAGCCGACGCCACCGAGCACCATCAGCGGATCGCAATGCTCGACGAACTCGACGGCACAGTCGCGTTGTCCGGCGAGTCGCACGAGCTCGACGGTTGCATCGGTCCCCCACACGGTGTGGCGTCCGCATTCGGGACAAGCGGCCGGCGCGGTCGGCCGCAAGCGCATTGCGCTGCACGCCGTGCAGCGCCAGCCCGGTTGCGGCAGGCGGCCACGCGCGAGTAGCAGCAGCTTTGCCTGCCTCGCGCGCATCGCCTCGAAGCAGGCGCTCGCGCCGACCGCCGCCGGTCCGTTGTTGCGCACCGCGTCGACGAACCGGGCGGCGATCGCCTGCGACTCCTCCTCCTCCCATTCGACGAAGACCGACGTCGTCGCCGCGACGATGTCCTCGATCGCGTGATGCTCGCCCGCGGGGATCGCCGCGACGAGCATCTCGTGAAGCGCTGCCGGCAGCGCACGGCGACACGCCGCAGTGACCCTGGGATCGCCGGCGAGCATCAGGTGCGTATGCTTGCGCTCGGCGACTACATGCTCGAGCAGCGTGGCCGCGCGGGCCAACCATCGCTCTCCGGGGGCCGTGCGCTCGCCCTTCGCGTGCTTGCCGCGCGCCGGCTCGGCGGCCGGAGATCCTAACCAGGCGACGAGCGACGCGGCCCCGAGATCGACCTCGATCACGCTTACCGAGCGCCGCGTTGCGAGCAGAACGACGTAACGGTGGTAGCGATCCTGCAGGGCGACCAGCTGGCAGAGATCAGGTACGGGGCCCACGGTCAGGGCGTCAGGCAGCGGCGCGGCGAACTGGAGCGGCAGGAAGAACGCGCCGCCGTAGACCGAGCGCGAGAACATCGCCACACCTCGTGCATCGGGCCGCACCTGCTCGTTCAGGTAGCTCGCCATCGGCGCCAACGCCGCGTCGAGATCGAGCCGCACCGACTCCGGCAGCGTCGGCCGCAACGCGCGCGCCCGCCTCTCGAGATCATCCCGGCAGCCGGCCGGCCCCCGCTCGAGATCGACATAGCCGCTCAGGAAAGGCGCTTCCGACTGCTCGACCGCCGAGAGCACCTCGAGCTCGCGCCGAAGCGCCTTCAGCGTCGTCAGCGATGGCATCGGGTGGTCGGCATGTGCATGCGTCGGCCGTATCGGTCGTTCTGCCTACTGCTCGGGTTCGGCGGTGCCGAGCCACTCGACGGGCATCTCACGGATGCGCCATTGCCGCTGCTTGCCATATTGAGCCTCCGTTTGCCTGCCGGGCGGGCGCGTCCGGCTTCGGGCCGTACGCCGCAACGCGACAGCCGCAGTATGGCGCGTGGAACGACTCGGGCATAATCGAATCTTCTCGCCGGATCATTCGATAAATTGGAACTGTCTTTTCTTCCGATGCCAGCCTTGAACTACCGCCATTTGCGCTACTTCTGGGCCGTCGCCAAGACCGGCGGCGTCGGTCGCGCCGCCAAGCAGCTGCACCTGACGCCGCAGTCCATCAGCGGACAATTGCGGGTGCTCGAGGACTCGCTCGGCCACGCGTTGTTCCGGCAGAGCGGCCGCTCGCTCGAGCTCACCGATACGGGCCGGACGGTGCTGGGCTACGCCGACCAGATCTTTTCGCTCGGCGCCCAGCTGCAGGAGGAGCTCCACCACGGCCGCACGGAGCGCGTCGTTCCGTTCCGCGTCGGCGTGGGGGACATGATGTCGAAGTCGGTCGCCTACCAGCTGCTCGAGCCGGCGTTGCGACTGCCCGAGCCGGTTCGCATCGTATGCCGCGAGTGGCGGCTGACGGACCTGCTCGCCGAACTTGCGATCGAGCGCCTGGAGCTCGTGCTCGCCGACCGGCCCATGCGTGCCACATTGAGCGTGCGCGCGTTCAATCACCTGCTCGGCGAGTGCGGTGTCACGTTCTTTGCGGAACGTCGCCTGGCGCAGTCATTGACGGGCGGCTTCCCGCGCAACCTCGACGGGGCGCCGCTCCTGCTGCCGGGCGAAGACGCCGCGGTGCGTCCGCGGTTCATGCAGTGGCTCGACCAGCATCGCATTCATCCGCGCATCGTCGGCGAGTTCGACGATCCGGCGCTGCTCAGCGCGTTTGGTCACGCAGGCGCGGGCGTGTTTGCCGTTCCGTCCGTATTGGCCACGCAGATCGGGCGCGACCGTGGCCTGGTCGGCCTGGGTGCTACCGATGCCGTCGTCGAGCAGTTCTACGCGATTTCGGTCGAACGGCGGCTGACCCATCCCGCCGTCGTCGCCGTCAGTCACGCCGCGCGGCGCGAACTCTTCGTCCGCCGGGGACGGCAGACGCCCCGCCGACCGAAAGACACGGCGGGAAGCACCGCCGCCGCGCGTCGTTGATCGACGCCTCTATCTTCACGGCTCGAGCATGTCGCGACCGCCGGGCCGAACGCCGACGCGCGCTCGAACGGATCGTCGAAGGTAACTGCTCGACAGTTCGTGTTTTTCGAAGCCGTGGCGGTGCAAAACTCGACTTTTTCGCGACGCGGTTCCGGGCGACAATGCCGGCACGACGTTCATCCCGGACGGCGCATGGCTCATCGAGCCCGGGGCACGCGACATGGAGCCCTTCAGCTACGAATTCCTTGCCGCGCTGGGCGCGATCGTGGTCATCGACCTGGTGCTCGCCGGCGACAACGCGATCGTCATCGCGCTCGCCGTGCGCAACGTGCCCAAGCATCTCCAGCGGCGGGCCATCGTGTGGGGAACGTTCGGTGCGATCGCGGTGCGCGCGTCGCTGACCATGGTCGTCGTCTGGTTGTTGCGTGTGCCCGGGCTGATGGCGAGCGGGGGTGTGCTGCTGACCTGGATTGCCTACCAGCTGCTGTCGCCCAAGGGCGCCGACCACGGCGGCGCACGTACCGACGCCGCGCACGGGTTCTGGGGCGCGCTGCGCACCATCGTCATCGCCGATGCCCTGATGGGCCTCGACAACGTGCTTGCGGTCGCGGGTGCGGCGCATGGCAGCTTCCTGCTCGTCGTGCTGGGGCTGCTCGTCAGCATCCCGATCGTCATTTGGGGCAGCACCCTGATGCTGCGCTTCGTCGGGCGCTTTCCGGTATTCGTCTATTTCGGGGCGGGCGTGCTGGCGGCCACCGCCGTGCGCATGGTGACCGGCGAACCCCTGCTGCGGGAGTTCCTCGCCGACCGTCCGTTCATCGTTCCGTTGCTCTACCCAGCGGTCGTGCTTTCGGTGCTCTGGGCGGGCTTCGTGCGCAATCACCGACGCATGGAATCGCGTATCAGCGCCAGGCTGGCCGCGTTCGATCTCCACGGGACCGAGGCATCGCCGGCACCTGCACCCATCAAGCGAGGAGGCCACATGCAGAAGATACTGGTTCCGGTCGACGGCTCGCCCAATGCCCTGCGCGCGGTGCGGGACGTCGTCCTGCGTCACCGCCTCGAGCCGGCCGTGGAAGTCCATCTCCTCAACGTGCAGCCGCCGTTGCCGCGGCATATAGCGCAGTTCCTGAGCGGCAAGGACCTCGAGTCCTTCCATCGGGACCGCGGCCGCGACGCGCTGCGCCCGAGCGTTGCGCTGCTCGACGCGGCAGGGGTACCCCATACCACCCAGGTGCAGGTGGGGCACCGGGCGGAGACCATCGTGGCGACCGCGCGGCGGATCGGCTGCGATTACATCGTGTTGAGCACCGCGCGCAAGAATTCGCTGACACGCATGGTCGAAGCCTCGGTGACGAACAAGGTGCTCGAGCTCACGCCCGTACCGGTGAAGGTCATCGCGGGTGACGCGATCTCGAAAGTCGAGCGCTACGGCATTCCCGCGGCGATCGCCGCCGGCCTCGGACTGCTTGCCCTCGCCATCGATTGAGCCGGTTCAGCCCGGCCGCTTCTTCACGAACTCCACGAACTCGTCCGCGGGCAGCGGCTTGCTGACCCAGTAGCCCTGGAAGCAGTGGCAGCCGCGCACGTCAAGGAACTCGAGCTGCGCGCGCGTTCCGACGCCCTCCGCGACGACCTTGAGGCCGAGGCCGCGCGCGAGGCCGATGATCGCCTCGGTGATCGCCGCGTCGCCCTGGTCGGTCTCGAGGTCGGCGATGAACGAGATGTCGATCTTCAGCGTGTCGATCGGGAAGTGCTTGAGGTGCGTGAGCGACGAGTAGCCGGTCCCGAAGTCGTCGATCGCGACCGTGAAGCCTTCGCCGCGAAGCTGATGCAGCACCTTGCGGATCGCGTCGAGGTCGTGCATCAGGCTCGTCTCGGTCACCTCGAGCTCGAGCCACGCCGGCTCGCATCCCTCGTCGCGCACGATTTCGGTGATCCGCTGCGCGAGGTCCTCGCGATAGAACTGCTTCGCCGACAGGTTGACCGAGATCGTGAGCGGCATACCGATCCTGCGCCACGCGACGCACTGCGCGGCCGCCGTCTTCAGCACCCAGTCGCCGAGCGCGTGGATCAATCCCGACTCTTCGGCGAGCGGGATGAACACCTGCGGCGGCACGACGCCGTGCTCCACGTCGGTCCAGCGCAACAACGCCTCGGCCCCCACGATCGCGCGGTCGGTGATGCGCACCTGCGGCTGATAGTAGAGCTTGAGCGCGTTGTCCTTCAGCGCGACGCGCAGCGCCGTCTCGAGCGTGTGCTGGCGCAGGCGCCGCTCCGCGAGGTCCGCGTCGAGGAACTGATACGTGTTGCGCCCGAGCTCCTTCGACCGGTACATCGCGACGTCGGCGTGCTTCATCAGCTCCTCGGGATCGTCGGAATCGTCGGGAAAAACTGAGATGCCGATCGACGAGGTCACGTAGATGTCGTGATCCTCGATGCGAAACGGCTGCGCGATCGCATCCAACAGCTTCTGCGCGATGCGCCCGAGCACCTGCGGCTCGTCGAAATCCTCGACGATCACCATGAACTCGTCGCCGCCGAGCCGTGCCAGCAGGTCGGTCTCGCGCAGCGCGTCGGCGAGCGCGCGCGTCACGTGCTTCAGCAGCTCGTCCCCGATCCGGTGCCCGAGCGTGTCGTTGACGTTCTTGAAGCGGTCGAGGTCGATGAACAGGACGCCCACGCGTCGTCCGCTGCGCCGTGCCTGGGCGATCGCCTGGGTCAGGCGCTCGTGCAGCATCAGCCGGTTGGGCAGGCCGGTCAGCGCGTCGCGCGTGGCCATGTACTGCAGGCGTTCCTCGGCCTGGATGCGCGAGCTCACGTCCTGCACGAACGAAAGGATCGACACGACCTTCCCGTCCTCGCCGACGAGCGCCGAGTGGTACCACTCGCACCAGATCGTGTTGCCGTCCTTGTGGTAGTTGCGCGTGAGCATCGTCTCGCGCGGCTCGTCACCGGTCAGAAGCCGGTTGATGAGCCCCACGGTCGCGTCGCGGTCGTCCTCGTGCAGCAGCGGATTGTCGGTGATTCGCGTCCCGAGCACCGCGTCGCCGCCCCAGCCGAAGATGACCTCCGCCTGCGGCGACCAGCGCACGAGCTTCAAGTCGCGGTCCCATTCCAGAACCGCGAGCGGCGTGTTGCTGATGTGCGACGACAGCATCCAGTTCGCGTGGCGCAGCGCGTCCTCGTTCTTCTTCTGGTCGTGGATGTCGGTGTGCACGGCGTAGATGCCGATCACGTTGCCGTCGTTGTCGCGGTGCGGCGCGTAGTGGATCGCCTCCCACTGGAGATCGCCGGTGGGCTGCGGCAGGCGCAGCTCGGTCGACACGACCTCGCCCGCCAGCACGCGGTCGAGCAGCGGCCTCAGCATTTCGAAGCGTGGCTCGCCCGCCACCTCGGAGAGCCGCCGGCCGGTCATGTCGTTGCGGCTCGCGCCGAGCCATTTCTCGTTGTGGCCGTTCAGGAAGCGATAGCGATAGTCGCGGTCGATGTACGACACGCGCGCTGGCACGTTGTCCATGATGAGGCGCAGCTCGCCCTCGGAGGCGCGCAATGCCTCCTGCGCCTGCTTGAGTCCGTGGATGTCGTTCATCAGCACGAACGCGCCGTGCACCTCGCCGGACGGCCCAGCGTCCGGCACCACGCGGATCGTCATCCAGCGGCGCGCCCCGTTCGCACCCGGCACGAGCCGGTCGAACGCCGTCGATTCGCCTTCGAGCGCGCGCGACACCATCGCCTGCGCGCTCTGGTAGATGCCCGGCCCCACGATGTCGCGCAGCCGCATGTACCCGACCTGGTCCACGGTCAGGCCGAAGTACTGCAGGAACGTGCGGTTGACGTAGTGGCAACGCTCGTCGCGGTCGACGTACGCGACGGGCGCAGGCACGCCGTCCATGATTGCGCGTAGCTGCGACTCGCGCGCGGCCAGCGCATCCCGCGCGATCTTCAAATCGGTGATGTCGTGGCCGACCACGTATTCGCCGCGCACCGTGCCGTCGAAGTTCAGGTCCGGCACGCAGCGCGCGCGAATCCAGCGCGTGCGTCCCACGACGTCGACGACCGCACGCTCGTAGGTGAGCGCCTCGCTGCGCATCGCGCGGTCGCGGTCGGGCGTCAACGCCTGCGACGCCTCGACGCCCAGCACCTCCTCGGGCTTCTTGCCGAGCACCTCGTCGCGCGACAGGCCGTAGAGGTCGAGGAATGCCTCGTTGACGAACACGTAGCGGCGCTCGGCGTCGAGATAGACGACCGGCTCCGGAATGTTGTCAGTGAAAAGACGCAGCTGCTTCTCGCGCGCGGCGAGCTCCTGCTCCGTCTGCTTGAGATCGTCGATGTCGTACTCGGTGCAGTACAGGCCCCGCACCTTGCCGGTGGAATCGAGGTCCGGCGCCATGCGCCCGTGCATCCAGCGGCGCTGGCCGTTCGCGTTCTGGCCGATGCGCTCGTATTCGACGTGCTCGCCCGCCTGCGCGCGCTTGAGGATCGGGCGCAGAAACGCCGCGACGTCGGACGCCATCACCTCGAATGGCGTGCGGCCGTAGATCTCGTCCTGCGGCTTGCACACCCAGTTCGCGAACGCCTGATTCACGAACGTGTAGTGAAGGCTCTTGTCGAGATAGGCGATCGGACCGGGGATGTTGTCGGCGAAGAGACGCAGCTGCTGCTGTTGCGACTTCAGCGCATCGCGGACGCGCACGTCGTCCTCGATGTCGTTCCACACGACGAACGCGCCGCCCACGCGCCCGCCCATCTCGCGATCGGGGAAGAGCGTGACGCGCACCCAGCGCAGCTCGCCGGAGGCCCGCCGCTCGCGCCGCTCGTAGGCGACGGTCGCGCCGGCGAACGCGCGCTCGATATAGCCCTGCATCTCGTTCAGCGCATCGGAGGCGAGGAAGTCGCCGAGCGAGTGACCGAGCAGGTCGTCGGCCGGAACGCCGATCCAGTCGGCGAACGGCTTGTTCGCGAAACGCAGCCGGAGCTGGCGATCGAAATGCAGGATCGGCAGGCCGACGCTGTCGGTGACGAGGCGCAGGCGGTGCTCGCGCTGGCCCGCCTCGAGCTCGAGGCGCTTCAGGTGATCGACGTCGCTGTACGTCGCGAGGAAGCCGCGTATATGGCCGTGCTGGTTGCGATCGGGGTAGTAGTCGACGCGCATCCAGATCGGCGCCCGGCCCGGCAGCGCGTACTGCCATTCGTAGCCGGTGCGCTCGCCGCCGAGCGCCGCGTCGATGTACGCGTGATAGAGCTGGTAGCTTTCGCGCCCGATGACCTCGATGACCTCGCGCCCGATCACCTCGTCGAGGCGCTTCCCGAACCATTCGAGGAGCGCCTTGTTGACGAAGCGATAGCGCTGGTTGCGGTCGACGTACGCGAGCGGCGTGCCGAGCGCATTCAGCTTGCGTTGCGAAAGCGCCAGGAGCGGGCCGCGATCGATGGCATCCCCGACCGTCTGCGGGACGGGAGCGAGGTCCAGGCGACTGATCGGACGGGTCAGGGCCATCGACGCGAGTGGGTATCGGTTCTTGCGCTTGGCATGACAGGCGAAGGCGCCGCGCCGGAGGCTTCCCTGGCGCGCGCGGCGTTCATACCCGACCGACGCGTTGCTGCCGTGCGTGGCTGCCAAAAAGCAAGGATTGGGCCCGCCAGCGTCCGCAACCCGGCCATTTCCCGCCCGGCCGGTCGCCTGTCCGCCCGGTTACAATCCGCGTCACCAAAAAACGCCGGACGGCAGAACGGCGGGCGGGCTCGACCCGACCCTCGCGACGATCGCTCGGCGCCCGCCGTCCTGGTTCGAGGAGCCCATGCCGTCCCCGCCGACCGCGCGCCGCCTGCTTGCCGCCTGCCTGCTCGTCGCGGCGTTCCTGCCGCTTCGCACCTGGGCCGCGGCGGGCGCGCTGCCCGAACCGCCGGCCGTCGGCGCGATCCCGATCGACTTCATCCTGTTCGCGCTGACGCTCGTCGGCGTGGCGCTGTTCCACCATCACACGCTCAAGGTCGCGGTGATCGGCCTCGCCGTGATCACGCTCTTCAAGATCGCGTTTTCGCCATTCCCCGAAGGCGCCGGCCTATCCGGGTTGCTCGCGCATCTCGCGCACGAGTGGGTGCTGCTCGCGAACCTGCTCGGGCTGCTGCTCGGCTTCGCGCTGCTCTCGAAGCATTTCGAGACGAGCCACGTGCCGGCATGGCTGCCGCGGCTGCTGCCCGACGACTGGAAGGGCGCGTTCGTGCTCCTCGTGATGATCTTCGTCCTCTCGTCGTTCCTCGACAACATCGCGGCCGCGCTGATCGGCGGCACGATCGCCGGCGTCGTGTTCCGGTACAAGGTGCACATCGGCTACCTCGCGGCGATCGTCGCGGCGTCCAACGCGGGTGGCTCGGGGAGCGTCGTCGGCGACACGACGACGACGATGATGTGGATCGACGGCGTGTCGCCGCTGTCGGTGATCGATGCGTATATCGCGGCGTCGATCGCGCTGGTGGTCTTCGGCATTCCGGCGTCGATCCAGCAGCAGCGCCACTCGCCCATCACCCGCGACACGCCGGCGGACGTCCACATCGACGGCGTGCGCGTGTTCATCGTCGCCGCGATCCTGCTCACGGCCATCGCCGTCAACGTGCTCGTCAACGTGAAATTCACTGAATGGTCCGACCGCTTTCCGTTCATCGGCGCGGCGGTCTGGGCCGCGTTGCTGCTGTGCGCGCCGCTGCGCCGTCCCGCGTGGGAGGAGCTGCCGGGCGCGTTCAAGGGCTCGATATTCCTGCTCTCGCTCGTCCTCGCCGCGTCGATGATGCCGGTGCAGAAGCTGCCCGACGCGTCGTGGCAGGTCGCGCTCGGCTTGGGCTTCGTGTCGGCGGTGTTCGACAACATCCCCCTCACCGCGCTGGCCCTCAAGCAGGGCGGCTATGACTGGGGATACATCGCGTTCGCCGTCGGCTTCGGCGGCTCGATGGTCTGGTTCGGATCGTCGGCAGGCGTCGCACTCAGCAACCTGTTCCCCGACGCGAAATCCGTGTTCGCGTGGCTGCGCGGCGGCTGGCACGTCGCAATCGCGTACATCGTCGGCTACGCGCTGATGCTGATCGTGCATCCGTGGGTGCCCGACCTGCCGCACCGCGCGCCCCCGCCGCCGAGCCATGTCTCGGCGCACGCTTAGGGCCGTGCCGAAGGAGTGGGGCGCGGAACTCCGAGGCCCTCCTTTCGGTCCGCCCGATAGGACGGGCGCCGGTCGGCGGCCCGGTCGACGAAGGACGAGCGATGAAGAGCATGATTCTGGCGGTCGCATTACTGTTCGCGGGCCTGTTCGCGGGCGCGATGGCCCATGCGGCGGAACTCACGCTGTTCTCGAACGACGGCTTCCGTGGAGAGCAATTTCGCGCGAACGACACGATCGTCAACCTCGCGAACAGCGGCTTCAACGACCGGGCGCAGTCGGCGATCGTCCACGACGGCGTGTGGCAGCTCTGCGACGACGCCTACTTTCGCGGGCATTGCGTAACGCTCCAACCCGGCCGCTACGCATCGCTGCGCGACATGGGACTCGACAACAGCATCTCGTCGGCGCGCGAGGTGAGCGACTGGGGTCCGCCGCCCGCCACCGGCGGGCGCTGGGGCGGCGGCGCACGGGTGATCCTTTACTCGAATCCCGATTTCCGCGGGGATCGCTACGTCATCGCCCAGGACTACCTGCGCGATCTCGCGAATACGGGGTTCAACGATCGCGCCCAGTCGATGCGCGTCGAGCGCGGCTACTGGATCTTCTGCAGCGACGCCGACTTCCAGGGGACGTGCCGGACGTTCGGTCCCGGCAGTTATCCGCGGCTCGGCTGGGGTCTCGACAACCAGGTATCCTCGGGCCGCAGGATCTCCAGCGAGTACCCCTACAACGGACCGCCGAACTGGGGCCGGCCCTGACCTGACGCCATGCCGATCGTCGACGACATTGCAGGCCTGCGGCGCATCCTGCTGCGCTACCACACGCTCGCCGTCGTCGGCCTTTCCGCACAGTGGTACCGGCCCAGCTATTTCGCTGCCAAGTACATGAGGGATCACGGGTATCGCATCGTTCCCGTCAATCCGCGCTACACGGAGGTGCTCGGCGAGAAGTGCTATCCGGACCTGCGCTCGATCCCCGAGCCGGTCGACATCGTCGACTGCTTCCGCAAGTCCGAGGAGATCCCGGCGATCGCCGACGATGCCATCGCCATCGGCGCGAAGGTGCTGTGGATGCAACTCGGCATCGTCAACGAGGCCGCGGCGCGCAAGGCCGCGGCCGCGGGGCTCGACGTCGTGATGGACCACTGCGTGAAGATCGAGCACGCACGCATCCTCGGCGGGCTGAATTGGGCGGGAGTGAACACGGGCGTCATCTCCGCGCGCCGGCCGCACCCGCGCGATCGCGAGCGGCCGCGCACCTGAGTCGAAAGCCGGTGTCGGCCGTGTAATCATTCGCGCACGAAGACACGCGAATGACTGCGCCTCCGACACCGGGCCCCGGCTTTCTTCCATAATTCGGCCTGGCGGCGAATCGCCGTCGCGGCCCCGAAAAATGTCCGACCACACCTTCGGCTTCGACACGCTCTGCCTGCACGCCGGGCAGATTCCGGACGCGCAGACGGGGTCGCGCGCGCTGCCGATCTATCAGACGACGTCGTTCGTCTTCGACGATGCCGATCACGCGGCGTCGCTTTTCAACCTGCAGACGTTCGGCAACGTCTATTCGCGGATCTCCAACCCGACGGTGGCGGCGCTGGAGGAGCGCGTCGCGGCGTTGGAGGGCGGGCGCGCGGCGCTCGCGGCGGCGACCGGCATGGCGGCGCAGATGCTCGTGTTCCTGACGCTCGCGCGCGCCGGCGATCACGTCGTCGCCGCACGCACGCTGTATGGAGGCTCCTATTCGCAGCTCGCCGTCACGTTCGGCGATCTCGGCATCGAGGCGACATTCGTCGACGCGGACGATCCGGACAATTTTCGGCGCGCGCTCAGGCCGCGCACCAAATGCCTGTACGCCGAGACGATCGGCAACCCGCAGCTCAACGTCCCCGACATCCGCGCGATCGCCGACATCGCACACGAGGCCGGCGTGCCGCTCGTCATCGACAACACGCTTGCCTCGCCCTACCTTTGCCGCCCGTTCGAGCACGGCGCCGACATCGTCGTGCATTCGCTCACGAAGTATCTCGGCGGCCACGGGACGACGATGGGCGGGATCATGGTCGAGTCCGGCAAGTTCCCGTGGGACAACGGCAACTTTCCGCAGATGACCGAGCCGTCGCGCGGCTACCACGGCGTGATCTTCCACGAGACGTTCGGCGACTTCGGCTTCACGATGAAGGCGCGCATGGAGACGATGCGCACGCTCGGGCCGACGCTCGCGCCGCTGTCCGCGTTCCTGCTGATGCAGGGCATCGAGACGCTGCATCTGCGCATGCCGCGGCACTGCCAGTCGGCGCTCGCCGTCGCGCAGCACCTCGCGGGGCATCCGGCCGTCGAATGGGTCAACTATCCGCTGCTGCCGGGAAGCGCGAGCCATGCCCTTGCGCAGCGCTACCTTCCGCGCGGCGCCGGCGGCATCCTCACGTTCGGCGTGAAGGGAGGCGCCGCGGCCGGCGTCCGCTGCATCGAGGCCGTGCAATTCCTGTCGCATCTGGCGAACGTGGGCGACGCGAAGTCCCTCGTCATCCACCCGGCGTCGACGACGCACCGGCAACTGAACGAGGACGAGCAGCGCGCCGCCGGCGTGTCACCGGAGATGATCCGCCTTTCCGTCGGCCTCGAGTCCCTCGACGATATCCTGTGGGACCTCGACCAGGCACTGGCCAAATCCCAGGCATGAGCACACCGATCGATCCGTCTCCTTCCACATCCTGGCCGCCCTCGTGAACCGTTACGCCACCATTCCGTGGCCATGGGCCGTGTTCCTGCTGGCCGCCGCGCTCCTGCTGCAGGAACTATTGCTGCGCTGGTTCGGCGCGCACGCGTCGCTGTCGGAAGCCGTCTACCGCGTCTCGGTGATGACGCTCGGCATCGCGGCGCTCACGCTCATCGTGCTGCCCTCGCGCCGCGCCGCGTACGTGCTCGGCTTCCTCGTCTGCGCCGGTCTCATGGCGTGGGCGCTGTGGCTGCAACACGGCGAGGGCATCGAGCCCTGCCCCCTGTGCATGTTCCAGCGCGTCGCGGTATCGGCCGTCGGCCTCGTATTCCTGATCGCCGCCATCCACAATCCGCGCCGCGGTGGCGCCGCGGTCTACGCGGTGCTGACGCTGCTCCTCGCCGGCGCCGGCGCGGCGTTCGCCGCACGACAGATCTGGCTGCAGGCGCTGCCGAAGGAGCAGGTGCCGGCGTGCGGCATGGGGCTTTCCTACATGATGGACACGCTGCCGTTCACCGACGTCGTGCGCAAGGTGCTCGAAGGCAGCGGCGAATGCGCCGAGAAGGGCTGGGTGTTCATGGACCTGTCGATCGCCGGCTGGACGTTCGCGTTCTTCGCCAGCATGATCGTCGCCGCGATCGCGCTCGCTCGCCGGGATTAAGTCCGCCGGTCGCGCTGTTGGCGGGGAAGGCGTTTTGCGCAGGAGGTCCCGTCATGAAGCTCTTTTGCATCGGCAACGGCGTCCGCGCGCTGCTGGCCACCCTCGCCTGCCTGGTCGCGGCCGCGGCGTTCGCGCAGGCTCCGACCCAGCGCATCCGGGGAGACGTCGTCTCCGTCGAGGGAACGCAGCTTGCGCTGCGCACCCGCAGCGGACAGCAGCTCGCGATCACGCTCGACGACCGCTACGTCGTGAACGTAATCCGACCGATCGAGGCCTCTGCCATCGCCAAAGGGAGGTTCGTCGGAACCGCGACGCTTCCGCAGCGCGACGGTACGCAACGCGCGCTAGAGGTGGTCGTGTTTCCCGAGTCGGCGCGCGGCAGCGGCGAGGGCCATTACCCCTGGGACCTCGCGCCGGGAAGCATGATGACCAATGCCACGGTCGCCGAGGTCGTCGGGCTCGACCAGGCGCGCCGCATGACGCTCAAGTACCCAGGAGGGGAACAGGTCGTCGTCGTGCCGCCCAACGCGCCGATCGTCACGTTCGAGCCCGGCACGCGCGAAATGCTGCGTCCCGGCGCACACGTCTTTCTTGTCGCGACGGTCCAGCCCGACGGCTCGTTGAAAACGAGCCGCGTATCGGTCGGCAAGGACGGTCTCGTGCCGCCGATGTAATCCGGCAGAGCAAATGTCGCCTTTCGGGGTCGGAGCATTGATCGAGATCGGGGTCAGACTCGAATCATTCGGCCGCTCTCGAATGATTCGAGTCTGACCCCGATCTCGGGTTTGGCCCGGATCTCCGGCACTACTTCAATACCTCGTCGCGCTGCTCCATGTGCGCGATTTCCCCCTGCCGCAGCGCGTCGAAGCCGCTCGAAATTCCCTGCTCGAGAATCGCCGCCATCTGCGCCGCGGAGTGCAGCCGCGACACGAACACGAAATCGGCGCCCGCCTCGTAGAGCCTGAGCGCACCCGCCGCGCGGGTGGCGGTGACGACGACGTGCGCATGGGGTGCGAGCTGGCGCGCCTGTTTCAGGAGCCGCAGGTTGTCGGTGCCCTTGAGCATCGTGTCGGGGATCGTCGAGACGACGAGCTTCGCGGCGTGCACCTCGGCGTGGTGCAGCGTGTCGCGGCTCGCCACGTCGCCGTAGATGCACGCGATGCCGCGCCGGTTCAATTCCGCGTGCACCTCGGGATTGAAGTCGATGACGAGCAACCGGTCGAGCATCGGGTGCCGTTCGCCGCGGGAGGCCATCTCGTACTCGTGCACGAGCGCGCTCGCCTCGGTGAAGAAGCCGAGCAGCACGACATCCTGGGTCGCGGGGGCACGCGCGGGTGCCGTTCTTGCCGCCGCGTCGAGGTCCCGCACGCCCGCCTTGGAGAGCCAGCGTGCGAGCGCCTGCTGCACCGGATGGCTGTAACCAATCAGGTAGGTCGACGTGATCGACGTGAAGGCGAACACGAAGATCAGCACGCTGACCGTCGTCGTGCTTACGTGACCGTAGCTTAGGCCCAGCGCCGCGATCACCATCGCGAACTCGCTCATCTGCGCCAGGTTGATCGCCGGCAGCAGGCTCGTCCGGTGCCCGAGGTCGAGCGCGCGCAGCAGCGGGAACAACACGACGAAGCGGCTGGCGACGAGGAACGCCGACGCGACGAGCGCCAGCCCGACGACGGCCGGCGTCGGCATCGGGATCTGCATGCCCAGCGCGACGAAGAACAGCGTCACGAAAAAATCGCGGATGCTGACGACCTTCGCGACGACGTCGAGGTTGTAGGGGAACGTCGAGATGCTGACGCCCGCGATCAGCGCTCCCATCTCCCGCGACAGCCCGGCCGCGTTCGCGGCCGCGATGACGATGAAGCACCAGGCGAGCGAGCCGATCAGCACGAGCTCGGGCAGTTTCGCCACCGCACGGAAGAGCCTCGGCAGCACCGTCTTGCTGATGACGAGCGTGACGCCGATCAGCAGCGCGCCGCTCGCGAGCGACGCGAGCAGCTTGCCGAGCTGCGGATCGAGCAGATTCGGCTGGACCCCCAGCACGACGATCGCCCACACGTCCTGGAAGATCAGCACGCCGAGCGTGATGCGGCCGGGCAGCGTGTCGAGCTCGAACTTGTCGTACAGCAGCTTCACGACGATCATCGTGCTGCTGATCGCGAGGCACACGGCGAGATAGAGCAGCCCGAAGTCACCGTGGCCGATCCGAAATCCGAACGGCGCGAAGAACGCGAGGCCGAGTGCCACGCACAGGGGGAACTGCAATATCCCGGCGACGAGCACCGGCTTGCCGGCCGCGAGCAGCTTCTTGAGATCGAGCTCGAGCCCGATGATGAAGAGCAGCAGGATGAGGCCGATCTCGGAGACGGTCTGGATGCTCGCCTGGTCGTTGATGATGCCGAGCCCGATCTGCGGGCCGATCAGGACGCCCGCAATCAGGTACGCGAGGAGCAGCGGCTGCCTCAGCCAGTTCGCGGCGAAGGCGAGCGCCGCCGCGACCGAGATGCAGATCCCGACGCTCGAGAGGAGATCGAGGTGCTCCGCCACGAATGCGGCGGCGGTTACTTCGGCGCCATGCGGATCGCGCCGTCGAGGCGGATCACTTCGCCGTTCAGCATCGGGTTCGCGACGATCTCGCGCACGAGCGAGGCGAATTCCGACGGCCGGCCGAGCCGCGGCGGGAACGGCACCATCTTCCCGAGCGAGTCGCGCACATCCTGCGTCAGGCTCGCCATCATCGGCGTCTCGAAGATGCCCGGCGCGATCGTCATGACGCGAATGCCGAAGCGCGCGAGCTCGCGCGCGATGGGCAGCGTCATGCCTACGACGCCCGCCTTCGACGCGCTGTAGGCCGCCTGCCCGATCTGGCCGTCGAAGGCGGCGACGGATGCGGTGTTGACCACCACGCCGCGCTCGCCGTCCGCATTCGGCGCGTTGCGCGTCATGGCCTCCGCCGCGAGCCGCAGCAGGTTGAACGTGCCGACCAGGTTGATGCCGATCGCCCGCGCGAAGCCCGCGAGCGAATGCGGCCCCTCCTTGCCGACCACCTTCTCGCCGTGCACGATGCCCGCGCAATTGACGAGGCCGTGCAACGCACCGAACGCGTCGAGCGCGGCGGCGACGGCACCCTTCCCGCTCGGCTCGTCGGTGACGTCGGTGCGGACGAACTTCGCCGCGTTGCCCAATGCGTCCGCGAGCGTGCGCCCTTCGGGCTCGTTCACGTCGGCGATGACGACGCGTCCACCGCTCGCGGCGATCATCCGCGCCGTCGCCGCGCCGAGCCCCGAGGCGCCGCCGGTGACGATGAAGCTGCTGTCACGCAATTCCATGAAGATTTTCCCGATTACGCGTTCGCGCTCACCGGCGTCGCCTTGACGACGGAAAGCGCGGTCGCGATGAGGCCCGCGACGTCGGCGACGTTGGCGGGCAGGATCACGGTGTTGGTCGCCTTCGCGAGGTTGCCGAACTGGGCGATGTATTCCTCGGCAACCTTGAAGTTGACTGCACTGACGCCGCCCGGCGCGGCGATGGCCTCCGCGACCTGGCGAATCGCCTTCGCGTTCGCTTCGGCGATCGCGAGAATCGCCGCCGCCTGCCCCTGCGCGTTGTTGATCTCCGCCTGCTTCTCGCCCTCGGACTGCGCAATCGCGGCCTCGCGCATGCCCTGCGCGATGTTGATCTGCTCCTGCCGCTTGCCCTCCGACGTCGCGATGACCGCGCGCTTCTCCCGCTCGGCGGTGATCTGCGCCTGCATCGCGCGCAGGATCTCCGCCGGAGGCGTCAGGTCCTTGATCTCGTAGCGCAACACCTTGACGCCCCAGCTCGGCGCCGCCGCGTCGAGCGCGCTCACGACCGCGGCGTTGATCTGGTCGCGCTCCTCGAACGTCCGGTCGAGCTCCATGCGGCCGATGACGCTGCGCAGTGTCGTCTGCGCGAGCTGCGTCACCGCGAGGACGTAGTTCGTCGACCCGTATGAGGCAAGGCGCGGATCGGTCACCTGGAAATACAGGATGCCATCGACCTGCAGCTGCGTGTTGTCCTTGGTGATGCAGACCTGCGGCGGCACGTCGAGCGGCGTCTCGCGCAGGTCGTGCTTGTAGGCCACCCGATCGAAGAACGGCACGACGAAGTTGAGCCCGGGCGCGAGCACGCCGTGAAAACGCCCGAGCCGCTCGACCACCCACGCATGCTGCTGCGGCACGACGCGGATCGCCTTGACGATCCCGACCAGCACCACGATGAAGATCGCGAACGTGACGAGCGAAAAGCCGGCCATCTTCCCTCCCTGTTGTGATCGCGGATTGCGGCAGCGGTGTCGGACGCGTGAATTCGGGGTCAGACTCGAATGAATTCGGGGTCAGACTCGAATTCCGCCATGCGGGTCACGGCCGCTCGGCGGAAAGGACGAGCGTCGATCCGCGCGTGGCGACAATGTACATCGTGTGCCGGTGCGGCGTGTCCTTCGTCGCGGCGACGCCATCCCAATGCGTGCCTCGATAGACGACGCGCGCCGTGCCGTCGGCATGCCATGTCTCGACCTGAACGCTCTGCCCGATGTCGAGCCCCGGAAGCGGCAGCGGCTCCCCATGCCGACGCCGCCAGCGGTTCGCGATCACCGTGCCGACGACCGCGAGCACACCCGCCGTGAGCAGCTGGATCGGCCTCGAGGCCCCCGCGAGTGCGGCGACGCCACCCAGGGCGAATGCGATGCCCACGGCGAGCAGGTAGAACGTGCCCGTCACGAGCTCGGCGCCGACCAGGAGCGTCGCGAAGATCCACCAGAGCCAGTAATCGGTCATGCGGCGTGGCGTCGGGCTCCTTGAAGACGTCGCGAAGCATATAAGACATTCGGCCAAGCGGCGCGGACGCGCTGTTTGGGGTATAATTTCCCGTTTGTTATCAAAAGCTTTTGCGCGCCTAGCGCGCGCCTCACCGCACCATGCCAATCTACGAATATCGATGCGCCTCCTGCGGCCACGAGCTCGAGGTGCTGCAAAAGATCTCCGAGCCGCCGCTCACCGTTTGCCCGGCCTGCCAAAAGTCCGAGCTCGTGAAGCGCGTGTCGGCCGCCGGCTTCCAGCTGAAGGGCTCGGGCTGGTACGTCACCGACTTCCGCAATACCGGGGCGAAGCCGTCGACGAAGGACGCGAAGGGCAACGGCGAGGCGAAGGCTCCCGAGACGAAGACGGCCGGCACGGAAACGACCTCGTCGACCGCGTCGGCCTCGAGCGCCACGGAGGCGAAGCCGGCCGCGTCTTCGACCGACAAGACGGGGAGCTGAAAGCCTGTCCCCATGAGGCGCTACCTCATCGCAGGCCTGCTCGTCTGGGTGCCGCTCGGCATCACGCTCTACATCCTGCATTTCCTGCTGACGTCACTCGACCAGATCCTGCTGGTCCTGCCTGCGAGCCTGCAGCCGCGCGCGCTGTTCGGCTTCGACATTCCCGGCCTCGGCGTCGTCGTCGCGTTTCTCATCCTGCTCGGGACCGGCGTCGTGGCGGCGAACTTCTTCGGCCAGCGGCTGATCCGCGCCTGGGAAGCGGTGCTCGGCCGCATCCCGTTCGTGAAGTCGATCTACTCGTCGGTGAAGCAGGTGAGCGACACGCTCCTCTCCGACAAGGGGCAGGCGTTTCGCAAGGCGCTGCTCGTCGAATTTCCCCGTCCGGGAAGCTGGACGATCGCGTTCCAGACCGGCTCGCCCGCCGGCGCCGTCGCGCCGTACCTCCCCGGCGAGCACGTGAGCGTCTACGTGCCCACGACGCCCAACCCGACGGGCGGCTATTTCCTGATGCTGCCGCGCGAGCAGGTGCGCGAGCTCGACATGACGGTGGACGAGGCGCTCAAGTACATCATCTCGATGGGCGTCGTCGCGCCGCGCGTGCGCATCCGGCCGCGCCGCGGCGAGCCCGCGAGCACGAGCGGGCTGGCGGCCCCCGCCACCCACTCGACGTCCGAAATCCGAAATTGATCGCGCGAGCGAACCGCGCCGGCGACACGCCGGCGGGCTTGCGCGTCGCCCCGTCCACGACAACGCCGAAGGCCTCCCGGAGAACCGCGTGAAACGCACCGAATACTGCGGCCGCATCGATCGCCGCTTCCTGGGACAAGGCGTCACCGTCATGGGCTGGGTGCACCGGCGCCGCGATCACGGCGGCGTCGTCTTCATCGACCTGCGCGACCGCGAGGGCATCGTGCAGGTCGTCTGCGATCCCGATCGCCCGGCGACGTTCGCGACCGCCGAGAAGCTGCGCCACGAATACTGCATCGCGGTCACCGGCCGGGTGCGCCCGCGGCCCCAGGGAACGGTCAATCCGAACCTGCGCTCGGGCGAGATCGAGGTGCTCGCGGAGACGATCGAGATCCTGAACGCCTCGGCAACGCCGCCGTTCCAGCTCGACGACGAGAACCTTTCGGAAACGGTGCGCCTCACGCATCGCGTGCTCGATCTGCGGCGCCCGCAGATGCAGAACAACCTGATGCTGCGCTACCGCGCGGCGATGGCGGCGCGCAAGCATCTCGACGCACAGGGTTTCGTCGAAATCGAGACGCCGGTGCTTTACAAGTCGACGCCCGAAGGCGCGCGCGAATTCCTGGTTCCGTCGCGCATGCATCATGGCCAGTTCTACGCGCTGCCGCAGTCGCCGCAGCTCTTCAAGCAGATGTTGATGATCGCGGGCTTCGACCGCTACTACCAGATCGTCAAGTGCTTCCGCGACGAGGACCTGCGCGCCGACCGCCAGCCGGAGTTCACCCAGATCGACATCGAGACATCGTTCCTCGACGAGATCGAGATCCGCGAGATCATGGAGGGGCTGGTGCGCGCGATGTTCCGCGAGGCCATGCGCGTCGAGCTGCCCGATCCGTTCCCGGTGATGACCTACGCCGACGCAATGCGCGACTACGGGTCGGACAAGCCTGACCTCCGCGTGCCGCTGAAGCTGACCGAGCTCACCGACGCGATGCGCAGCGTCGACTTCAAGGTGTTTCGTGCGGCGGCGGAGCTGCCGAACGGCCGCGTTGCGGCGCTTTGCGTTCCCGGCGGCGGTGCCCTCACGCGCAAGGAGATCGACGACTACACGGCGTTCGCCACCGTCTACGGTGCGAAGGGGCTCGCGTACATCAAGGTCAACGACGCCACGAAGCCATCCGATGAAGGCCTGCAGTCACCGATCGTGAAGTTCCTCGGGCGCGACGCGCTCGCCACGATCCTCGAGCGCACCGGCGCAGCGTCGGGCGACGTGATCTTCTTCTGCGCCGGCCGCGAGAAGGTGGTGAACGACGCGCTCGGCGCGCTGCGCGCGCGCATCGGCCACGACCGCGGATTGCTCGAGCCCGGCTGGAAGCCGCTGTGGGTGGTCGACTTCCCGATGTTCGAGCATGACGAGGCCAGCGGCGCCTGGGTCGCACGGCATCACCCGTTCACCGCGCCGAAGGACGGTCACGAGGAGCGCTTCGCCTCCGATCCCGCGCATGCGCTCGCCAAGGCGTACGACGTGGTGCTGAACGGCTGGGAGATCGGCGGTGGCTCGGTCCGGATCCACAGGCCCGAGGTGCAGGCGCGCGTGTTCGCCGCGCTCGGCATAGCGCCCGACGATCAGCGGCGCAAATTCGGCTTCCTGCTCGACGCGCTCCAATACGGCGCGCCGCCGCACGGCGGCATCGCGTTCGGCCTCGACCGGATCACGACGCTGATGTGCGGCGCCGAGTCGATTCGCGACGTCATCGCCTTCCCGAAGACGCAACGCGGGCAGGACCTGCTCGTCGACGCACCGGCGCCCGCGACCGAGCAGCAGTTGCGCGATCTGCACATCCGCGTGCGGCCGTCCGACGCGATCAAGGCGGCCGGCTAAGAGCGCTCCCGAGCGACATCCGCGCGCGGCACACGCGGGTGTCGCGCCTCGGCATTACGCGCGCCGCGCGCTACACTGCGTCGTGCCCTCGTCCCCGGCCTCGCGCGCGCTCGTCCGTGCGCTCCTGCATCTGCTCGTCGCGACGAGCCTTCTCGCGTCGACCGCGCTCTCCCGCGAGCGCGCCGCCGTCGGCGAGATCCGTGTCGAGCGACTCCCGCCCGCTGCGCGCGAGGTCCTCGCGCGCATCCGCGCCGGGGGTCCGTTCCGCTTCGAGCGCGACGGCGTGACGTTCGGCAATCGCGAGCGCACGCTGCCACCCCGCCCCCGGGGCTACTATCACGAGTACACCGTGGTCACGCCCGGCGTACGTACGCGCGGGGCGCGCCGCATCGTCTGCGGTGGGCCGCGCACGGCGCCGGAAGTATGCTATTACACCGACGACCACTACGCGACGTTTTGGAGGATCCGCGAATGAAGCTGCCGGACCTCACCGATATCGAAGAAGCCGGCATGATCGAGTACCACGGCCATGCGGACGCGGTCGCGGCGGCGGCGCATCATGCCAAGCTGCGCTACCTCAACGTCGACCTCACGCACGCAGAGGACCGCGCGACGCTGTTCGCGGCGCTCGCGAAGGGGCTCGAGCTCCCGGCGCACTTCGGCAACAACTTCGACGCCCTCGCCGATTCGCTCGAGGATCGCGACTGGCTCGGCAAATCGGGTTGCGCGATCCGCCTCGGCCACGCGACGCACTACCGCAAGACCCACCCGCACGAATGGAGCACGCTCGAGGATGTCCTTTCCGAGGCGTCGACGTTCTGGCGCGAGCGCAACCTCCCGTTCTGGGTGCTCGTGAGCTGACGCGGACGATGACGCCGGAACGGCCGCCCGAGGCGGGCTACAAGCAGCCGGTCTCCGTTCTCGTCGTGATCCACACGGCGGACCTGCACGTGCTGCTGCTCGAACGGGCCGATTTCCCCGATCATTGGCAATCGGTCACCGGCAGCCGCGATCAGGACGAGGACCTCGCGGACACGGCGCGCCGGGAAGTGCTGGAGGAGACCGGGATCGGCGTCGCCGAATATGCCTTGCACGACTGGCACGTCGCCAACGAATACGAGATCTTCCCGCAGTGGCGGCATCGCTATCCGCCGGGAACGGCCGTCAATACCGAGCACGTGTTCTCGCTCGACGTGCGCGTGCCGGTTCCGGTGCGCCTCTCGGCGCGCGAGCATTCACGTCATGTCTGGCTGCCGTTCCAGGCCGCGGCCGCGCGCTGCTTTTCGTGGTCGAACCGCGACGCGATCCTGGCGCTCCCGCAACACGCAGGCCGCGCGGGCGCGACGGAACGCGGCCGCGGATGAAGGGTCGGAGCAGCGATGCCTAGGCGGTTGCGAACGATCTTTCTCGGCGCGCTGGCGCTCGGCGTGACGCTTCCCGGCTTCGCGCAAACGGTGATCGAGGCCGTGCCGACGCCGCAGCCGGTGATCACCGTCACCGCGTCCGCGTCGACGGACGTCGCCAACGACCGCATGCATGCGCTGTTGCGCGCCGAAGCCGACGACGCCGATCCGGTACGCGCCGCCGACGCGGTGAACGCACGCATGGCGCGCGCGTTGTCGCGTGCGAAAGCGGTTCCCGGCGTCGAGGCGCGGAGCGCGGGCTACAGCTCGTATCAGATCAGCGAGCCCAATCGTCCGCCGCGCTGGCGGGTATCGCAGTCGCTCGCGCTCGAAGGCGCCGACTTCGCGGCGCTGTCGGCGCTGGTATCGCAGCTGCAGGGCACCGACGGATTGCTGTTGTCGTCGCTCAACTTCAGCGTCGGCGCCGACGCGCGTCGTGCGGCCGATGACGCGCTTGCCCAGGAGGCGATCAAGCGCTGGCAGGCGCGCGCGCGGATTGCCGCCCGCGCATTCGGCGCGGCCGGCTACCGCACCGGCCGCGTGACGGTGCAGACGAACGATTACGCGCGCCCGCAGCCGATGTTCAAGGCCGGCATGGCCGCTGCCGCCGCACCGGTCAGCGTCGAAGGCGGAACGACGGAGCTCACGGTCAGCGTGAGCGGAGAGGCGATCCTCGAGCGCTGAATCCCGCTCGCGTGCCGCCGCGCGACAAGCCGACATCGCGTGCCGGGACGCCTGGTCGCGCACCGATCGAGCGTCCCGCGAAAATGGAACCCGGTAACCGAAAGCGCGATCGTGAATCGCGTTTTTCGGTATCCCGCCGCGATCTTCTCAGCGGATCGCGAAGTCGACCCGCGTAGGCGCGCCCTCGTCCTTGATGCCCTCGGCGCCGAGCTTGGGCTTGACGATAAAGACGCGCTCGGACGCGACGCCGCCTTCGCGTGCGAGCCACTCCTTGACCGCCTGCGCGCGGCGGTTCGCGAGCGTCGCGAGCGCCTCGTCGTCGACGCGGTAGCTGGCGAGCAGCAGCGCTTCCATCTCGGCGGGCGGGATCGACTTGGCGAAGCCGAAGACGTTGCGCGGCTTGTCCGGCAGGTCGGTCGCGCGGTACACCGCGGTCAGGAGTTTCGGATACTCCTCGGCGCCGATCGTCAGCTCCTCGACCGGCGGGGCCGACTCGCCGTCTTCGGCGAGCGCCTTCTGCTTCTGCACGCGAAGCGCCCGGTCGAGCATCGCGCGCTTCAATCCATCGCGATCGGTCTCGGGGATCGCCCGCCCCGCCGCATCGAGCTTGAGCGCGGGCCGGTCGTTCAGCGCCTTCGCGAGCGTGCCGAGCTTCGCCAGCGCGGCGGGCGTCAGGCTCGCGCGCCCCGCCGGGAACTCGACGTAGGACAGCTCTTCGCCGCCTCCGGCGATCGACGCGAGCAGCGCGAACGGCGCCGTCACCGCCCTCGTCATCAGGTTCACGAAGATCTGAACGATGACGCGCCACACCGAGAACTGCGGGTCGTCGAGCGTGCCGCTGATCGGGAGGTCGAGGTTGATCACGCCGTTGCGGTCCTTGAGCAGCGACACGGCGAGCAGCACCGGCAGCTTCGTGGCGCTCGGGCTATCGACGCGCTCGCCGAACGTGAGCTGGTCGAGTCGCAGCTTGTTCGTCGCCGCGAGCTTGCGATCCTCGATCTTGTAGTGGACCTCGAGCGACAGCTTTCCCTTGGTGATTCCGTAGCCGGCGTACTTGATCGAGTACGGCGTCAATGGCGGCAGGTCGACGTCGGTCGCCTTCCCCGTCAGATCGAGCGAAAGCTGGGCGGCGAACGGGTTGACGGTTCCCCGCACGTCGACGGGTGCCGTGCCCTCGACGCGCGCGGCGAGCTCGATCGCGCCCGCCTGCGCCGCGGACAGCGCGGAGACATTGCCGGCCACCTGCGTGAGGTGCGCGTTGTAGTTCGGCTGAACGAAGAAGTCCGAATACTCCACCTCGCCGTTGCTCACCTCGATGCGCCCGATCGACACCGGCAGCGGGCCGCCTTCCGCCCGCGGCGGGAGCTCGGCCGTCGTGACGCCGGCCGCGGTGGTCGGGGCTGGTCGTGCCGCCGGCGCAGGCTCGGCCACGAGGAGTTGCCGCAGGTTGAGCGTCGCGTCTGCGTTCAGGATCACGCGCGCGAAGAACCGGTCGAGCGCGATCGACCCGACGTTGACGGCGAGCGGCGCGCTGCGGCTGTCGACACCGGCCAGCTTGAGCGTCTTCCAGCGCACGAGCTCCTGCGACGTGGGGCGGTCGAGCGAATCGAAATCGGCGATCGCCATATCCCCCTTGAAGCTGACGTTCGGCGTTCCGGCGCGGGACGTGGCGTAAACAAGCCGTCCGTTCGCGCTCACCGCCCCGCTCGTGACGACGACATTCGTGCCCGCCTCGAAGTACGGGCGCAGCGGGAGGACGTCGATCCCGGCGGCGTCGACGCGCAGGTCCGCCGCGGCCGGCTTCGCCGCCACCGTTCCCTTGAGTCGCAGGCGCCCCTTCGCACCGATGCGCGCGGCCACGTCGATCGCGGGACGTGCGTCGTCGGCATTGCTGAACTCGTCGATGCTCGCGCGCGCGTCCGCGATGCGCAGCTTCACGGGCGGCGTCGGCACGCGGTCCTCGACGCTCGCCGCGATGCGGTCGAGGTCGAACTTCGCGATCCGCAGGCGCCATCCCTCCCCGGCCGCCGCGGGCTCGCTTCCCTCGGTCGACTCGGACGTTGCACCGGTTCGGAAAAGCCGCCGGAAGTTGACGGTACCGTCGCGCTCGCGCACGACGTTGAGCGAGCCCTGTTGCAGCGCGACACGGTCGATCGTGATGCCGCGCTTCGCGAGGTCGAGCGAGACGCCCGCGAGATCGCCCCGCTTGACGCTCCAGAGGGCATCCTTCTCTGCGCGGATTCCGGTTTCGAGGTCGGCGACCGTCGCCGTGCCGCCCGTCAACGTGAAGCGCGGCGCCGCCGTCGTCTCC
>JBLMWW010000038.1:0-2707 GCA_050257435.1 Rudaea sp.
CATGGCAACCGATAGAGACGACATCCAGCGCTCGATCCTTCCGATTCCCGATCGCGCGCGCGTCGTGGTTACGACCTACGACGCGAAGGACCCCAATACGCATTTCGATCCGATCGAGCCGCTGCGACCGCCGAAGGGCGCGCCGAACGTGCTCGTCGTGCTGCTCGACGACGTCGGCTTCGGCGCGTCGAGCGCGTTCGGCGGCCCGGTCCACATGCCGACGGCCGAACGGCTCGCCGCGAGCGGCCTCGAATACACGCGTTTTCATACGACCGCGCTCTGCTCGCCCACGCGCCAGGCGCTGCTCACCGGGCGCAACCATCACTCGGTCGGCATGGGCGGCGTCACCGAGATGGCGACGTCCGCGCCCGGCTACACCTCGCTGCGGTCGAATACCAAGGCGCCGCTCGCCGAGATCCTGAAGCTCAACGGTTATGCGACGGCGCAATTCGGCAAATGCCACGAAGTGCCGGTGTGGCAGACGAGCCCGGCCGGGCCGTTCGACCAATGGCCCACGGGCGGCGGCGGCTTCGAGTACTTCTACGGCTTCATCGGCGGCGAATGCAACCAGTACGAGCCGGAGCTCTTCGAGGGCACGACGGCGGTCACGCCGCCGCGGACGGCGGAAGAGGGCTACCACCTCACGGAGGACCTCGCCGACAGGGCGATCAACTGGGTCCGGCAGCAGAAGACACTGGTCGGCGGCGACAAGCCGTTCTTCATGTACTTCGCGCCGGGCGCCACGCATGCGCCGCATCACGTGCCCAAGGATTGGGCGGACAAGTACAAGGGCAAGTTCGATCACGGGTGGGACCGTCAGCGCGAGCTCACGTTTGCGCGCCAGAAGTCGCTCGGGGTGATCCCGTCGGATGCGGACCTCACGAAGCGCCACGCCGAGATCCCGGCCTGGGACGACATCCCGGCGGAGCTCAGGCCGGTGCTCGCGCGACAGATGGAGGTCTACGCCGGCTTTCTCGAGCACACCGACCATCAGGTCGGGCGCGTCGTCGACGCGCTCGAAGATCTGGGCGCCCTCGACGACACCTTGATCTACTACATCATCGGCGACAACGGCGCGAGCGCCGAAGGCACGCTGCAGGGTACGTTCAACGAGATGGTGTGGCTGAACGGCATCACCGGCATCGAGACGACCGACTTCCTGCGCGCGCACATCGACGAGTTCGGCTCGCCGAAGGCGTACAACCACTACGCGGTGGGCTGGGCGCACGCCATGTGCACGCCGTATCAGTGGACGAAGCAGATCGCGTCGCACTGGGGCGGCACGCGCAATGCGACGATCGTGCATTGGCCCAATGGCATCAAGGCGAAGGGCGAGCTGCGCCACCAGTTCAGCCACGTGATCGACATCGCGCCGACGATCCTCGAGGCGGCCGGGATTTCGGAACCCGAGATGGTGCACGGCGTCACGCAGAGCCCGATGGAGGGCACGTCGATGCGCTACAGCTTCGACGACGCGACGGCGTCGGAGCGCCACGACGTGCAGTACTTCGAAATGTTCGGTAACCGGGGCATCTACTACAAGGGCTTCAGCGCGATCACCAAGCACCGCACGCCGTGGGTGCCGACGGCGACGGGCGCGATCCCGTTCGACAAGGACGTCTGGGAGCTCTACGACGGCACGAAGGATTGGACGCAGGCCCATGACCTCGCGAAGGCGATGCCGGAGAAGCTCACCGAGTTGCACCTGATGTTCGCGATCGAGGCGGTCAAGTACAACGTGTTTCCGCTCGACGACCGCCTGGTCGAGCGCATCGACCCCGCGGTATCGGGACGTCCGGTGCTCGTGAAGGGCCAGTCGCAGTTGTTCTTCCCGGGCACGGGCCGCGTTCCGGAGGCTGCCGTCGTCAGCATCAAGAATGTGTCGTTCTCGGTCACGGCGGAAGTGACGGTCGCCGAGCGCGCGGCGGAAGGAGTGGTCATCGCGCAGGGCGGCCGCTTCGGCGGCTGGAGCCTCTACGCGAAGGACGGCCGGGCGCACTTCGCCTACAACTATTTCGGGCTCGAAACCTTCTGCACGCGGGCGGAAACGCCGATGGGCGCGGGCAAGCACCAGATCCGCGTCGAATTCGCCTACGACGGCGGAGGCCCCGGCAAGGGCGGCACGGTGACGCTCTACTACGACGGCAAGGGCGTAGGCCGCGGCCGCATTCCCCACACGCAGCCCATCGCGTTCTCGGCCGAAGAGACGACCGACGTCGGGCACGAAAGCGGCTCGCTCGTCACGGCCGACTATGCGGCATGCAACCAGTTCACCGGCAAGATCCATTGGGTGCAGCTCGACGTCGGCAAGGACAACTTCAGTCACCTGATCAAGCCGGAGGATCGGCTGCGCGTCGTGATGACGCGGCAATGAGGGGGTCGCTGCGGGCAGGATTTCGCCGATCGACATCGGTAGCCGACACGGACCGGCAATGGAGTCGACGCTGCCCGGTACGTGCATCGTCGGCATCGGCGCGCCGGCGCGATCACCGACGAGGGTTTCCGGGACCTATTCGCGCCATGCATCGTGCACCGCGCGCATGGCGCGTGCGAAGATGCGCGTAGCGCGGACGAAGGCTTGACAGCCCGCCGCATATATTAGAAATTGCTAATGTTACCGCGGGCGGCCGGCGACGCGGCCGCCTGACTTCAACCTCCATCCGCAGGACGTGCCAATGAACTTCGACAAGGAACTCGATGCGCGCGG
>JBLMWW010000039.1:0-5302 GCA_050257435.1 Rudaea sp.
AAAATCTGGTTGTTTTCGCCGCGCTGGTTCTCGCTGCCAGTGTCGCCGGCATTAGCAATAGCGCCACCGCGTTCGCCGCTGCGCTCTACTTCTGGTCACGTCTGGTTCACGTAATCGCCTACACGTTCGCCGTGCCGTGGGTTCGTACGCTGGCGTTCGTGGGCGGATTCGTGGCGCAAGCAATCTTCGCGTGGCAGCTTCTGGTGCGATAAGAAGTTCGCGGCGCGACCGGCAGGGCGGGCGATGTTGGCGTACTGGCGAGGCTCCGTAGTGCAGTGTGATGTGAACCGACCCGCTACGGTTGAAATGCCAAGAACATCAACCACTTGGATGCCGATTTCCGCCTGATTGTGATTCCGGCTGTTGTGGGTTCGATTCCCATCCGCCACCCCACACCACTTCCCGCCCGAACCGTCTCCGGTCACGCCGCCGTTCGCGGCAGCACCGTGTAGACGCGCTCGATGAACGCCTGCAGGTCCTCCATGTACTTGCGCAGGAAATTCTCGGTCGATGGATCCGTCACGCTGCCATCCTCCGTCACCAGGTTGGGCGTGAACTGGATGTAGGCCTCCGGCGCATTCATCTGCGGCGAATTGCAGAACGAGAGCACGCTGCGCAGTTGCTGCTGCGCGATCGCCGTGCCGATCTTTCCCGTGGACGCGCCGATCACCGCCGACGGCTTGCGCGAGAACGAGTTCTCGCCGTAGGGCCGGCTCGCCCAGTCGATCGCGTTCTTGAGACCGCCCGGGATCGAGCGGTTGTACTCGGGCGTGACGAAGAGGACGGCGTCCACGGCGCCGAGCGCCGCCTTGAACGCGCGCGCGGGCGGTGGAAAGTCGGCGTCGTAGTCGTAGCTGTAGAGCGGAAGGTCGCGAAACGAGACTTCGGTCATGTGGAGCTCGGCAGGCGCGAGGCGCACGAGCGCCTTGGCGAGCCGCCGATTGATCGAGGCCGTCGCGAGGCTGCCGATGAGATATCCCACCTTGTACGTGGTCATGGATCGTCCTTGCAGCGAAAGTGGAGCGCCGGACGGCCAGTCTACTCTGCGCTCGCGATCATCGCTCCCATCGGCACCCCGTTACGCGCACCTCCGCGAACGCGGGTCCGTCAGCTTCGTCGTCGGGCGCGCTAACATGTTGCCATGGCGTCCGCCAAGCCCGCGCGCTTCACCGTCGCGACGTACAACATCCACAAGGGGTTCTCCCAGCTGGCTCGCCGCATGGTGATCCACGAGTTGCGCGAGCGCCTGCGCGGGCTCGCGGCCGACATCCTGTTCCTGCAGGAAGTGCTCCATACGCACGAGCGCCATGCGACGCGCTATCGCGAATGGCCGACCCGCCCGCAGCACGAATTCATCGCCGACGCGTTCTGGCAGGAGGTCGCCTACGGGCGCAATGCCGTGTATCCGCACGGGCACCACGGGAACGCCGTGCTGTCGCGCTTCCCGATGCTCGCGCAGGAGAACCTCGACATCTCGGCGCATCTCTTCGAGAGCCGCGGCCTTCTGCATTGCGAGCTGGCGCTCGGCGAGAAGCTGCCGACGCTCCACTGCATCAACGTTCACCTCGGGCTCTTCGAGCGCGGCCGGCAGTGGCAGATCCAGGCGCTGATCGATCGCATCCAGATCGCCGTGCCGCGCGCGGCGCCGCTCGTCATCGCCGGCGACTTCAACGACTGGCGCAGCAAGGGCGATCGCGCGCTCACCGAGGCGCTCGACCTCATCGAGGTGTTCGGCGCGGTCACCGGGCGGCCCGCCCGCACGTTCCCGTCGATGCTGCCGGTGTTTCGTCTCGACCGGATCTACGCCCGGGGGCTCCGCATCGTCGACGCGCGCGTCCATTACGCGAGCCGCGGCGCGCGCATGTCCGACCATGCGGCGCTCGCGGCCACGTTCGAGATCGCTCCCGCGCGACGCGCGCAGGCGGATTGACGCGTGCAGGCCGTAAGCCTGGCGATGAACCGCTATACGGCGGGCAATTCGATCACGCTCCTTCGCAACGGCGCCGAATACTTTCCCGTCCTGCTCGAGGCCATCGCCGGCGCCGAGCACGAGGTATGGCTCGAGACGTACATCTTCGCCGACGACGAGACGGGGCGCGAGGTGGCGGACGCGCTCGTGGCCGCGGCGCGCCGCGGCGTGTCGGTGCGCGTGCTGGTCGACGGCTGGGGGGCCCGTCATTACCTGACCCCCGCGCTCGAGCGCCGGCTCGTTGCGGGCGGCGTGCATCTCCTCAAGTATCGGCCGGAGGTGGCGCCATGGGACTTCCGCTCGCATCGGCTCCGGCGCTTGCATCGCAAGCTCTGCCACGTGGATGGGCGCGTCGCGTTCGTCGGCGGCATCAACGTGATCGACGACATGAACACGCCCGGCCACACGCCGCCCCGCATCGACTTTGCCGTGTGCGTGCGCGGCCCGATGCTCGTGCCGATCGTGCAGAACATGCAGCGCGTATGGGCGATCGTCGAGATCTCGCAACTGCGCAACTCCGACGTGCCGCTGTTCCCGGAGGAGGAGCCGGCGGAGAACGCGGGCACGCAGGTCGCGAAGTTCACGATCCGGGACAACCTGCGCCATCGCCGCGACATCGAGCGGGCGTACCTCGCGGCGCTGCGCACTGCGCGCGGGGAGATCCTGATCGCCACCGCGTACTTCTTTCCGGGCGTGCGCTTCCGGCGCGCGCTCATCAACGCGGCGTCGCGCGGCGTGAGCGTGATCCTGCTCCTCCAGGCGCGCGTCGAATATCGCCTGCTCCATTACGCGTCGCGCGCGCTCTACGGGCAGCTCCTGGCCGCCGGCGTCGGCATCCAGGAGTACCACCGCTCGTTCCTGCACGCGAAGGTCGCCGTCGTCGACGGCCGGTGGGCGACCGTCGGCTCCTCCAACATCGATCCGTATTCGTTTCTGATGGCGCGCGAGGCGAACGTGTTCGTGCGCGACGCGGCGTTCGCCAGCGAGCTGCGCGACGAGCTCGTCGAGATGATCGAGGACGGATCGCGGCCGGTGCCGCCGCAGCATTGGGCGCAGCGCTCGCGCTTCGCGAAGGCCGTGAGCTGGATCGCTTATGGCATCGTGCGCGTCGGAATGGGCATGCTCCGCTACGGCGGCGACGAGTGGTGGCGCAGCGGCATTCCGCGGCGATGACCGGCGCCGTTCGTCGGGGCCGCGGCCGTAACGTCGGGCGGTGGCTGCCCGGCCTCCCATCGGGGCGGAGCCGTAACATTCGACGGTGGGGGCATCCGCCGACCCGTGCGATGCTGACCACGATGAACGAATAACCCATGCGCCGCGGCGGATCCTCGCTTCCCCTGCCCACCGAGCAGCGCGTCGCGCGCACCGAGCGCGGCGACTGGCAGACGATCGGCACGTTGCTGCCGTACCTTTGGGGTTATCGCGGCCGGATCGTCGCCGCGCTGGCCTGCCTCGTCCTGGCCAAGGTCGCGAACGTCGGCGTGCCGATCCTCATGAAGAAGATCGTCGACAGCCTCGACCCGCGCATCGCCGTCCTCTCGGTCCCGCTCGCGCTCCTCGTCGCTTACGGGTTGCTGCGCCTGTCGACGACGGTGTTCACCGAGCTGCGCGAGTTCCTGTTCGCCAAGGTGACGCAGCGCGCGGTGCGGCGGATCGGGCTCAAGGTGTTCCGGCACCTGCACGCGCTGTCGCTGCGCTTCCATCTCGCGCGCCAGACGGGTGGCCTGACGCGCGACGTCGAGCGCGGCCAGCGCGGGATCTCGACGCTCATCAGCTTCGCGCTGTTCTCGATCCTGCCGACGCTGGTCGAGATCACGTTCGTCTCGGCGATCCTCATCGCCCGCTACGACTGGACGTTCATGGCGATCACGGCGGCGGCGCTCGTGCTGTACATCCTCTTCACGATCATGATCACCGAATGGCGCACGCGGTTCCGGCGCCAGATGAACGAGCTCGATTCGAAGGCGAACACCCGCGCGATCGACAGCCTGCTCAATTACGAGACGGTCAAGTACTTCGGCAACGAGGAGTGGGAGGCCACCCGCTACGACGAGAGCCTGCAGCGTTGGGAGCGCGCCGCGGTGCTGTCGCAGACGTCGCTCTCCGCGCTCAACATCGGGCAGAGCGCCATCATCGCCGTCGCCGTCGCGCTGATCATGTGGCGCGCGACGGTCGGCGTCGTGGACCAGACGATGACGATCGGGGATCTCGTGCTCGTCAACGCGTTCATGATCCAGCTCTACATCCCGCTCAACTTCCTCGGCGTCGTGTACCGCGAAATCAAGCAGGCGCTCGCCGACATGGAGCGGCTCTTCAAGCTGATCGAGGAAAACGCCGAAATCACCGACCGCCCCGACGCAGCGCCGCTTCGCGTGCGGGGCGCCGAGGTGCGCTTCGAGCACGTCGATTTCGGCTACGAGCCCAACCGGCAGATCCTCTTCGACGTGACGTTCACGATCCCGCCCGGGCACAACGTCGCCGTGGTGGGGCCGTCGGGCTCGGGCAAGTCGACGCTGGCGCGGTTGCTGTACCGCTTCTACGACGTCGGCGCGGGGCGCATCACCATCGACGGGCAGGACCTGCGCGACGTCCGTCAGGCGACGCTGCGCGCCGCGATCGGCATCGTGCCGCAGGACACCGTGCTCTTCAACGACACGATCGAATACAACATCGCGTACGGCCGGCCGGGCGCGACGCGCGACGAGATCGTCGAGGCGGCGAAGCTCGCGCAGGTTCACGAGTTCATCGCGCGGCTGCCCGAGGGCTACCAGACGCCGGTCGGCGAGCGTGGCCTCAAGCTCTCCGGCGGCGAGAAGCAGCGCGTCGCGATCGCGCGCGCGATCCTCAAGCGTCCCGCGATCCTGATCTTCGACGAGGCCACCTCCGCACTCGACTCGCGTGCGGAGAAGGCGATCCAGGCGGAGCTCAAGCTGATCGCGCGCGACCATACGTCGCTCACGATCGCCCATCGCCTCTCCACGATCATCGATGCCGACCTGATCCTGGTGCTCGACCGCGGGCGCATCGTCGAGCGGGGCACGCATGTTGCTCTCCTTGCCGCGAACGGCACGTACGCGCGCATGTGGCGGTTGCAGCAGGACGAGCGACGCGACGCGGGCGCAGCGCCGGAAGCGATGGGCGGCGACGGTGTCGGCCCCGTGTCGAGCGGACCATTCGAGCCGAATCCCGCGCCGGAGGCGGCCGCCGCCGCGACGCTGCGCAGCGCACCTTGAGCCGCTGAATTGCGCCGTTCGTTGCCGGGCGGTTGACGGCCACGGTCGCCTCGTGCGATAACGCGGCCCGTAATATTGAGATTTCTGCTGATGAAAGAAC
>JBLMWW010000040.1:0-18556 GCA_050257435.1 Rudaea sp.
GGTGCGCCCTCCGCGTCCCCGGCGCCGTCGGCCTTGCATCTCGAGGCGCTCGCCGTCCACCGCACGGGCGCGCTGCGGCGCGCCGAGACGCTGTACCGCCGCGCGCTCGAACGCGACCCCGGCGATCTCGATTCGCTCCACATGCTGGGCGTCGTGCACTTCGAGCGGATGCGCTATCGCGAGGCGCTCGAGCTCCTGTGGGACGCATGCGAGCGCTCGGGGTGGAACGATCCCGTATTTCGCCACAACCTCGGCCTCGTGCTCGCCAAGCTCATCACGCCGCAAGCGAACGAGCGCCAGGAAGCGCTCGTCCGCGCGTACGTGGCGCGCGAGAAGGCGCGCAAGGCGGCGCCCGTCGTCGAGGCGCGCGTCAGCGTCGTTCTTGCGGCCCGCGATCACGCGCGCGCAATCGAGCGCGCCGTCGATTCGGTCGTCGCGCAGACCTACCGGAATCTCGAGCTGATCGTCGTCGACGATGGATCGACCGACGAGACCCCGGCCCTGGTCGAGCGACGGCTTTCGCAATTGGGCGTTCCAGCTCGCCTCGTGAGGACCGCGCATCGAAGCGAGGCGCGGGCGGCGAACGAGGGAGCCACGCATGCGAACGGTCGCTATCTCGCATTCCTGAGGGGGGACGAATGGTTCGCGCCGCGCCGGATCGAGCGGATGGTCGCCGAGATCGTGCGTGCGGAGCCGCTATGGGGCTTCTCGCGCGTGGCCTATCCCGCGGACGGCCCCTCCCCGACGGGCGAAGTCGTCGCACGGCCGGGCGAGTCGTTCGGTTCCGAGCCGGCGAGCTTCATGATCATGGTTCCCAACGTGATCGAATCGAGCAACAATCTCTTCATCGAGCGCGCGCTCTTCGAGGCACTCGGCGGCTTCCACGACGTCGTCGAGCATGGCGCGGATCTGCGCGAGCGTGCGGCGCGCGCGGTCGAGCCCGTCATCGTCCACGAGCGCCTGTATTTTCGCGAAGCGCGGATCGACCCCGCGACGGATCGCGCGCGGCAGGCGACGGCCGAGGCGCAGCTTGCGCGCGCACTCGCAAGCAACGTCGCGCCGCCGAATCCGTTCAGCCCGCTGCATCCCGCCAATCGCGACGTGCTGCTGCGGGCCGAGCTTCGCGCAGGTCGCGGTGACCGCATCGCCGTGCCGCTCCTGCGCTCCCTCGCCGCCACGTGGCTCGAGCGCACGAGGGCGACGGCGCCCCGCCCGCGCGAAGCGCGTGCGCGCAGCGCCGCGTCGAAGACCGCGGTCGTCGTGCTCGGCCCGTATCGCAGCGGCACGTCGGCGCTCGCGCGCGTGCTCAATCTCTGCGGCGCGTTCCTGCCGCAGCGTATCGTCGCCGCGCGCCTGGGCATCAATCCGAAAGGCTTCTGGGAAACGGAAGCGGTCAACGATCTCAACGCGCGCCTGATGCAATACCTGGGCGCCGACTGGGATCGCGTCGAATTCCAGTTGCCGGAGCGCGGCCCGCTGGTGGAGGAGTTCCTGCAGAACAGCCGCGACGTGCTGGACTCCGAGTACGGTGACGCCCCGCTCATCCTGATCAAGGATCCGCGGATCTGCGTCCTCGCGCCGCTATGGCACCGTGCGCTCGAGGAGCACGGATATCGGCCGGTCTATGTCGTGTGCGTGCGGAACCCGCTCGAAGTCGCCGGCTCGCTCGGAAACGACATGCCGACGAGCCGGGGCCTCGCGTTGTGGTCCGCGTACATGCGGCCCGTCGAGGCCTTCGTCGCCGCCCGCGAGGTGCGCGCCGTGCACGTGCGCTACACGGACCTGCTCGACGACTGGCGCAGCGTCATGCGACGGGTCGCGGGCCGGCTCGACCTGCCGCTCGCGATCGGTCCACGGGCCGGCGAAGTCGACGCGTTCCTCGAGGCCGGGTTGCGCAATCACCGCGCGAGCGACGCCGAGCTCGACGCGCAACTCGCGAACGGACCAGGAAGCGCCGTGAGCGCGCTCTACCAGCGCATGGCGATCAGAGCGTCTGCACCAATAGCAGCGTGCCCGTGAGAACGCACAGCGCGGCCGCCGTGCGGCGCAGCCAGCGCATCGACACGATGTGCGCCGCGCGCGCCCCTGCGACCATCCCGGCCGTTTCGGCGGCGACGAGGAGGCCGCCGAGCGCGTAATCGATCGAGCCGAACTGCAGATTGCCGACCGTGCCGAATAGCGCCGCGACGATCTGCAACACCTGGCCGGCGCCGATCGTCGCCAGCGGGACGAAGCCCAGCATCAACATCGTCGGGACCGAGAACAACGGGCCGCCCGCGCCGGACAAGCCGGAGCCGAAGCCCGCGAATGCGCCGACGCACACGAGCGACACCCGATTGCGTGTCGACCGGCCGTCGCGATGCCGCGGCACCGGGCGCCGGGCGGGAAGCAGCATGTAGATCCCCGCGGCCGCGACCGCCATCGCGATGACGAGCGTGAGCGTGGCTGCGTCGAACATCGCGTTGACCCTCGCCCCGACGTAGCTGAAGACGAGGGCCCCGGCGAGCACCGGGCGGGTGATCGCCCAGTCGATCGAGCCGCGGCGCTGAAAGAGCCACGTGCCGACGAAGCCGGTGAACAGGAACGAGAAGAGCGCGGTCGCGGTCGCCTGGTGGATCGGCACGCCCAGCCAGGCGAGCGCCGGGACGAGCAGGATGCCGCCGACCCCGACCGCGCCGATGAAGAAACCGACCACCAGGGCCGCCGCGGCCAGCGCCACGTATTCCGCGATCATCCGTCCTTTCCGGCGCGTACCCGCGCCGCATCACGGCCACGCGTCGCGCATCCACTTGCCCTCCGCCACCGCACGCGCGATACCACGCTCGATGCCTATGTCGAGCAACTCGCGGTCGCTCATGCTCGCGAGAATCTCGCGGTCGGCGGCGACGCGTGCGCGCGCCGCGGACCACGCGTCGATGCGGCGCACGATCACGAGCCACGCGTTGCGCGCGCCCTGCAACGTCGAGGACAACCCCGGCGCAGCGATTGTAGCCGCAGCGGCGGGCGGGATTCCGGTACTCATCGTCTTGCTTTCGTGAAAGAGGTACGAAGATGCGCAAAGTCGGAGCGGACGCTCATGCCTTCGGCTGCGCCCGAGCCGAAACGCATTGGAGCCGGTCCTCGCGCTCGATACGGGCGAGTTCGACGCTGCGCTTGGCAACGACCTCGACCGGGGGCAGTTGGACGACCCGGATCGCGTTCTGCGGCGGTCCGGCGGCATGCGCCGTCGCGCCCGTCCAGGGCTGGACGACGACGGCGGCGAGCATTCCGAACGACGCAACGGTGGCGATTCCCAGCAGGTTGTCGGTATGGGGCATGGCGTTCTCCTGCGTGTCTTGGTACGCTGGTAATCGTAAACGTCCAGCCTTCCCGCTGGAATCGATTTATTCTGACCGCTCTGGAAACCTATACTTACCAAAGAGAGCGCCATGCCCAAGCCCCCACGTCTGCCGCTCAATACGCTCGCCGCCTTTCGCGCCGTCGCCGAGCTCCAGAACCTGCGCGCGGCCGCCGACGTCCTGCATCTCACGCACAGCGCGGTGAGCCAGCAGATCCGCGGCCTCGAGGAGCAGCTCGGCTTCGCGCTATTCGAGCGCCGCGGCCGGCGCGTCGCACTCAACGCCGCGGGACAGGCGCTCCTGCGAAGCGTCCAGGTTGCGCTGTCATTGCTCGACGATGGTGTGCAGGCGGCCGCCGCGGCCGCCAGTGGCGAAGCCCAACGGATGCGCGTGACCGTGTTGCCGTCGTTCGCGAATCGATGGCTCCTGCCGCGGATCGGACGCTGGCGCGAGCAGCATCCCGCGCTCGCGCTCGAGATCGATGCATCGATTCGGCCCGTCGATCTCTCGCGGGAGGGATTTCACGCGGCCGTGCGGCAAGGCGTCGGGCCGTGGGCGGGACTCGCGTCCGAGCGACTGTTCGAGCAGCCGCCGATCATCGTCGTGGGATCGCCCGCGGCCGCGCGCCGCCTGCTTGGCGCGCAGCCCGAGGCGCTCGCGCGGGAGCCGCTGCTCGGCGACAGCGCCCTGTGGAACGACTGGTTCGCGGCGGCCGGCCTGCGAACGAACGTGCGCGTCGTCGCGGACTTCAACGACGCCGGCCTGATGCTGCAGGCGGCCGAGCAGAACCTCGGTCTCGCGTTGTCGCGCGAGCTCCTCGCGGCCGATGCGCTATGCGACGGAAGGCTCGTGCGCCTGTCGCCCGTGACGATCACGCACCCGGAGGCGCAGCCGTATCACCTCGTGTACCCGCCGGGACTTCGCGACTGGCCCCCGCTTGCGTCGTTCCGCGCGTGGCTCTACGACGAACTCGAGCAGTCCGAGAAAGCGCTCCGCGCGGCGACCGGGAAAGGCACGTTCGACCGGCCCGCCCTCTCGGCGGCGCGCGGTCGTCCCGTATCCGGTGCGGCGGCGCGCCGTCGCAAGAAGCGGCGTGACGAAGGACGCTGAGACGAATTCCGTTCTGCGCCCTTCGCAATGCGCACCGGCGGCGTCGCGTCACCGCCCGCTGACAGTGCCGGCGACGGGTCAACCCTTCCCTTGAAGCGCCTCGGGAGTGCCGGCGTCGGAGATGCACGTGGTCCGTTCGCTCAGCGGCATGCGACTGCATTGCGCGAGCCGTGCCCGGTAGCGATCGTTCTCCGCTTGCAGCACGCGCTGCTGCTCCGGCGTCGCCATCGGCGTACGCGCGCTGCCAGCACCGCGCCCCTCGGCAACGCATATCCCGCGCTCGCTCAGCGGGAGGCGACCGCATGCGGCGCGCCGTTGCGCGGCCGCCGCGTCTTCGCGCGCCGACGCCTGCTGATCGCTCGCCGTGCGCGGGGCCTGCGCGGAAGCCAGCACTTGCTGTTTGCAAATACCCCGTTCGCTCAGCGGAAGCCTGCCGCAGTCGCCGATCCGTGTCGCGACGGACGGCGCCATGTCGGTCCTTGTCGCGCCGGATGGCGCCATGCCGGTCGTTGCCGCGCTCGCGCCGCCGATGGCGAACGCCGTGAAGAGAACCGCCCATGCCGCATGCCGATGATTCATGTCCGACCTCCGAGTCGTGCGGACGGATCGCGGCTTTCGCCCCTCGACGCGCGGACATGCTCCCCCATGCCGCTTCGCAGGCTGCCTTGCGATCGCGGCCGATCATGTGAATGATGGTTCTTCGACAGCCGCTGGTGAGCCTGCGTTCCGGGCGGCGGGCCTTCTCTTTGCAGGGCGGCGCGCCATCGTGCGCGAGCACGCCGCTCAGGCGCGTTCGATCCTGCAGAAGCAATAGGTGAACGGCTGCGTGACGCCGGCCGGCGTGCGGTGGAGTTCCGTCAGATGCCGGACGAGGCGAAAGTTGCCGCCGAACTCCGCGTGCAGCGCGTCGGGCGCGTAGCGGCGGACATCGAGGCCGCTGCAGCGGGTGGGGCCCTCGGGGCCGAACGTGGCGACGATCGCGTGTCCACCGGGGCGCAGCGCGTGCAGGACCTGCCGCACGTAGGCCGCGCGATCGTCGCGATCGACGAGGAAGTGAAACACCGCCCGGTCGTGCCACACGTCGTAAACGTGCCGGCCGAAAGGAAACGTGCGGATGTCCCCATGCAGCCACGCGACGTCGCGACCGCGCTCGCCGACACGCGCCTTCGCGACGTCCAGGGCCACCGACGAGATGTCGATCGCAGTCAGGTTGCGATAGCCGCGCTCGAGGAGATCGTCGACGAGCGTCGATTCCCCCGCCCCGACGTCGATGATGCGTGCGTCCCGCTGCGGCGCTGCCGCCTCGATCAACCGCAGCGAGAGGTCGAGATGCGGCCGGTACCAGCTCACCTCGGTCGGCTGCCTGGTCCGGTAGACGCGCTCCCAGTGTCTTTCGTCGTCCGCGAGCGTTCCATTCATCGCGAGTTCCCCATTCACGCCCGCCGCAGTCGCAACGCATTGCTCACGACCGACACCGAGCTCAACGACATCGCCGTGGCGGCGATCAGCGGCGACAGCAGGATGCCGAAGAACGGATAGAGGATACCCGCGGCCACCGGAACGCCGAGCGCGTTGTAGATCAGCGCGAACACGAGGTTCTGGTACATGTTGCGCACCGTCGCCTCGGAGATGTCGCGGGCGCGCGCGATCCCGCGCAGATCACCCTTGACCAGCGTGACGTGCGCGCTGCTCATCGCGACGTCGGTCCCGGTTCCCATCGCGATGCCGACGTTCGCGCGCGCGAGCGCGGGCGCGTCATTGATGCCGTCGCCCGCCATCGCGACGCGCCGGCCCTCGGACTGGAACCGCGCGACGAGGTCGGCCTTGTCCCGGGGCCGGACCTCGCCGTGGAATTCGTCGATGTGCAGGCGATTCGCGACCGCCCGTGCCGTCGTCGGCCCGTCGCCCGTTGCCATCACGATTCGGATGCCGGCGCGGTGCAGCGCGTCGATCGCGCCCGGGGTGGAATCCTTGATCGGGTCGTGCACGGCGAGCGCGCCGGCGAGCCGCCCGTCGACCGCGAGAAAGACCACGCTCGCGCCTTCCGCGCGCAGCCGTTCGGCATCGTCGGCGAGCGGTGCCGCATCCACGCCGCCGTCGCGCAGCAAGGCCGTGTTGCCGAGCAGGATGCGACGGCCTTCGATCGTGCCGCGCACGCCGATGCCCGTGGCCGATTCGAACGCCTCGGCGCGGGCGAGCGGCAGATTGCGCGCCCGCGCCGCGTCGACAATCGCGCTCGCGAGCGGATGCTCGCTTCCCTGGTCGATGCCGGCGGCGATCCGCAGGACGTCGTCCTCGGTGAACGGCGCGAGCGCGAGCGCGCGCGCGAACACGGGGCGTCCCAGCGTCAGCGTGCCGGTCTTGTCGACGATCAGCGTGTCGATCGTGCGCAGCGTCTCGAGCGCCTCGGCATCGCGAAACAGCACGCCGCTCGTCGCGGCGCGTCCGCTCGCGACCATCACCGACATCGGCGTCGCGAGACCGAGTGCGCAGGGACACGCGATGATCAGCACCGAGACCGCGCCGAGGATCGCGTGGGCGCCGCGCGGCTCGGGGCCCACCAGCCACCATACGATGGCCGTGACGACGGCGATCGCGATGACGGCCAGGACGAAGTAGCGCGCGACGACGTCGGCCAGGCGCTGCATCGGTGCGCGGCTGCGCTGCGCCTGCGCCACCATCTGCACGATCTGCGACAGCACGGTCTGCGCACCGATCTTCTCGGCGCGCATCACGAGGCTGCCGGTGCCGTTGATCGCGGCGCCGATGACGCGCGCGCCGGCTTCCTTTTCCACCGGAATCGGCTCGCCGGTCAGCATCGATTCGTCGACGCTCGACCGGCCCTCGATGACGATGCCGTCGACCGGCACCTTCTCCCCGGGCCGAACGCGCAGCAGGTCGCCGACGTGCACGTTGGTGAGCGGTATGTCCTCCTCGGTGCCGTCTTGTGCGATCCGGCGCGCCGTCTTCGGTTGCAGTCCGAGCAGCGCGCGGATCGCGGCGGAGGTCTGCGAGCGCGCACGCAGCTCGAGCACCTGCCCGAGCAAGGTCAGCGAGACGATGACCGACGCCGCCTCGAAGTACACCGCGACGCGGCCGCCTTCCCGGAACGCCTCGGGAAAGAGCTGCGGCGCCACCGTGCCGAGAACGCTGTAGGCATAGGCCGCGCCGACGCCGATCCCGATCAGCGTCCACATGTTCGGATTGCCGCGCCGGATCGACTCGACGCAGCGAACGAAGAACGGAAGGCCGGCCCAGAGCACGACCGGCGTCGCCAGAGCCAGCTCGATCCACGATATCGTTGGCGGCGAGACGGCGATGAAGCGGTGGCCGCCCATCGCCACCACGAGGCCCGCGATCGCGAGCGGCAGCGTCCACCGGAAGCGCCGCGTGAAATCCTCGAGCTCGGGATTGCGCGTCTCCTCGAGCGACGGCATCTCGGGTTCGAGCGCCATCCCGCAGATCGGACAGCTGCCGGGGGCGTCGCGGCGGATCTGCGGATGCATCGGGCACGTGTAGATCGTGCCCTCGCCGGCGGCCGGCACGTCGTCCGGCGACGGCGCGTCGTGCGCGGGGCGACGATGCTCGTGAGGCGGGACGCGATCGATCATTCTCCTGCCATCCATGCCGCGCGGCGTTCAGCCACGCTGCTGCTGAATCCGCGCCTGCGCCTCCCGTGCCCGCGGCGACCAGCGCGACTTGATGTAGGCCAGCACGTCCCAGATCTGCCGGTCCCCGAGTTTCGCCGCAAACGACGGCATGTCGCTCGCGTAGCCCTCCGGTGCATAGGGCGGCGCCATGCCGAGCTTCGTGATCCCGAACAACACGTCGTCGGCGTGGTGCCACGTGTGGCCGCTGTCGTCGTGCGGCGGCGCGGGCAGGCGTCCGTTCGGAAGGCGCGTACGCCATGCCGGCTGTCCTTCCAGGTTGCGGCCATGGCACGACGCGCATTCGCGCTCGTAGATCGCCTTGCCCGACGCCACCTGGCGCGCATCGCGCGGATCGGCGCGCTCGTCGTTGCCGCAGGCCGCGAATGCCATGACGCCGAGGATCATCGCGACCGCTGCCGTCGGCCTCATCGCTCGCTCACGAGGCAGGCGCCAACTGCACGACGGTCAGCGCGCCGTCCACCTTCTCGGCCGTGAAGCGAACCTTGTCGCCGGCCTGCACTTTGTCGAGCAGCGCCGGATCGCTCACCCGGAACACCATCGTCATGCCCGGCATGTCGAGATTCGCAATGGGCCCGTGCTTCAGCGTGATCTTGCCCGCCGCCTTGTCGACCTTGCGCACTTCGCCCTCGGTGCTCGGCGCGGCGACAGCATTCGCCGCCGCAGGGCCGGTATCGGCGCCCGGCGTGCCGGCCGGCGCGGCGGCCGCGACCTGTGCCAGGGCAAGCATTGCGGCGGCGACGAGTTGGGATTTCATGTGGCGACACTCCTTGTGGATAGCGAGGCTAACGCCCGCCGTCGACGACCACGCGCCCGACCATCCCGGCCTCGAAGTGGCCGGCAACGAGACAGGCGAAGTGGAATTGCCCGGGGCGGTTGAACGTCCAAACGATCTCGCCGGTTTCGCCCGGCGCGACGTGCGCGATGAAAGGCTCGGCATGCTCCATCTCCGGAAATTTGCGCATCATGGCGGCGTGCTGGCGCAGATCCTCGAGCGTGCCGAGCACCATCTCGTGCCGCGTCGCGCCCTCGTTGGTCACGCGCAACCGAACGGTCTCGCCCGTGCGAACGTGAATGATGGAGGGTGAGAACCGCATCGCGTCGGACATCTTGACGGCAATCATCCGCGCGGCCCGATCCGGATCGCCCGCGATGCCGAACCGTGTCTGCTCCATGGGGCCGGCCGCTGCGCCGGAGCCTGGAGAAGGCGCGCCGCCGTGCGCCATCGCACCCAACGAGCATGCCGCCAGCGTCCACGCCATCGGCAAGGCCCTCCATCTAGTGCTCATGCTTGCCCTCCTTTCCATGCGCGTTCGCGCGTAACGTCGCGCGGCCGCGCTCGCCGCTTGCACGCGTCGGCTCGGCGAGCGTCCCGCTCCATTCGTACGCCCGCGTTCCCGCCGGATGCCGATACCAGCCGGGATCGGCATAGTCATCGCGCGCGAGCCCCTGGCGCACCTTGACCGTCGTGAACATCCCGCCCATCTCGATGGCGCCGAATGGGCCCTGGCCGGTCATCATCGGCAGCGTGTTGTCCGGCAGTGGCATCTCCATCGCACCCATCTCCGCCATGCCCGCCTGCCCCATCGCCATGTAATCGGGAACGAGCTTCGCGATCTTCTCCGCGAGCCCGCGCTGGTCGACGCCGATCATCGTCGGCACGCCGTGGCCCATTGCATTCATCGTGTGGTGCGCCTTGTGGCAGTGGAGCGCCCAGTCGCCGGCCTCCGTCGCGTCGAACTCGATCGCGCGCATCTGCCCCACCGCGACGTCGACCGTCACCTCCGGCCAGCGCGCAGCCTTCGGCACCCAACCGCCGTCGGTCCCGGTAACGACGAACTCGTGGCCATGCAGATGGATCGGGTGGTTCGTCATCGTCAGGTTGCCGATCCGGATGCGCACGCGGTCGTCCTGGCGCACCACCAAGGGATCGATGCCCGGGAAGACGCGACTGTTGAAGTTGAAGAGATTGAAGTCGAGCATCGTGCTCACCTTCGGCGTCATGCTGCCCGGGTCGATGTCGTAATTGTTGAGCAGGAACACGAAGTCGCGGTCGACGCGCATGAACGAGGGATCCTTGGGATGCGTGACCCAGAAGCCCATCATGCCCATCGCCATCTGCACCATCTCGTCGGCGTGCGGGTGGTACATGAACGTACCCGCGCGCCGCGCGACGAAGTCGTAGACGAACGTCTTCCCCGCCGGAATCTGCGGTTGCACGAGCCCGCCGACGCCGTCCATGCCGTTCGGCAATCGCTGCCCGTGCCAATGGATCGTCGTGTGCTCGGGCAGGCGGTTGGTCACGAAGACGCGCACGCGATCGCCCTCCACGACTTCGATCGTCGGACCCGGGCTCTGCCCGTTGTAGCCCCACAGGTTCGCCTTCATGCCGGGGGCGAGCTCGCGCACGACCGGCTCGGCGACGAGGTGGAATTCCTTGACGCCGCCGTTCATGCGCCACGGCAGCGTCCACCCGTTGAGCGTCACGACCGGCCGGTACGGCCGGCCGTTGGGCGGCGCAAGCGGCGGCTGCGTCGACGCCGTACCGCTGGTCGCGATCTCGGGCGCGGCGGCGAGCGACGGCCGGCCCACGGCCGCGGCCGCGACGAGCAGCGATCCGCGCGTCAGGAAATGGCGTCGATGCATCGCGACTCCTTGTTCAACGGTGAGCGGCCGCACGATCGGCTGCGACCGATGGAGACGCCGCCGGTCGCGCGTCGCCGGGGGAAACGGCATGAAGCGCCAGCTGGAGATCGGTGTCGGCGACCCAGAAATCGCGCAGCGCGTCGATCGACACGGTGACCGCGGCAATCTGCTCGCGCGCGTCGGCGAGAAGCTCGAAGACGCCGATCAGCATTGCGTTGTAGCGCAGGACGTTCTCGTCCGCGATGCGCTTTCGCAGCGGAAGGACGACGTCGCGATAGCCGCGCGCGACCTCGTACGACGCCCGATAGGCGGCGAGCCGCTCGCGCACTTCCGAGCGTGCGGCGAGCGCCACTTCCGCCGTGCGGGACACGCTTTGCATGTAGATCGCTTCGGCGCGCGCGATCCGCGCGTCGCCCCAATCGAAGAGCGGCACCTCGATCTCGATCTCGTACCCGTTCTTCCGCGGCGCGCCGGTCTCGCTTTCGTTCGCGTAACCCGCGTCGAGGACGTTGACGAAACGCGTCGCGCGAAGAAGCCCCAGGCTCGCGGCGACCTCGGCCGTGTTGCGCTTCGCCAGGCGGATGTCGAGACGGCGTTCGAGCGCGATGCGCTCGACATCGCCCGGATCGGCGGGCACGGCCACGAGGTCGGGCAACCGAGGCGGAAGCGTGAATGCCCCCGGGTCGGCGAGCCCGAGCAGGCGCGTCAGCCGCTCGCGCCCGACGAGCGCGGCTTGCCTCGCCTTGGCGAGCTGCGTTTCGGCCTCCGCCTGGAACGCCTGCTCGCGCATCTGCGCGAGCGCGCTCAAGTTGCCGGCGGCCGCCATCCGCCGCGCGAGCTCGGCGCTCGCGTCCGCCGCCGACTTCACCTCCTCGAAGTAACCCGCCCGCTGCTGGGCGGCCACCGCCTCGTACCAGGCCCGACGGACGGCGCCGGCCCGTGCGAGGATCCCGGCGGCCGCACGCCATTGCGCAGCCTCGAGCGCCTGAGCGGCCACGTCGCGTCTCAACGGCAGCACGACGAGCGACATGACGTTGAACAGCAGCGTGCGATCGATCGTGACTCCGTCGGCGTTGCGCTTGCTCCCGAAGACGAAGCGCGGGTTCGCGAGGCGCCCCGCCTGCACGAGGTCCGCTGCGGCGATGCCGAGCTCGGCGAGGCTTGCGCGCACGGCCGGATGGTCGAGCAGCGCGACCTGCACGGCCGCATCCGGCGAAAGCGGCTGCGCGAGCAGCCGTTGCACCTCGTCCGACGCCTGCGCCGCGTCCGGTGACGACGGGAGGCTCGCACCGGCGCCGAGGCGTTCCTGCACGATGTTCTGCACGGGCGCGACGGCGGCATCCTTCGACACGGTCGCGCAGCCGGCCAGGGCGGCGGACACGACGAGGAGCGCTGCGCGACGTGCACCGGTACGCGATGACTGCATGATGTCCACGATTCCATTGAGGGTCCGAGCCGGCGCGCGCCGCCGTGCGGGCGAGCCGCGGGAGGTGCGTGCCCCTGCAACCGGCCGCGGCCGGTTACTCAGAGAGGAATCGTTCGAGGCGGGCGGAACGGTCCGTCGAATGGACGCGACGCGAGATGTCGGTCCTCGTCGACGAACACTTCGCGTGCGGCCTCCGGGGTGTCAGACACCGCGATCGCGGCCGGAACCAAGAACGGTGACGAGCAGCAATGGCTTCCCGTTTCACCGCATCCGGCGCATCCCGTGGGATGCCAACCCTGACGATCGCTGACCGGCGCGGCATCGTCCAAGTCCGCGGGCCATGAATGATGCGAAGCGGCCCCTTCGCCGGGAACTTGCGGCCACACCGCGGCCATGTCGTGGCCGTGGTGCTCCGGCGCCCCGCAGGCGAAGGCAACGCCCGCGAGCGCCGGCTGCAACGTCAGCGCCAGGAACGCGAGCAACAGGAGGTGCCTCGCCCATTTCACGGCCGCGATTATAGACGAGCGCAAACGCGCGGCGCCCGGTCAGGACTTCGTCGCCACGAGGTCGATCAGCGCCGACATGCCGCCGTGCGCGGTGCCCTCGCGGATCTCGGCGTCGTATTCGTCCAGCACCTCGATCTTCCAATCCGCGAAGCGCGCTTCGAGCCAGGCGCGCGTGTACATGTGGTCGCGCCGCGGCGGCCCGCCCGTCTTGTAATCGACCTGCTCGGGACGGTATCCCTCGAGCAGGAAGACCCCGCCGGGCCGCACGGCCGCCTTCATCCGATCGAACATCGCGTCGCGGTTGTCGGGCGGCAGGAACTGGATGAAGATCGCCACCAGCGCGTCGTACGCGTTCTCGCGCCACGCCCAGTGCGCCATGTCGGCGACCTGGTGATCGACACCTACGCCGCGCCGGCGCGCGAGCGCGCGCGCCTTGTCGACGGCATTCTCGGCGAAGTCGAATGCCGTGACGTCGAAACCCTGCTCGGCGAGCCAGACGCTGTTGCGCCCTTCGCCGTCCGCGACGCAGAGCACCGAGCCGCCGCGCGGCAGCCAATGCGCCTGCCGCTGCAGGAACCCATTCGGCGCCTCGCCGAACAGATAATCGGCAATCGCGTAACGCGCGTTCCACGTCTCGCGGGGGTTGTCGAAGCCGGCCATCGGGGCCTCTCAGTAGGTTTCGATGTGCAGCCGGCTCCTCGCCAGCAGTTGCGGCTTCAGCGCATCCCAGTCGAGGCCGTGCGATCGGCAGACGTCGCGCAACGCGTCGATGACGCCGGCCTCCATTCCCTTGAGCCCGCAGACGTAGATGTAGCAGTCGTCGTTGCGCAGCATCTGCGCGACCTTGTCCGCACGCTCGCGGATGCGGTCCTGCACGTAAACCTTCGGTTGCCCCGGCACGCGCGAGAACGCGAAATTGATGTCGATGAAATCCCCGGGCAGCCTCTGGAGCGGGCCGAAGTACGGCAGCTCGTCCGGGACACGCGCGCCGAAGAAAAGCAGCAGCTCGCCCCCCTCGTTCAGCGCGCGCCGGCGCCGCCGGCGCTCCGTCATCGCGCGCATCGGCGCCGATCCCGTGCCCGTGCAGATCATCATCAGCGACGACCCGGGATGGTTCGGCATCAGATAGCTCGCCCCATAGGGACCGACGACCCTCACCTCGTCGCCGATCGCGAGGTCGCACATGTAGTTCGACGCGATGCCGCGCACGGGCTTGCCTTCGTGATCGACCGTCACGCGCTTGATCGTCAATGCGACGTTGTTGTAGCGCGGGCGCTCGCCGTCGCGCGGGCTCGCGACCGAATAGAGGCGCACGTAGTGGGGCTTGCCGCTCGCGTCGGAGCCGGGGGGGATGATGCCGAGCGTCTGGCCCTCGAGCACCGGAAACGCGGTGTTGCCGAAATCGAGCACGATGTGCCGGATGTCGGCGGAGGCGCCCTCGGCGGTCAGCCGATGGTTGCCGGTGACTTTCGCAATCGCAGGCCTCGCCTGCGAGTACAGGTTGACGTACGGATGCGATGCCGACCAGGGGGGCGCCGCCGCGCCGCCCTGCCCGGCGGTCGCGATCTCGGTCAGCTGCCGCACTTCCTCGGGAATGTCGGCGGGCGCCACCACGTCGAGTTCGGTCGGCGCGGGCAGGCTGTCCCACGAGAACTGGTCGTCGAGCGTGTAGGGCGCGCTCTTTTGCACCTGCCGCCAATGGTCGATCGCCCCCGTCGGGCACGGCGCGATGCAGGCGTTGCAGGCGTTGCATTTCGTGAAGTCGACGACGTAGTTGCGGGCGTCGTGCGTGACGGCGCCGGTCGGGCACGTGGCTTCGCAGGTATTGCAGCGGATGCACACCTCCGGGTCGATGAGGTGCTGCAGCGCGTAGTCGGCGCTCGGTGCTGCGGTCGCCATGGGTGGCTCGTCCTTCGCGGGGCGCGCACGCGCCCCGCGGCGCGGGGTCAGTCGAAACGCACGTATTCGAAATCGATCGGCTGCCGGTTGATGCCGACGGCCGGCGGCGCGATGAAGCTGGCGAACTTGCCCGGCTCCGCCACGCGGCCCATGAGCGACGCGACGAACGCACGGTCGGCCTCGCTCGGCAGCCACTGATCGACGTTCGCGTTCCATTCGGCTTCCGACACGACCCGCCCGTCGGGCGAGACGCGCACCTGCGACAGCGACCCGATCTTGCGGTGAAACGCCTTGTGCGGGACCTTCAGCCGGAAGCCGATGCCGGCCTTCTCGATCACCTTGTTCCAGCGCTCGACGCCGCCGATCGAGTCCTTGATGAAGTCGTCCCGCAACACCTCGTTCAGCGCGTTCAACATCGGCACCTCGTGCTCGACGAGCCGGCCGTCGACGACCTGCAGCACGCGGTACGTGCGGTCCTTCAGCAGGTGATCGTCGTCGCGCTTCGTCTCGTCGAAGCGGCCCTTGAGGCCACTCGTGTAGAACGTCGCCGCGTTCGACGACTGGTCGGCGCCGAAGAGGTCGATCGTGACGCTGAAATGGAAGTTGAGGTAGCGCTGGATCGTCGGCAGGTCGATGACGCCGAGCGCGCGGAGCTGCGCCGGATCGTCGGTGCGGTTCGCCTTCATCACCTCGCAAGTGCGCTGGATGATCCGCGACACGCCCGACTCCCCGACGAACATGTGATGCGCCTCTTCGGTCAGCATGAACCGCGTCGTGCGCGCGAGCGGCTCGAAGCCCGATTCCGCCAGCGCGCAGAGCTGGAACTTGCCGTCGCGATCGGTGAAGTACGTGAACATGAAGAGCGAAAGCCAGTCGGGCGTCCTCTCGTTGAATGCGCCGAGGATGCGCGGGTTGTCGGCGTCGCCGGAGCGCCGCGTCAGGAGCGCCTCCGCCTCGTCGCGCCCGTCGCGGCCGAAGTAGCGATGCAGCAGGTACACCATCGCCCACAGGTGCCGGCCCTCCTCCACGTTGACCTGGAAGAGATTGCGCAGGTCGTAGAGCGACGGGCACGTGAGACCGAGATGGCGCTGCTGCTCGACCGACGCCGGCTCGGTGTCGCCCTGCGTGACGATGATGCGCCGCAGGTTGGCGCGATGCTCGCCGGGCACGTCCTGCCACGCCGGCTCGCCCTTGTGCTCGCCGAAGGTGATCCGCGCGCCGGGCGCGACGGGCGTCAGGAAGATGCCCCAGCGATACTCGGGCATCCTGACGTAGCCGAACTGCGCCCAGCCCTGGGGCTCGACGCTGATCGCGGTGCGCAGGTACACCTCGAAGTTCGCGGAGCCGTCCGGGCCCATGTCCCGCCACCAGTCGAGGAACTCGGGCTGCCAGCGCTCGAGCGCGCGCTGCAGCGTCCGGTCCTCCGCGAGGTTGACGTTGTTCGGAATCTTCTCGCCGTAATTGATCGCTTCCATCGCTGCTCCTGCCGATGCGGGTCGCGTTACACGCGTTCCCAGTCGAACCGCGCCTTGTTGCCGGTTCCGAATACCTTCAACGCGCCCGCCTCGCCGACGGCGTTGGGGCGGACGAAGATCCAGTTCTGCCATGCGGAAAGACGCCCGAAGATGCGCGTCTCCATCGTTTCGCCGGGACCGAAGCGCAGGTTCGCCTCCATCCCCGTCAACGCATCGGGCGACATGCTCGCGCGCTCGTCGAGGACGAGCCGGATCTCGTCGTCCCAATCGAGATCGTCGAGCGCGACGGTGACGAGGCCGAGCGCCTCGGCGTCATGCGCCGAAAGCTTCGCATCGATCGCCGCGCGCGCCTGCGCGATCGGCTCGCTCTCGCCGTAAAAGCGCGAGACGACGCGCGCACGACCATCGACGCGCGGATAGGCGCCGAAGTTCATCTCGGAAAGCGCAAGGCGCGGCGCCGCGTCCGGCTCGTCGGGAAGCTCGAGCATGTAGCTGCGATCGGCGGCGAGCGCGAGCTCGGCGAGCGTGCCGGCAAAGCACGAGCCGCGGTCGACGAGTGCGACGAGCGTGCGGGACGTGACGTCGAGGCGCGCGAGCGTGCGGCGCAGCAGGCCGACCGTCTCCCGCACCAGCCAGTCACCGCCGAGCCGCGCGAGCGTCGCATCGACGGCGAGCATTCGGTCGACGTCACCCTGCGTTCTCAGCACCCACGTCCCGATCTCGAGGTCGTTGGTGCGCAGCATCAGGATCGCGTCGTCGAGCTCGCGCGCCATTTGCAGCGGCCACCAGAGCGCCCCTTGCGCGTGAATCGCGGCCCCGTCGTCCGGCACGCCCTCGGGCGGTCCCTTGACGGTGAGCGTGGCGCGGCGCGCGCCGCGATCGATCGTCGCGTCGACGAGCGCGTAGTGATAGCCGGTGTCGTCGATCGTGCGCGCGAGCGGCGTCAGCGCAATCCCCTTCGCGTCGTGCGGTCGATCGCTCGCCTGCGCGAGCTCGTGCGCCCGGCGCTTGACGTACGCGTCGAACTCGCTCGGCTTCACCACTTCGTCGACGAGCCGCCACGCCTTCGCGCGCTTGCCGCGCACGCCCTCGGTCGTCGTGCAGACGATGTCGGCGAGGTCGCGACGCACCTTGCGCTTGTCCGTGAGGCGCGTGAGGCCGCCCGTGCCGGGAAGCACGCCGAGAAGCGGCACCTCGGGCAGGCTCACCGCCGACGAGCTGTCGTCGATCAGCACGATCTCGTCGCAGGCGAGCGCGACCTCGTAGCCGCCGCCCGCCGTCGTCCCGTTGCACGCGGCGAGGAACCTGATGCCCGAGAAGCGGCTGGAATCCTCCATGCCGTTGCGCGTCTCGTTCGTGAACTTGCAGAAGTTGACCTTCCACGCATGCGACGACTTGCCGAGCATGAAGATGTTCGCGCCCGAGCAGAACACGCGGTCCCGGGCGCTGGTGACGACGACGGTGCGCACCTCGGGATGCTCGAAGCGGATGCGCTGGAGCGCGTCGTTGAGCTCGATGTCGACGCCCAGGTCGTACGAGTTGAGCTTGAGCTTGTAGCCGGGGCGAATGCCGCAGTCCTCGTCGACGTCCAGCGCGAGCGTCGCGACGGGCCCGTCGAAGGCGAGCCGGTAATGCCGGTAGCGCTCCGGATGCGTCTGGAAATCGACGCGCGTGTCGGCCGAGGCCCCGGCGTTCGCAACAGCGGTGTCCATCCTGTCTCCTTACGAGCGTTAACGCGCCGCGGTCGCGTTCACCTTCGGACCGCTCGCGCGCGCCGGCGGCCGCGACGCGCCCTCGACGACATCGCGCAACTTCGCGAAGCTCGCCTGCGGCGTCTCGCCGGACGTGTCGACGACGGCATCCGCGCGGCGGTAGAGCGCTTCGCGCGCCGCCAGGATGCGCTTCAGATCCTCCATCGCTTCGGCGTTCCCCGCCATGGGACGCAGGTCGCCCTGCGCACGCACGCGCGACATGTGCTCGTCGGGGCGCGCCTTGAGCCACACCGTGTAGCAATGCTCGAGCAGGAACGCGAACGCCGGGGGCTCGTGCACGATGCCGCCACCGGCGACGATCACGGCGCGCCCGTGCCCGGCGACGACCCGCTCGAGCACGCGTTGCTCGATGCGACGGTACCCCGGAAGCCCGTAGAGCGCCATCACCTCGGCGACGGGCAGCCCGGTCTCGCGCGTGACCTCGCGGTTCAGTTCGATGAGGGGAACGTGCCGTGTATGCGCGAGCATCGCGCCGAGCGTCGATTTCCCCGCACCCCGCAGCCCGATGAGCGCAATGCGCTCCCGGCGTGACGCGGCGGCGCCGGCGTCCGCGGCGAGCAGCGCCGCGACCGTCGTGTCGAGCGCAGCGGCCACCCGCCGCAGCAGGATGACCGAGACGTTGCCGTTGCCGGCCTCGATCTGCGCAAGGTAGCGCTCGGAGACGCGCGAAGCGCCGGCGAGCGCCTTGCGCGACAACCCGCGGCGCTCGCGCAGAT
>JBLMWW010000041.1:0-47489 GCA_050257435.1 Rudaea sp.
CTTCGGCGGCGAATTCACGCCGAATTGCGTGCGCAGGAGGAACGCCGGCGGCCCCGCGCTGCAGAGCTGGCGAAGGGCGGGAACAGCCGACGCCGGTCCCAAGGGCTATTCTGCCTTCGCAGGCGTGGCCGGCACCGGTCCGCCCGGCGGCGCCTCCGGCACCCCACGGCTGCGGTGCTCGGAGGGGCCGCCGTGGCGCGACAGGTTGCGCGCGGTGTTGACGAGCGCCACGTGGGTAAGCGCCTGCGGCGTGTTGCCGAGCGCGCGCCCGGTGCGCGCGTCGTATTCCTCCGACAGCATCCCGACGTCGTTGCGCAGGTCGAGCAGGCGCTCGAAAAGGGCTTTGGCCTCGGCTTGGCGTCCGCAGAGTGCGAGGGTGTCCGCGAGCCAGAACGAGCACGGCAGGAAAGAGCCCTCCCCGGGCGGCAACCCGTCGGTGCTGCATTCGGTTCGGTAGCGCAGCACGAGGCCGTCGACGACGAGCTCGCGCTCGATCGCTGCGATCGTCGCGCGCACGCGTGGATCGCTCGCGGGGAGGAAGCCGACGAGGGGAATCATCAGCAGGCTCGCGTCGAGCTCGCTCGATCCGTAGCGTTGGACGAAGTTGCCGTGCGTTTGGTCGACGCCCTTCTCGCACACTTCGTCGTGAATCGCGGCCCGTACCTTGCGCCACGCGTCGACGGGACCCTCGAGGCCGTACCGCTCGATCGCCTTGACGCCGCGGTCCATCGCCACCCACGCCATCACCTTCGAATGCGTGAATTGCTGCGGCTCGCCGCGCATCTCCCAGATGCCGCTGTCGGGACGCTGCCAGCAGGTCGACAGGAAAGCGAGCAGCGTGCGCTGGAACGCCCAGGCGTCGGCGTCCGGGTCGAGACCCGCCGTCCGCGCGACGTGCAGCGCGTCCATGAGCTCGCCGTAGATGTCGAGTTGCGACTGCACGGCGGCCGCGTTGCCGACGCGCACCGGCGCCGACCGCTCGTAGCCCGGTAACCAGGGCAACGTGAGCTCGGTGAGCTGGCGCTCGCCCGCGATCCCGTACAGGATCTGCAACTGCGCCGGATGGCCCGCCGCGGCGCGCAGCAGCCAGCGCCGCCATGCCCGCGCTTCGTCGTGATAGCCGGCCAGCATCAGCGCATACAGCGTGAACGTCGCGTCGCGCACCCAGCAGTAGCGGTAATCCCAGTTGCGCACGCCGCCGATGCGCTCGGGCAGCGACGTCGTGGCGCCCGCGACGATGCCACCGGTCGGCGCGTACGTCAGCGCTTTCAGGAAGACGAGCGACGACTGCACGGCGTCGCGCCATTGCCCGTCGTAGGTGCAATGCGCGGTCCATGCGCGCCAATAGCGCTCGGTCGCCGCGAGCGCCGCTTCGCCGTCGACGGGCAACGGATGCGGCTCGTGCGACGCGAATCGGGAGAGCACGAACGGAACGCGCTCGCCCGCCGAAACCGCGAACTGGCCCGCCGTCGTGAACTGGCGGCCCGTGAGCGCGACCGGCGTGCGCAATTCGAGCGAATCGGGACCGGCGGTCGCGAGTAGCGCATCGTCCACGCGCCGCACCCAGGGCGTCACGGCGCCGTAGCCGAAGCGCAGGACGAGATCCACGCCCATCGGCACGCGCCCGCGAACGCCCTCGACGATCCGCACGACGTCCGTGCGCCCTTCCCACGCAGGCATGCAGTCGATCACGCGCGCGATGCCATCCGGTGTCTCGAACTCGGTTTCGAGCACGAGCGTGCCGGGCCGGTAGCGTCGCGTCACGCGCTGCACGACGCCGGTCGGCGCGATCTGCCAGCGACCATGGTCCGGCGTGCCGAGGAGCGCAGCGAAGCATGCGGTCGAATCGAACCGCGGCATGCACATCCAGTCGATCGAACCGTCGTTGCCGACGAGCGCGGCGGTCCGCGTATTGCCGATCAGGGCGTAGTCTTCGATGCGAAGGGGCATGGCGCATCCACAGGGGCTGAGCCGATTGTGACACTCGCGATGGGGCGACCGTTCGCCTCGCCGCGCGCTTGCCTCCGTGGCGGCCGCATTGCGCCGTCGCGGTCGGCGTAGCCGTCGGGGCCGCGACCGGCCTCGCCGGCGTCGATGCGCTGTCGACGGAACCGGCGCTCGCCGACTATCATCTGCTGCCAAGTGCGCGGCAACCTTCTCGCCGGGCCGGGCGGCATACGAAGGCGCGCGGAATTCGCACGGGCGCGGATGCTTGCGCGAAGCCCCCGCGGGCGCGAGCCATTGGCGGCGCCGCGCGGACGTCTGCACCAAGGAGCTTGGATGACGCGAATCCTGGTCCCGATCGACGCGTCGGACGCATCGCTGCGCGGCGTGCGGGCCGCGCTTGCGCTATACGGCGAGCTGCCGTCGGTCGAGATCCACCTTCTCCACGTCGAGGTCGCGGATGGCGTGCCCTCGGACGTGCTCGGCGATGCCGGGCACGCGCACGGCGATGCAAATACGGCGCAGCGCGCGCTCGACGCGGCGTGTTCGATCGTGACGCGCGCCGGTGTCGCGTGCGTGGGGGAAACCCGGAAAGGCTACGTGCCGGCGCTGATCGTCGAGTACGCCAAGGCGAAGCGATGCGACGCGATCGTCATGGTGACGCGCGGCATGGGTTCGACCGGCGAGCTCATCGACTCGATCGCGCGTCAGGTCGTCAGTCTCGCCGACGTGCCGGTGACGCTCGTCAAGTAAGCCCCGGGGGCGCACGCGCATACCGGCGCGGGACGACCCGGGTCAGCGACGCGCTACGCGCGGAAAATGCGCCGCCGACCTTCCCGAAGCCGCGGACCGGACGCGGCGGCGCGCACCCGGCCCGCAAGCATCGTCGTCTACCCGCCGTGCTTCTTGATGAGCGCCTTGGCGTCGTCGAGGAGCTGCTGTCCGTTGCCGCCCTTCGCGTTCACCTCGCTGATCCATTCCTTGACGACGCCCTCGGTCGCCTTCTGCATCTTGACGTATTCCTCGGGCGAGAGCGTGTCGAAGACGTTGTTGGCGGCCATGGCGAGCCTGCGCGCAGGCTCCGTCGTCCCGTCGAACACCTTGCCGATCTGGGCCGACCACGCGAGCCCGGTGTTGGCATCGATCACTTTCTTGAGATCGGGCGGCAGGCTGTCGTACTTCGCCTGGTTCATCACGATCACGAAGATCGAGTTCGACATCTTCGGCTGGCCGGGTGCGTTGTCCAGCGCGTATTTGGCGATTTCGTGCAGCTTGATCGGCGGCGTGCCTTCCCACGGGACCATGGCACCGTCGATCACCCCCTTGGAGATCGCCTCGGGCACCTGCGGCAGCGGCATCTGCACGGGCACCGCGCCGAGGGCCTGCAGGAACTTCGTGCCGATGCGCGTGGGCGCCCGCACCTTCATGCCCTTGAGCTCGTCCATCGTGCGCACGCGCTTGTTGGCGAAGTGAAAGAGCGAGCCGTCGTGGAGGTGCGCGGCGAGGAGCTTCACGCCGCGGAACTCGTCGGCCGAGTCCTTCTGGATGTACTCCCAGAACGCCGGGCTGCCGACCTCGGCGCTCTTCGCCATGAACGGCAGCTCGAACACTTCCGACTTCGTGAACCGCCCGGCCTGATAGGTGGGCAGCGTCCAGACGATGTCGGCGACGCCGTCGCGCGCCTGGTCGAAGAGTTGCGGCGGCGTGCCGCCGAGTTGCATGGCGGGATAGATCTGGCACTTGAGCCTGCCGCCCGATTCCTTGCCGATCTTCTCGCACCAGGGCTCGAACACGAGCTTCTGGATCGTCGCGCCGGGCGGCAGGAAATGGTGCAGCTTGAGGACGACCTCCTGCGCGCTCGCGGATGCGGAGAACGCGAACGCCGCGGCAAGCGACAGGCCGAATTGCTTCCAGAACGTCATGGCTTCCCTCCCTCTCTTGGAGTCAACGTTGAAATGCATGCACCAGGTACAGCGAAATGGCCGGGAACGACACCAGCAGCACGATGCGAATGGCGTCCGACGCGAGAAACGGAATCACTCCCTTGAACGTCTGCGTGAGCGGCACGTCGCGCGCGAGCCGGTTGATGATATAGACGTTCATCCCCACCGGCGGATGGACGAGGCCGATTTCCACCACCATCAGCGCGAGGATGCCGAACCAGATCGACTTGTCCGTCGGCGACAGGCCGTAGTCGAGGCCCATCACCATCGGATAGAAGATCGGGATCGTGAGCAGGATCATCGCGAGCGAATCCATCACGCAGCCGAGGAAGATGTAGATCGCGAGGATCATGAAGATCACGAGATAGGGCGACAGGCCGCTCTCCTTCACCCACGTCGCGAGCTCGACCGGCATCTGCGACAGCGCGAGCGCCGTGTTCAGCATGTCGGCGCCGAGCAGCACGAGGAAGATCATCGCCGTGGCCTGCGCGGTGCCGAGCGCGCTCGCGACGAGGCCCGGCAGCCGCAGTCCGTTCACCGTCGCGAGGATGCCGCACGCCGCGGCGCCGATCGCCGCGGCCTCGGTCGGATTCGCCCAGCCACCGTAGATGCCCACGATCACGACGAAGAACACGACCAGCACCGGAAGCACCTGCAGCGTGCTGCGCAGCCGCTCGCTCCACGCGACGCGCACGCCGGCGGGACCGGCGCGCGGATCGAGCGTCACGACGACGCGCACGACCAGCATGTAGCCGACCATCGCGATGATGCCGGGAACGACGGCGGCCATGAACAGCTTGCCGATCGATTCCTGGGTGAGGATCGCGTAGATCACGAGCGGCACCGACGGCGGGATCATGATGCCGAGCGTCCCGCCGGCGGCGAGCGCTCCGGTCGCGAGCGCGCCGGAGTAGCCGAAGCGGCGCAGCTCGGGCAGCGCCACCTGGCCCATCGTCGCCGCCGTCGCGAGCGAGCTGCCGCAGATCGCGCCGAAGCCCGCGCACGCGCCGATCGCCGCCATCGCGACGCCGCCCTTGCGATGACCCATGTAGGCGCTCACGAAGCGGAATAGGGCACGGGAGAGCCCGCCGTGCGTGGCGAACTGCCCCATCAGCAGGAACAACGGAATCACGACGAGGTCGTAATTCGAGAGCCGCGCGTACGCGAGGTTCTTGAGCGCCGCGAGGAGCGCGTTGAAGTTGCCGCCGGTGAGATGCGCATAGCCGCCGAACCCGACGACGAACATCGCGATGCCGATCGGCACGCGCACGACCATCAGCGCGAGCATGATCGCGAACATCAGTGAGCCGACCTCGACGCCGCTCATGCAGGCGCCCCGCTCGTATGCTCCCCCCACGCTTGCCGCTGCGCCGCTGCGCTGCCCCCCAAGGGGGCGCGATTCGCCGCTCGCGACGGCCCTTCGTCGCTCAACGATCCCCCCACGCTTGCCGCTGCGCCGCTGCGCTGCCCCCCGAGGGGGCGCGATTCGCGGCTCGGGACGGCCCTTCGCCGCTCATGCGCGGCCGGCCTCGCCGTGCCGCAGCGCGATGCCGAGGCGGCGCCACGCGAGGTAGAGCCCGGCGAGCGCGAGCAGCACGAAGCTCGGCACCATCAGCATCTGTGCGATCCACACCGGCCAGCCGAGGACCGCCGAGGTCTCGCCGACGTCCTTCAGGTTGAGCGCACCTGCGCCGGTGCGCCAGGCGAGCAGCGCGCCGAACAGCCCGATCAGCAGCGACCCGAACGCATCGAGCAGCGCGACGCGTGCCGGACGCAGGTTGTGCGTGAAGAAGTCGACCTTGACGTCGCCGCCGATCAGATGGCAATACGCGAAGAACGTCGCGGACGCGAACGCCGCGCACATTTGCAGGACCTCGACGTCGCCCGGAACGGGCGCCGCGAAGAGCTTGCGGCCGACGATCGACACGATCTCCATCGCCACGAGCGCGACGAACACGAGTCCGCCGGCAAGCGCGAAGCCCTTCGTGAGCGCGAGCAAGCCTCGACCCACGGGTCCGAAACCCATGTCACGGCCTGCGCCGGCAGGCGCGGGCGACTCGTGCATCGTCCCTCCCCCGCGGCGTCGGGCGCCGCTCCCTTCGTCTTCCTGGTTACCCCGCTTCGCAGCGCGCGCGGATCGCCGGCGGCACGGGCACCGCCTGGATCCGCGACGGGTCGTCGGGATGCCGGCGCGCGAACACGCGCACCTCGCGTCCCTCGACGAGCAACGTCTCCCCGCGCCGGATCACATGCTCCATCACGAAGCTCTTGGTGCGCCACGCGACGATCGACGTTTCGATGTGGATCCGATCGCCGTAGGTCGCCGGCGAGATGAAGCGCGCACTCAGGTCGACGATCGGGGTGCCGATGATGTGGTCCTCGATGCGCTCCGCGCGCATCTGCCACGGCGGCACGCCCAGTGCGCCGAAGTAGCGCAGCGACGCCGCGTCCATCCAGCGCAGGAAGTTCGGATAGAACACGATCTGCGCCGGATCGCAATCGCCGAACTCGACCAGGAATTCCGAGACGTGGCGAAAAGCCATGTCAGTTGGTCCATGGCGCGGGGCGCCACCCGCGACGCATGAAACAGGCGATGGAAGCGCGGGCGCGCTGCGCCATCTCAATGCACCCGTTGCGGCCGCGCCGCGGCGGCGCGGCGCGAAACGAAGCGAATCGGCTGCGCGACGACCGGCCGTGCCGGCGCGCCCTGCCGCGCCAGCTCCGCGTCGAGCGCCTTGCCACCTTCGTCGGCGAGCGCCGCCTCGCGGGCGCTGCGAACGGCCGCCGCACGCTCGCGCGTCGGCCGTCCCGCGCTGCCGACGAGGACGTGCTCGAGGATATGCAGCAAATTCGCCTTGCCGCGGACGTTGGTCGCGCCGTAACCCTTGACGAGCCGCCCGCACAGCGCGACCTCGTAGCCGAGCGCCGGGTCCTGCGTGCACGCGAGCTCGACCGCGTGCAGCCACCGCTCGATGGCCCGCTGCTCGTCCGCGTAGCGCGCGCCGAGCCGTCGCAGGGGCCGCAGCGCCGCCAGCATGCGCAGCAGCGCAAAGCCGTGCACGGTGTGCGTGCGCAGATGCATCGGCCACCCAAGCGGCTCGCGCCCGCGCGCCTGGCGGCGCGCGTCGAAGCGGACGAGCCTGCCTGCCAGCGCCGGCGGCAGAAGGCCGGCGAACTCGGGCACGCCGGGCTTGAAGTGATCGACGATGCGCACGACATCGTCGGGCGTCGCACCGATCTCGCTGCGAACTCGCGCCAGGCGCGTGCGCGCCGACTTGAGCGACGCGACGCGCACGATGTCGTCGAAGGCCATCCACAACGCGAGGAACCGCGCGGTCTCGCGCAGCACGCACGCGTCGGACGGCGCCTTCACCCCGTGCGCGCGCTCGGCACGGTCGATGGCACGCAGCCGCTCGATGAAGAGCTCGCCATAGCGAACGTCCTGGAATTCGACGACGCGATCGTAGCCGAGCGCGACCATTTCGCGCGCCGGCTCGGGAAACGCCGTGGCCTCGCGCCGGGCATCCGGGGACATCGCAACTGGCGCTGGACCAGGCGCCACTGAAGTCGGAGGCTGCGCGAGCGCCGCCGCAAAGGCCTGCGCGAAGCCGCGCAGGCTCGGCTCGACCCCGACGCCTCCGGCACGCACGACGTCCTCGAACACCCCGCGCGCGACCGGCAGCACGCCGCTCGCCGCGATCGCGCCCAGCATGACGCTGCTCACGACCGTGCCTGCGCTGCGCGCGATCGCGTCCATGTCGAGCGAGACGAGCTGCCGGCTTTGCGCGCGCGCCGCCTCGAGCAGTCGCCCGGAGTCCACGCGGCCGTCGCCGAGCGCCATCTTTTCGGCCGTCGTCAGCGTGCGGCTGGTCGATGCGATCAGCAGCGTCCGATCCGGGGTGACGTACCCCGCCTGGATGACGCGCGCCGCCTCGAGCAGCTCCGACGCGACGACGAGGGCGACGTGGCCGGGCACCGGATAGAGCCCGAGCACCGGCACGCGCTCGCCGAGCGCGCTGCGCGGCTCGGGGAAGACCTCCACGTAATACGTCGTGGCGCCCGTCCGCTGTGCCACGCCGGGAATCGACGTCGCCTGCGCGACGTAGCCTGCGCGCGTCGCCGCGTCGACGAGCCACTCGGCCAGCACGCCGCCCCCCTGGCCGCCGAGCGCGCCGATCAGAATGGCGATCGGTTGCGTCATTGCATGAACCGGATCACCGCACCGCGCATGCGGTGCGCAAGGCGCTCGAGCCATCGCGCATTGACGATCACCTCGCCGCGATAGAACGACGGGCACAGCGTCGCCGCGTGTGCGTTCTCCCCGCACAGCCCGCAGCCGACGCAGCCTTCGAGGACGGTAGCCACCGGATCGACCTTCAGCGGATCGCTGCCGGCCTTGATCGACAGCGTCGGGCAGCCGGAGAGCCGGATGCACGAGTGATCGCCCGAGCACGTGTCCTCGTCGACGCCGTACTTGACCCGTACGACGCGCTTCCCGGATGCGAGCCGCGCGGCGCGCCACGGCTTGACGCGCCGCTGGCGCTCGAGCTGGCACTCGCCTTCGGCGACGATCACCTTGAGCCCGTCGAAGTCGGTGGTGAACGCCTCTTCGAGCGTGCGGCGCATCTTGTCGACGCGGTAGCTGTCGACGCGCCGCAGCCACTTCACGCCGACGCCCGCGAGCGTGCGTTCGATGACGTCGTTCTGCGCGACGAGGCTTTTCGTCTTGTCCGTGGCCGCGACCTTGATCGCCTCGTCGGGCGTGGAGATGATGTCCTGCGTGCCGGTCGCCGACGTGTAGCCGTTCTTGAAGATCAGCAGCACCGCGTCGTCGCCGTTGAAGAGCGCCGACTCGACGCCGCTCACGAGGCCGTTGTGCCAGAAGCCGCCATCGCCCATCACGGCCAGCACGCGCCGCTTCATCATCGGCGACACGCCGGCGCGCGATGCGAGGCTCATGCCGTATCCGAGAATCGAATGGCCGATTTCGAACGGCGCGAACGTCGCGAACGAATGGCAGCCGATGTCGGCGGCGACGTGCAGGGGGCCGATGCGCTGCTGCGCGAGCTTGACCGCCGCGAACGTCGGCCGCTCGGGACAGCCGATGCAGAACTGGGGCGGTCGCGCCGGAAGCGCGTCGCCGAGCAGCGCCTTCGCCGCCGCGCGATGGCGCGCGAGGTCGGCCAGCCACCGCCGGCCGCCCTCGACGTCGAGGTCGCGGGCGTGCTGCGACACGAAGGCGACGAGCCCCTGTGCAAGCACCTCGACCGTATATTCGCCGGCCATCGGCAGCAGGTCCTTGCCGTTCACCGCGCACGGAACGTCGAGGCGGCGCAGCGTCGCGAGAAGGTCCTGCTCGATGTACGCCGGATGCCCTTCCTCGACGACGAGCACCGCACGCTTGCCGCGGCAGAAGTCGGACAGCTCCTCGGGAACGAGCGGATAGGTGACGTTGAGGACGAGGATCGGCAGCTCGCCCGCGCCAAACGCGTCCGAAAGCCCGAGCCGCGCGAGGGCGCCGACGACCGAGTTGTAGAGGCCGCCCTGCACGATCAGGCCGACGTCGTCGCGCCGCCCCGCGAACCCTTCGTTCAGGCCGCGCTCGAGGATCGCCCGGCGCGCCGTAGGAAGGCGCTCCGCGGCCTTGATGCGCTCGTGGCCGAACGTGACCGGAGGATGGGCAAGCCGTGCGTAGTCGAAGGTCGCGGGCGATTCCAGCAGATGCCGCGCGGATACCGCCGGCGCGACGTTGTCCTTGCAGACGAACGATCCCCGCACGTGGCAGGCGCGGATGCGCAACTGCAGCAGCGCCGGCATGCCCGAGGCTTCGGAAAGGGCAAACGCCTCCTCGACCGCGCGCACCATCTGCGAGAGCTCCGGCCGCGGGTCGAAGAGCAGCAGCGACGACTTGAGCGCGTACGCGTAGGTGCGCTCCTGGATCACGCTCGCGCCTTCGCCGTAATCCTCGCCGACGATGACGAGCGCACCACCGCGCACGCCCGGTGACGCGAGGTTCGAGAGGGCGTCGGCCGCGACGTTCGTGCCGACGATCGACTTCCACGTGACCGCGCCGCGCACCGGATAGTGGATGGAAGCGCCGAGCATCGCCGCCGCCGATGCCTCGTTCGAGCACGCCTCGACGTGCACGCCGAGCTCGGCGAGGTAGTCGCGCGCCTGGATCAGAACGTCGAGGAGGTGAGACACCGGCGCGCCCTGATAGCCGCCGACGTACGAGACGCCCGACTGCAGCAGCGCCTTGGTGATGGCGAGGATCCCCTCGCCGTGGAACGTCTCACCGGCACCGAGCCGAAGATTGCGAACTTCCCTGTCGAACGAGACTTCCAGACGGCCTCCCCGCGCGCGAGCGCGCTGGCCCGAATCTAGTCAACCCCGTATCATTTGTCCATGCCATGTTCATTACATCGGTCATAGACAGAGCGCATGATTTCGCGATCCGAGGATCGAGCATCGAGAATCGGGAATGGAGGATCGAGTACCGACGGTGCTAAGCGGGCACTGCCTCGACGATCGAAACGGGCGAGGCCGTGCGAATGGTGCGCCGGAACGTGAGGCCGCTCGCCGCGAGCAGCGCTGCGTACTCGACTTCGGTGCGCTCGCGCGCCGTACCGAACATCGCCATCATCTGCGTATCGATCAGGTAGGAGAATGGATCTCCGACGGCGGGATCCGGCTCGAGGATCTGCTCGCACACGAGCAGGCGCCCGCCCTGGGCGATCGCCGCGCGGCAGTTGCGAAGGATGCGCTCGCATTCGGCGTCGGACCAGTTGTGCAGCACGCGCATCAGGAGGTAGATGTCGGCGCCCTGCGGCACGCGGTCGAGGAAGCTGCCGCCTTCCGTCGTGATGCGACCGCTCATGCGGTCCGCAGGCCGGATTTCCGCCACGACGTCCGCCCGGTCGAACACGACGCCATGCGCCCGCGGGAAGCGCGCGAGGATGTGGCGCAGCGCCTCGCCGTTCCCGCCGCCTACGTCGATGATGCGATCGGCGCCGGAGAAATCGTACGCGTCAGCGACCGCCTGGTGACGATGGTCGGGGAAATGCGCCATGAAGTCGTCGAACGCACGCGCCTCGTCGGGATGGCGATGCAGGTACTCGAAGCGCCCGATGCCCCACGCCGCTTCGTGCGGCACGCCACCCACGAGGGCTGCGTCGAGTCGTCCCCACGCGTGCCATGCACCCGGCGCTGTCCAGAACCGCGCACCGTGATGCAGGCTGCCCGGCGCCTCGGTACGAAGCAGCAGCGACAGCGGCGAATGCGCGACGCCGGACGATGCGTCCACCTCGAACACGCCGAAACCCGCGAGCGCGCGCAGGATGCGCAGCAATGGCAATGTCTCGACACCGCACTCCCGCGCGAGGTCGGCGACAGGGCGACGCGCGTCGCGCGCGATGCGGTCGGCGAGACCGAGGTCGGCTACGGCGCGAAGCATGCGCGAGACCTGGAAGCCGCGGATCAGCCGATCGAGGGTGGCCCGATCTGCAAGGTTCGTCGTTCCTTCGGTCATCGATGACTCCGCCCGGGGACCTCTCTCACCACTCTAACGTACGCGCGAGCGAATGAACATCGCCAGCCTCGACCTCAACCTGCTGCAGACGTTTCACGCCGTGCATGCGACCGGAAACGTAACGCGGGCCGCCGAGTGCCTCGGCGTGACCCAGCCGACGGTGAGCCACGCGCTGCGCCGCCTGCGCCTCGCGTTGCGCGATCCGCTCTTCGTGCGCTCGCAGCGCGGGATGGCCGTAACGCCGAAGGGGCAGCGCCTCGCGATCGCCGTCGAGCAGGCACTCGGCACGCTCGACGCGGCGCTGCGCGAGGAAGACACGTACGATCCCGCGCGATCGGGCCGCACATTCCGCCTCCATATGAGCGACATCGGCGAAACGATCTTCCTGCCGCGGCTCATGGCGCGCATTGCGCGCGAGGCGCCCGGCGTGCGCCTCGAGGCGTTTCAGCTCGACGACGTCGACATCCTTCCCGCGATGGAAAGCGGCCGCATCGACGTCGCGCTGGGCTATATCCCCGCGCTGACCGACGTCGAACGCCGTTTCCTGCTGCACGAGCGCTACGTCGTCGTCCTGCGCGGCGACCATCCCCAGGCGAACGAGCGGCCCACGCGCAAGGCGCTCGCACGGTTGTCGTACGTGCTCGTGCGGTCGCACTTGGCGACGGCGCGCGCGATCGACGCGCTCGGACTGCGCGAGCGCGTGCGCCTCACGTTGCCGCACTTCATGGTGCTGCCGCGCATTCTTGCCGACACGGACCTCGCCGTGATCATGCCGCAGCGCCTCTCCGATGCGTTTCGCCTGCTCGGCCGCTACGCGGTCTGGCGCACCGGTGGCCTGCCGAGCTTCGACGTGAGCGTGCACTGGTACGGGCGCTACCGGCAGGACGCGGGGAACAAGTGGCTGCGCGAGACGATCGTCGAGCTGTTCGGCGAAGCGGATCGCCGATGATCGCCGCAGTTGTTCAGGCGCGCGCGTTCGGGCGCGATGCGCCGGGGCACGACACCGCCGCGCCGCGGTCGTCTACGCCTGACGCTGCCCCGGCGCGATCACCGTCCGGCTCTGCTCACGCATGAACTGCGGCAGGTAGAACGGTCCGAGCCCGCCCTTGGACGTCGTCCCCGATCCCTTCCAGCCGCAGAACGACTGGATGCCCGGCCACGCGCCCGTCGTCGCGCCGCTCGCACGGTTCGCATAGAGCACGCCCGCCTCGGCGCGTTCGAGAAACTCCGCGAGCTCGCGTGAATCGCTCGTGTAGATGCCCGCCGTCAACCCGTAATTGACGGCATTGCCCTGCGCCAGCGCGTCGTCGAGCGTCGTGAAGCGCTGGACGGTCAGGAACGGCAGGAACAATTCCTCCCGGTGCAGCCGATGGTCGTACGGAAGGTCGGTGGCGATCACGGGCTGCAGGTAGAAGCCGTGGTCGTGAGCGCCGCCGCGCAGGCGCCCGCCCCCCAAACGCAACGCGCCATCGCGCCCGGCCTCGTCGACGGCGCGCTCGTAGCGGGCGTGCGCCGCCGCGTCGATCACCGGGCCGATGAACGTCGCGCGCTCGCGCGGATCGCCGAGCGGCATCTGCCGTGCGCGCAAAGCCAGCCGCTCGACGAACTCGTCGTAACGCGCCGCATGCACGAGCACGCGGGATTCGCAGGAGCATTTCTGCCCGGACAGCCCGTACGCCGAGCGCGCGACGCCCTCCACCGCGTCGTCGAGGTTCGCCGATTCGCACACGTACGCCGGATTCTTCCCCCCCATCTCGGCGATGACCGGAATCGCGTGCGGCCCGAGCGCGCGCTCGCGCAGCAGCTCCATGCCGACGGCGTGCGAGCCGGTGAAGACGATGCCGCGCACGTTCGCTTGGCGTGCGAGCGCGCGTCCCGTGGACGCGCCGCCGCAGACGAGGCCGATCGCGCCCTCGGGCAGTCCCGCACGCTCGAAGACGTCGACCAGCAGGCTCGCCGTGAGCGCGGCCCCCGGGCTCGGCTTGAACACGACGGTGTTACCGCCGAGCAACGCGCCGGTGAGCATGCTCGTCGCCAGCGCGACCGGGTAATTGAACGGCGCGATCACGGCAAAAACGCCGTGCGGCCGCAGGACGACCTCGGTCGCCTCGTGCGCGAACGCCCGCTGCATCGATCGGCGATAGCCGTCGTTGCGTCGCATCTCGGCACAGTAGTAGCGGACGAGGTCGATCGCCTCCTCCACCTCGCCCATCGCCTCCATCCGCGACTTGCCGACTTCCAGCAGCGCGGCAACGGCCAGCTCCCATTTGCGCGCCTCGATGCCCTGCGCCACTTGTTCCAGGATCCCGACGCGCGCCTCCCAGCCGAGTGCGCTCCATGCCGGGTACGCGGCATGCGCCGCGGCAACCGCGGCATCGACCGCGGCGTTCGATGCGGGGTGGAAGCGCGCGAGCACGATGCGCGCGTCGATCGGGCTCGCGATCGAGCGCTCGTCCTCGCCGGGGAGATCGGCGGCACGCACCCGATTGCGCACGAGCCCACCGAGGCCCCCGCGCTCGAAGGCGGCGATCGCGTCGTCGAGCCGCGTATGCACGGCGCTGAAATCCTGCGTGACGTTGCTGTACGTGACGCGCGGCAGCGTTGCGCTCGAAGCGTTCGAGGGATCCATCGGCGACAGTTTAACGGTCAGCTTCCTGCCGCGAGCGTCGCCTCGACGCTCGTTCGCCTGCCGTCGCGCACGATATCGAGCCGCACGCGGTCGCCCGGGCGGAAGTCGTCGAGGCGCGCCTCGAGGCGCGCCACGCTGATGACGGGTTGATCGCCGACGGCAACGATGACATCGCCGGGAACGACGGTGCCGTCGCGTTGCAGGCGCGCCGGCCGCAAGCCGGCGTGCGCAGCGGGACCGTTCGGCGCGACCTTCAACACGTACACGCCCTGCACGCGGAGGTGTGACGCCAGGAACTCGTTGACGTCCTCGTCCATCCCGATTCCAAGCGTGGGACGCGTGTACCTTCCATGCACGATGAGCGCGGGCGCCACGCGATTGATCGTGTCGATCGGCACGGCGAAGCCGATGCCGGCGGAAGCGCCGCTCGGACTGTAGATCGCCGTGCTCATGCCGATGACGCGACCGGCGCTGTCGAGCAGCGGTCCGCCGGAATTGCCGGGATTGATCGCGGCATCGGTCTGGATCAGATGCTCGATCGTGTTGCCCCCCTCGCTGTCGAGCGCGCGATCGAGCGCCGACACGATGCCCGTCGTGAGCGTCCAGTCGAGGCCGAACGGATTGCCGATCGCGTAGACGCGCTGCCCGACGCGCAAGTCGCGGCTCGTGCCGATCGGCAAGGGCGGCGGCGGTCGCGAGGGCACCTTGATGCGCAGCACGGCGAGGTCGTGGAACACGCTCGCGCCGACGAGCGTCGCCGGGTAGTCGCGCCCGTCGCTCAGGCGTATGCGCGCCTCCGACGCGCCGGCGATGACGTGGTAGTTCGTGATGACGTCGCCCTGCTCGTCCCACACGAAGCCGGAGCCGGTGCCGCGGGGAATGCTGCGCACGTTGCGCGTCCAGAGGTCGCGCACCCGCTCCGACGTCGAGATGTAGACGACCGAGCGCTTGGCCTTCTCGAACACGTCGATCGTCACACGCTCGTCGGCGGTGAGCGGGCCGCGTGGCGTGACCGCTCGGGCATACGCCGGCGGCGGCGCGACCGCCGCGACGGCGATCGCGACGACGGCGAGCGGACGATATTTCGAAACGCGAGTGAACCGCACGGATATCGACGGGGTGAGCGGGCGTTGCGCCGCCGGCACTGCCTGCGATTTTACCGGCGCGGCCGCGCTCCCTCGACGTTGGCGCCCTGCTCTACGCACTCCGCACGGCCAGGGCCGGAAGCGGGGGAAGCCCAACCGTCGAACGCACCGGAGCGATAATCGCCCCCTTCCTCGGGAGCGCGCGCTGCCGCGGACGATCCGGCGACGGTTCAAGAGAAAAGGTCGAGAAAACCATGAATGTCACAACGCCGTTGCCGGACAGCGATGAAGATCGCGCTCCACGAACGCTCGACGAGCAGCTCGTCGCGCTGGGACTGCAAGACCCGTCTTCGTCGGCGCTGCTCCCCGAGCTGCGCACGATGCTTCGCCAACACGCCATGAAGCCGGGGGACGTGCTGCTGAAGCAGGGTGATTCCGGCGACGACCTGTTCCTGGTGCTGACCGGCCGGATCGGCATTCGGGTCGAGCACGCCGATGGGACCGTCACGGACGTCGATGAAATCCGGCCCGGAGGCGTAGTGGGCGAAATGGCGCTCCTCACGGGGCAGCCGCGCACCGCCACGGTGTTCGCGATGGAAGCGTCCTACGTCGGACGTCTGACGCGGATGCAGTTCGAGCAGCTCGCCGCCAAGCATCCGGAGGCGATGCAGGGGTTCATGCGCCGCGCGCTGCCGCGCCTGCGCCGGACGCAGATCGTGCGCCTGCTGACCGAGCTGTTCGGCCACCTCGAGGACAAGGTGCTGCGCGAGATCGAGGGCCGGCTCGAGTGGACGCACCTGCCGAGTGGCGAGATCCTTTTCCGCGAAGGCGATGCCGGCGAGGACATCTACATCGTGGTGAACGGGCGCCTGCGCGTGACGACCAGCGACGGCGACGGTCACGAGCGCCTGCTCGAGGAGGTCGGTCGCGGCGGAGCCGTCGGAGAAGTGGCGCTGCTGACGGGCGAGCCTCGTTCCGCTTCCATCCGGGCCATTCGTGATACGCATCTGTTGCGCTTGACCCGCGCGGCATTCGACGAGCTGCTCGATCGGCATCCGCGCGCGATGATGCAGGTCGTTCGGTCCGCAGCGTGGCGCCTTCGGCAAACCGCGCAACGCGCCGTGCGAGAGAGCCCTCCACGGACGTTCGCCCTGGTGCCGGCGACGGCCGACGTCCCGCTCGGGACGCTCGGCCGCAGGCTGGCCGACATGCTCCGGGCATTCGGCAGTACCGCGCTCATCGGTTCCGCCGACGTCGACCGCATGCTGAACAGTCCGGACATCGCCCGGTCGCGCGAGGGCAGCGTCGTGTACGAGGCGCTGACGGCCTGGCTGGGCGGGCAGGAGCGGGAGCACGCCGCGCTCGTGCTGCAAGCGGATCCGCAGTGGAACGCGTGGACGCGCCGATGCATCGCCGAGGCCGACCGCGTGCTGATCGTTGCGAACGCATCGGGCGATCAGGAGCCCGGCGAGATCGAGCGCGCGGCGAGCGCGCAGCGAGCCGATGGCCGCACGGAACTCGTGCTGCTACACCCGGACACCACCGCGCGCCCGTCGCGCACCTTCGCCTGGCTCGCACCGCGTCCGGGGACCACGCATCACCATGTCCGGCTCGGCAACGATGTGGATCTGCGGCGATTGGCGAGACGCGTCAGCGGCCGGGCGATCGGACTGGTGCTGGGCGGCGGTGGTGCCCGAGGGTTCGCGCACATCGGCACGCTGCGAGCGTTGGCCGAAGCCGGAATCACCGTCGACGTGGTCGGCGGCACGAGCATCGGCGCGCTGATCGCCGCGGCGGTCGCCGCAGACATTCCCGCCGAGGAGATGGAAAGCCTCGCGGGGACGTTCGCCTCGCCGCGACTCCTTCTCGATCGCACGCTGCCCGTTGCCGCGCTGATGACCGGCGGCAAGGTAACCGCGCTCTACCGCCGCATGTTCGGGGAGCTCGCCATCGAGGACCTGTGGACACCGTACTTCGGAGTGTCGAGCGGGCTCTCGCGAGCGACGGCGATCGTGCACCGCCGCGGCCCGGTATGGCGGGCGGTACGCGCCAGCACCGCGATACCCGCCATCTTTCCTCCCTTGTTGGGCGAAGACGACGAGGTGCACGTGGATGGCGGCGTGATGAACAACATGCCGCTCGACGTGATGCGCGCGTTGTGTGCGGGCGGCACGGTGATCGGTGTCAATCCGATGCCCACGCACGACCGCCTTCGTTCCTACCGCTTCGGCCCGAGCCTGTCGGGCTGGCAGGCGCTGATGGGCCGGCTCAGGCTCTTCGGGTCGCGGATTCGCGCCCCCTCGATCCTTGGCACCGTCATGCGCGCCACCGAGATCAACAGCGCGAACCGGATGCGCCAGGCCTCGTTCCGGGAGCTTGCCGATCTTCTGATCGAGCCGCCGGTGGGAGACTTTCCGATTCTCGCGTTCGATCGCTACGCGCCGATCATCGACATCGGCTACCGCGAAGCCAAGGAAAGGATCGCGGTCTGGCAGGCGCGCGACCTCGCCATTGGCGCGGACGCGCGCTGAATCTTTCGCTCGCGCTTGGAAACCTCTTCAGCAATCGAAACATCGTCGGCAGGCGGGTGAAAAGGCGGGATGCCGCGCCTCCTCAAAACGCCCCACGGACCAGGTTCGTGGGCCGCCCCGCGACGAAGTTCTCGATGTTGTCGATCAGCTGGTCGGCGAGCGCCTGCTGCGCCTCGTCCGAGGCCCATGCCACGTGCGGCGTGACGATGACGTTGGGCCGGCCCGCGGCGCGCATCAACGGGCTTGCCATCGAAGGCGGCTCGTCGCAAGCGACATCGAAGCCCGCGCCCGCGATCAGGCCGGCATCGAGGGCGCGCACGAGATCGTTCTCGTCGACCAGTCCGCCCCGCGCGGTGTTGACGATCAGCGGCCGGCGTTTCATCGCCTGAAACTCGGGCATGGCGATCATGCCGCGGGTCTGCGGAGTCAGCGGAGAGTGCAGCGTGATGATGTCGCTCGTCTCCAGCACCTCCTGCCAAGGGGTGTAGAGCGGACCGAGGCCCTGCACGCCCTTGTGCGCGGCGAACAGCGGCACCATGCCGAAGGCGCGTGAAAGCTCCGCGACCCGCTGGCCAAGCACGCCCTCGCCGATGATGCCCAGTCGCGCCCCGGCGAGATCGCGGATGGGATGATTGAAGAAGCAGAACTGGCCTGCCCTTTGCCATTCGCCGGCAAGCACGTCGTTCCGATACGCGATGATGTTCCTGCGCAGCGCGAGCATCAGCGCGAACGCATGCTCGGGAACGGTGTTGACCGCATAGCCGCGAATGTTCGCGACCGCGATCCCGTTGCGCTCGCAGTGGCTCTTGTCGATGCAATCGGTCCCGGTGGCCGCCACGGCAATCAGGCGCAGGTCGGGCAGCCGGGCGAGCATGTCGCCCGGCAGCGCGACCTTGTTCACGATGGCGATCGAGGCGCCCGCCAACCGCGGCACGACTTCCTCGGGAAGCGTGCGCAGATGTTCGATCAACGCGTGGTCGAAGGAGGGCCGGCGCAGCCTGACCTGAGGGGCGATCGTGGCCCGGTCCAGAAAGACGATCTTGTGCAAGTCGGGACCTCCCGAATGGACACGCCGGCGGAAGGCCAACGCTTCGCTGCGGCAATGGCGGATGCCGGCGTGATACCCGCCGTTTCGACCGCCACCCGGAACAGTAGCAAAGTTACAATGCCGCGTTTCAATTCGGGCGAGAGCGGCTGACGCGCGGCGGTCGCCGGATCGACGGGGACAATGTTGAAGCTCGAGATCGCACGCGGCGCCGGCGGCCGCGTGGTCATCGTCGACTCGATCACGCAGGTGACCTCAGCCGAGGCCGGTGCCATCGTGGTCAGCGCCTCGCACGGCGGGCGCAGCTCCGCGGCGTTCGCGCTCCAGGTCCCGCTGGCTGCCGTGTTCTTCAATGACGCGGGCGTCGGGAAGAACGACGCCGGCCTCGTCGCGCTGCAGTTGCTGGAAGCGCGAAGCGTCGCAGCGGGAACCGTCGCGCACACGAGTGCGCGCATCGGCGACGCGCAGGACACGTGGGACAACGGCATCATCTCCCGCGTCAACGCGCAGGCGCGCGGGCTCGGCCTCGCCCCCGGCCTTCGCCTGTCGGCTGCCCTCACCGATCTCATCCATCAGCGCCGCGTCACGACGCCTACGCATCGCGCGCACGACGGCAAGACGATCGCCCCCGCGAGCCGGCCGTACTATCACGCCGATCTGGCGTGGGTGCATCACCACGGGTACTCCCAGCACGCACGCAACGTCGCGCCCGGCATCGTTTCGTACCTGCTCGAGAGCGGGCTGTCCCCGGGCGCGCGCGTGCTCGACGTCGGCTGCGGCAGCGGGCTCCTAGCGCGCGAGCTCGTCGCGGCAGGCTTCGACGTGCAGGGTATCGACGCATCGCCGGCGATGATCGCGCTGGCACGCGACCATGTGCGGGAGGCGCAATTCGAAGTGCTGTCGTTGCCGACCGGCCTCGCACCGGGGGTGCAAGGCGGCTTACCCGCCGTCGATGCCGTCGTGTCGACCGGCCACGTGCTGAATTACCTCGACACGCGCGACGCGATCGCGCAGGCGCTCGTCGAACTCGCGCAGGCGGTGCCGCCCGGCGGCGCGCTCGCCATCGACCTCGTCACCGACGAGTTCGCCGCACGCCGCGACGTCTCGGACGTGCATGCACGCGTCGAGGACGATTGGGCGATCGTCACGCGCTTCTCGCGGCCGGCAGCGGAGCGCCTGGATCGCGACATCACCGTTTTCGTTCGCGATGGCGAAGGCTGGCGGCGCGTCGACGAGCATCACCGCAACGTGACCTTCGACGCCGACGAGGCCGTACGGATCCTGAATGCGTGTGGCATCGAGGCCGAACGTCGCGCCGCGTTCGGCGTCGAGACGCTTCCCGCCGGCCTGGTCGTGCTCGCGGGAGGCAGGCCACCGGCGGATTGACCGAGACAGGCGCCTGCCGCCCGGCTTGACCGCCCACCCGCCGCCGCAGAGAATGCCTGCGCACCCACGACCCGGGCCCGCAGCAATGCGGGCCCATCCCCAATGGAGGAGTGAAATGCGCAATCGTATGAGCGGGCTCGCGCTCGTCGCGTGCCTCGCCGCCGCCGCGCCCGCGGCATCCGCCGAACAGATCACGTTCATGACCGGGCCGCAGGGCGGATCGTGGATTCCGCTCGGCGGGGCCCTCAAGAACCTGTGGGAGAAGGCGATCCCGGGCCTGTCGATCCAGGAAACGCCCGGCGCGGGCATCGCGAACGTGCGCGGCGTCGAGGAGAACAAGGCGCAAATCGGATTCGCCAACTCCGCGACGACCGTGGACGGCATCGAGGGGCGGCCACCGTATCCCGGCAAGACGAACCACGTGTGCCAGGTCGCCAATCTCTACCCGCAGTACTTCCAGGTCGTCGCGCTCAAGGATGCGCACGTCAAGTCGTTCGCCGATCTCAAGGGCAAGGTGCTCGTCACGCAGCCGAAGGGCAACACGGGCGAGATCCTGACCGGGCTGGTGCTGAAGATCAACGGCATGAACTACGATTCGCTCGCCAAGGCCAACTTCCAGGCAGGGTACACCGACGCCGTCGGCATGATGAAGGACGGCCATGCGCAGGTATTCACGCTCGGCACGACCTCGCCCGCCTCGTCGGTGATGGACCTCGCGAGCGCGCGCGACATCGACCTCGTGCCCGTCGACGACAAGACGATGAACGAATTGCACAAGATGAATTCGGGCTATCACAAGCTGATGATCAAGGCGGGAACCTATCCCAAGCAGGACAAGGACGTCCCGGTGATCGGCTACTCGACGCACATCGTCGCCCGTTGCGACCTGCCCGAGGCCATGGTCTACCAGATGACGAAGGTGATGGCCACGCACGTCGCCGACATGGCGGCGGTGGTGAAGCCGATCCAGGGCCTCACGCCCAAGGACATGGCCGTCGACATCGGAGTGCCGTTCCACAAGGGCGCCGCGAAGTACTACAAGGAAGTCGGCGCTATGTAGCGGCGCGGCGGGCGCGCGGCGCCCGCCGCCGTACCAGGCAGGCGTGCGCCGGGGTGGCGCCACGCCTCACCGGCCATCGAGCCAACGCGGCAACGAGGAGATCGCTTGGCAGCCCCTCCGGTCGGCGTCGTCACCGAAGAAATGCCGGCGACCGCGCCGGCAGGCCGCGCGCTCCACCTGCTCGTCAACGGCATCGCGGTCGCGATGTCGCTCTATCACATGTATGTCGCCGCCTTCGGCCCGCCGGAGGCGATGTTCTTCCGCGGCACGCACCTGCTGTTCGCGCTGACGCTCGTCTTCCTGCTCTATCCGACGCGTCCCGGCCACGCGGCGTGGCGCACGCTCGACGTGCTGCTGCTCGCGCTCGCCTTCGGGTTCGTGCTGCACATCTTCCTGAACTACGACTACTTCATCAGCCGCATCATCTACATCGACGACCTGACGCCGTCGGACATGTTCTTCGCCGTCGTGGCGGTCGTCATCGTGCTCGAGGCGACGCGGCGCGTGATCGGGCTCGCCCTGCCGCTCACCGCCATCGCCTTCGTCGTCTATGCGCTCTTCACCCACGTGCGGCTGCCCGTTCTCCTCGAGCAGCTCTACCTGTCGACCGAGGGCATCTTCGGCTCGACGCTCGGCGTGTCCGCGAGCTACGTCATGCTGTTCGTGCTGTTCGGCGCGTTCATGGAGAAAAGCGGCACCGGCCAGCTCTTCATGGACTTCGCGCTGTCGCTCACCGGCCACACGGCGGGCGGGCCGGGGAAGGTCTCCGTCGTGTCGTCGAGCCTGTTCGGGACGGTGTCGGGCAGCGCCGTCGCGAACGTGATGGTCGACGGGCCGATCACGATCCCGCTGATGAAGAAGACCGGCTTCCGGCCGCCGTTCGCCGCCGCCGTCGAGGCCGTCGCATCGACCGGCGGGCAGTTGATGCCGCCGATCATGGGCGCCGCCGCATTCGTGATGGCCGAATTCCTCGCGGTGCCGTATGCGCAGGTCGCATTGTGGGCGGCGATTCCGGCCCTGCTCTATTACGTCGCGGTCTTCTGCGCGGTGCACTTCGAGGCGCTGCGCCACGGGCTGAAGGGCGTGCCGCGCGCCGAGCTGCCGCGGCTTACGCGGGTGCTCGTCGACCGCGGGCACCTGTTCGTGCCGATCTTCGTCGTGCTGTTCGGCCTGATGCTCGGCTATTCGGCGCCGCTTTGCGCGCTGGCCGGCGCGCTCGCCTGCATTCCGATGGCGCTCCTGCGCGCGTCGACGCGATCGAACATCACCTGGCGCAGCGTCTTCGATGCCCTCGTCGACGGCGCCCGCAACACGCTCGCGGTCGCGATGGCGTGCGCCTGCGCGGGCATCGTCATCGGCGTCGTCACGATCACCGGGCTCGGGATCGTCTTCACGCAGGTCGTCGTCGCGCTCGCGCAGAATTCGCTCATCCTGGCGCTGCTTTTGACGGCGCTCGCCGGGATCATTCTCGGCATGGGCATGCCGACGACCCCTTCGTACATCGTGATGGTGTCGCTGCTCGTCCCGGCGGTGATCAAGCTCGGCGCCACGACGCCCGCCGCGCACATGTTCGCGTTCTATTTCGCGATTCTCTCCGCGATCACCCCGCCGGTCGCGCTGGCCGTGTTCGCCGCCGCCGGTCTCGCGCGCACCGACCTGTGGCGCTCCGGCTTGGAAGCCGTGCGGGTCGCGGCGCCTGCGTACATCGTGCCGTTCATGTTCGTCTACGAGCCGTCGCTGCTCATGATCGGCGACTGGACGACGATCGCGTCGTCGTGCGCCTCCGCCGTCATCGGCGTCGTCTGCCTCGCCGGGGGCCTGATGGGGTATCTGCGCCGCCCATGCGCCTGGTGGGAGCGCGCCTTCCTGGTGGTCGCGGCGCTGCTCCTCATCAAGCCCGGCTACGTCAGCGACGCGGTCGGATTCACCGTGCTCGGCGTGCTGGTGGTGCTGCAGACGGTGCGCGCGCGCGCCACGGTGAAGGGCAGCGCGTAACCAGGCGTTCCTGCCGCGCGTTCGGCCCGCCGCGTCCCTGCCCCATTCGCCGCGGGAGATGCCATCATCGCTTGATCAGGCGCTCCGACTCGTCGACGGCCGCGCCCGACCAGGCGGCGCGCAGCTCGGCCACGATCTCGCCTTCGCGCCCTTCATAGCGCGGCGAGAAGTGGAACGGATGCACGGCCTTCGCGCCCGCGGCGCGCGCGACACGGCCCGCCTGCCCCGCGGTCAGGTGGTTCTTGCGGGCGCCGTGCTCGGCATCCTCGTCGAGGAAGACGCTCTCGATGAACAGCACGTCGATGCCCGCGAAGAGCGCGCAGAGCGTGCGCACGTTGTCCTCGGTGTAACGCAGATCCGTGGCGTAGCCGATCCGCTGCCCCTGCACGACGTCGAGGATCAGATGGCGCAACTCGCCGACGGTGCGGGTCATCGCGTGATCGCCCGCGCGGTCGCGCCACGCGACCTCGAGCGGCGTCGCGTCCGGTGCACCGGACAGCACGGCGTGCTTGAGATCGCGCAACCATGCACCGGTCGCCACGCCGAGCGCCGCCAGCCGGTCCTTCGCCACCTTGACGTGCGCCTTCTCTTCGATCGCGTACGCGAGGCACGGCACGTCGTGGTCGACGAAGCGCGCGCGCACGCGAAACGTCGGCTCGTCGTGCACGACGTCGCCCGCGAGCGCGAACGACGCGCTCGCCTCCCGCACGAAGTTGGTCCGCGTCGAGAAGCGCGCCCATTGGCCGCGGCCGTCCGTGCCGATCTCGCCGACGTCGAGCGTCAGCGCGTCGTAGCGGTAGACGACGTTCCACGTGTACGCGCGAAGCTTGTGCTCGACCTGCGCGACGAAGTTGGGTCCGCCGAACAGCGTGAGATGCGCCTTGCGCCCCAGCACCACGGCGAGCAGATGGTCGAACCCGGCGAAGTGGTCCATGTGGGCATGCGTGACGAAGACGTGCGAAACGCGCATGAGCTTGCGCGGCGGCAGCGCGGCGAGGTCGCCGAGGTCGAACAGCAGCGCGCGCCGCTCGTCGCGAAAGTCGACGTACAGCCCCGGATCGCCGAACGCCGGGTTGGTGAGCCGCGGTTCGAAGAGCCAGCGCATCGACGTCGGCCGATGCGCGCTACGTGTGCTTCCGGTAGGTGCCGATCAGCGTCGCCTGCGCGAGGACGTGGCCCTGCATCGCCTTTTCGAGCGCGGCCTTGCTCGGTCCCTGCAGATTGGGTAACGCCGTGTCGAGCGCGTAGAGCTTGAAGAAGTAGCGATGCCGGCCGATCGGCGGGCACGGGCCGCCGTAGCCCGTGCGCCCCCAGTCGTTGCGGCCCTCGCGCGTGCCGGTGGGAAGCGCGCGCGGCGCGACCGCCTCGGGCAGGCCCATCGTGGCGGCCGGAATGTTGTAGAGCACCCAGTGCACCCAGGTCGTCCGCGGTGCGGCGGGATCGGGGGCGTCCGGATCGTCGACGATCAGCGCGAAGCTGCGCGTTCCGGATGGCGCACCGCTCCACGCGAGCGGCGGAGACGTGTCGTTGCCCTCGCACGTGTAATTCGTCGGTATCGCGCCGTTCGCGTCGAACGCCGCGGATTGGATGACGAGGCTCATGGCTTTCTCCCTGGCGGCGGGCGCCGGCACGCCGACGAGCAGTGTCGCAGCCAGCGCCAGCGCCGGCACCGCCCGCCGCATGTATCGTCGCACTGCGTCGCCGATCGTCGCTATCCTAAAGGCGCCGCCTGGCGCGTGCCGCATCCCGCATGGACCGCGCTATTGCGGAAACGTCGCGACGAGCTCGGCGAGGCGGGCCTTCGCGTCGTGCAGGATCGGCGTGCCGTCACCGACGAGCAGCGCATCGAAATCGAGTTCCAGGAGATTACGCACGCTGCGCCGCAATCGCGCCGGGTCGTCGAGGACCTTTTCGCGCAGAAGCGCGCAGCGACCCGGAGGATTGCCGATGATCGCATCGCCGACGAAGAGCAGCCGGCGTTGCGGCCAATGCAGCACGACCTCGCCGGGCGACTTGCCGGCGGCCGGCTCGATCGTGAGCGGGCCGATGCGCTCGCCGATGCGCAGCTCACCGTCGATGGGCGTGCCCTGGCTTCGCGCATACGCGGCGTCGTCCGGGTGAATGAGGACCGGCGCGCCGGTGCGTGCGTGGACCGTCGTCGCGCCGCGCGCGTGATTGCGGTTGGTGAGGGCGATCTTCGCAACGCCCATCCGTTCGATCTCGGCGAGATCGTCCTCGCCGGGCAGGACGGGATCGATGCACAGGTTGCCCTCCGCGTCGCGCACGAGGTAACCGTTGAAGTTGTAGCCGTGCGGTTCCGAGAACGACGACCACGTGAAGATGTCGGGGAGGATCTCCTGCATTGTGGTGACTCCTGAAAGCGACAGGCGCGCCGCGCGGCGCCGGGTCAGTGCAGATCGATCGCGTGACGCCGCAGGTCGGCGAGCGGAATGACGGCGAGCGTTTCCTCGTGCGTCGCCTCGAGCACGACCGGCGGCGCCACGCCCGCGGCGAACGCGAGCCGCCAGCGCGCGGCGCAGATGCACCATCGGTCGCCCGGAGCGAGTCCCGGAAAATCGAGGTCCGGCACCGGCGTCAGGAGATCGTTGCCGTGCCGGCGTTCGAACGCCAGGAACGGGTGCGTCATGCGCGCGCAGACCACATGCATGCCGACATCGTCCGAGCCGGTATTGCAGCAGCCGTCGCGGTAGAACCCGGTGCGCGGCGCGAGCGAGCAGGGAGCGAGCGGACCGCCGAGGACGTTTTTGGCTTCGAACCGCATGGCGTTGGCGATCAGGGAGGGAACCGGCGCATTTTAGCCCGGGACATTTCACCGCGCTCGACGCGCCGGCCGCGCGAAAGCGCTGTACCATTGCTCGAACTTCCGCACACGCGCCGGCCGTTCCTGTCCTCCCCGACCGCATTCCCCGCCGGAGCGCCGCTGCATATCAAGGCACTCCTGTTCGACGTCTTCGGCACGCTCGTCGACTGGCGCAGCGGCGTGGCGCGCGAGACCGATGCAATCCTGGCGCCGCTTGGCGTGAACGTCGACGCAGCGGCCTTCGCCGATGCGTGGCGCGCGCAATACCAACCCGCGATGAACCAAGTGCGCAGCGGGCGCATTCCGTTTTGCAAGCTCGACGTGCTGCATCGGCGCAACCTCGATGCCGTCCTCGCCTCGCTCGGGCTCGGGCGAGTCGACGAAGCGGCGCGCGCCCGGTTGAACCTCGCCTGGCATCGCCTCGACGCGTGGCCCGAAGTGGCGGGCGGCCTCGCACGCCTGCGCAAACGCCATCTCCTCGCGCCCTGCTCCAACGGCAACATCTCGCTGATGGTCGACCTCGCGCGCCGCAATGGATTTCCCTGGGACGCGATCCTCGGCGCGGAAATCGCGCGCGATTACAAGCCGAAAGCCGTCGTGTACCAGGCGAGCGCCGCGGCCTTCGACTGCGCACCCAACGAGACGATGATGGTCGCCGCGCACACGTCGGACCTGGTCGCGGCCGCGGCGGCGGGACTGCGCACCGCGTTCGTCGCGCGGCCGCACGAGTTCGCGTCGGGATTGGCCGAGACGGAGCCCGGCGCGCCTGTCGACGTCGCGGTGGGAAGCCTCGTCGACCTGGCCGAGCGGTTGGGATGCTGAACGCGTACGCGGGCGCGGGCTGAACGAACGCAGGTCCGCGCAGTCTTTTGGACAACATGCAACGCGCGCTGATCGTGATCGGCCTGGCCGTCCTGGCGGCGGGGATCCTCTGGCCCTGGCTGTCACGGCTACCGCTCGGCCGCCTGCCGGGCGACATCCGGATCGACACGGCGAACGGGGGCTTCTATTTTCCGATCGTCACCTGCCTCGTCGTCTCGGTCGTCCTGTCGCTGCTGCTTTGGCTGTTTCGCAAGTAGCGAGGCACGCGCGCCAGATTTCGGGAGGCAGCGATGGAGAGGATCTCGCCGAAGTGAGCCGACCCGGTACCGCTGCGTGCCGCAGCGGCCCCGGGCGGGCGGCCCCGCGAGAAGGGACCCACGAACGGTCGGGGCGCCGGGTGTGCGCACCGGACGCGATCCCCTGGCCCGCGTATTTCACCGGTTTGGGCAGGGCATCCCCGCGTACCGGCTACTCCCGGCTCTTCCGATCCGCGTCGTGCGCCGATTGCTGCGTCTTGCGATCGGCGTCCTGCGCCGCCTGTTGCACGTTGCCGATACCCTTCTGCAGTTTGCCTTCGACCTGCTTGGCGGCGCCTTCCGCTTGCGCGGAGCGGTCGTTCGTCATCTCGCCGACCTTGCGCTGGACCTTGCCGCTGATGTCCTTGGCGGCGCCTTTCACCTGGTTTCGATTCATCATGAGCCTCCGTAACGCGGGGTGTCTCCCGCTCGCCGATGTTCGCGCCGCCGTCGAAACGTGCAATCGGCCGGGCGCGCGGATGGCTGTCGGAGCGCGGACTACATGAAGATTGCCGCGTTCAACGTGAACGGCGTGAACGGGCGCCTGCCACGGCTCCTCGAATGGCTGGACGAAACCGGCCCCGACGTCGCGTGCCTGCAGGAGATCAAGACGGGCGATGCGACTGTCCCGGCGCGCGCCATCGAGGCAGCGGGCTACGCGGCCGTGTGGCACGGCCAGCGCGCGCATCACGGCGTGGCGATCCTCGCGAAGGGCGACGCGCTGCACGAAATTCGGCGCGGCCTGCCAGGCGGCGCCGACGACCGCGAAAGCCGCTACCTGGAAGCTTCCGCGCATGGCCTCGTCGTCGCGTCGATCTACCTCCCGAACGGCAATCCGCGGCCGGGGCTGCGGTTCGACTACAAGCTCGGGTGGTTCGCGCGCCTGCGCGCACATGCGAAGGCGCTGCTCGCCACCGGCAAGCAGGTCGTGCTCGCCGGCGACTTCAACGTCGTCCCGACCGACGCCGACATCTACAACGCCTCGCTATGGCGCGAGGATGCGGTGATGCAACCCGAAACGCGTGAGGCATATCGGATGCTGCTGGCACAAGGCTGGGTCGATGCCCATCGCCATTTGCATCCGAACGCGCGCATCTACACGTACTGGGTCAATGCGCTCGCGTTTCGCCGCAACCAGGGTTTCCGGATGGATTTCTTGCTGCTTTCGCCGAATCTCGCGCAGCGACTGATCGAGGCCGGTGTCGACAGCGAGTATCGCGGCCGCGACCGGCCGAGCGATCACGCGCCGGCGTGGGTGACGCTGCGCTGAGTCCCGACTTCAGGAATTCGGGGTCAGACTCGAATTCCGAGATTCGAGTGTGAGCCCGAATTGCATCCCGGGAAGGGTTGCGCTGCAGCGATCCGGTAGCCGTCCGACGACGCCCACGTGCACAGATCGCGCCACGCATCGGCGGCGTAGCTTCGGGGCACCATCACGACGAAGCGCTCTGCGTCGTCGGGACGATAGATCAGCGCGCCCACGTGGCCGAGCAGGCTCTGCGCGCATGCGCCGGCGGGAAACGCGCGTGGATGAAGGTCGAGCGGACAGCCGCCATTGAGCACCGCGGCGCTCGTCGGACCGGCCACCGACCACGCGACGTAGCTCGCCGAGACGTCGAACAGCGCTGCGCCCACGGCGCGCAGCGCGTCGCGCGTGGCATCCAGGTCGTTTGGCGCCGCGCCGGGCGCGGCCACGAAGAGCCAGGAGCGTGGGCCGAGCCACAGGAGCGCCTTGTCTTCCCCGCGCGCGCTCGTATTCGGCGTCTGGGGCAAGGGCAGCGCAAACGCGCCCGCACAGGCAGGACCGATTGCGCAACGCCCCGGATCCCCGCGCACGTTCCATGCGGCGCCGAGCGCGACCTCGGCCAGCACCAGCAACGACGCCGCGTCGGGCGCGCCTGAGATCGTGTTCACCGATCGACCGGCGTCAGGCACGAAGCCGCTCTCCGGCAGGGTCGATGAAGCACGGCGGCCCGACCTTCACGCGCGCCTTGGCGTTGGTCAGCGGCGACACCGCCCACAGCGTTTCGCCGTGGCGCGCGCGCCCGCCCGCAAGCAACGCGAGCGCGATCGACGCGCCCACGTGCGGGCTGTCGCACCACGACGTCACGTGCCCCTGCATCGGCGCAGGCAGCGCATGGCCGGGATCGCTCACGAGCTTCGCGCCGCGCGGCATGCGCGCGTTGTCTTGCGCGGTCAGCCCGACGAGTTGCCAGCGATCGGGCGCGTTCAGCGCGGCACGCCCGAGCAGCGGCTTGCCGATGCACCACTTGCCGGCGTTGACGAGCTTCTCCATGCCGAGGTCGGCGGCGGTCGTCCGTCCGTCGATTTCCGCGCCGACGACGACGTGGCCCTTCTCGACGCGCAGCGTGTTCATCGCCTCGGTGCCGTACGGCATGATGCCGTGCGGCGCACCCGCGTCGAGCACGGCGTCCCACATCGCTCGGCCGTGCGTGGACGGGACGTGGATCTCGTAGGCGAGCTCGCCCGAGTAGCTCATGCGGAAGACCCGCGCCGGAATCGCGCCGGAGATGCCTTGCACGTTGCAGCGCGCGACCCCGAGGAACGGAAACGCCTCGTTTGATACGTCGATATCGACGAGCGCGGCGAGCACCGCGCGCGCACGCGGCCCCGATAGCGCGCACGCGGCCCACTGCTCGGTCACCGACGTGGCATGGACGTCGAGGTCGGGCCAGTCGACCTGCAGCAGGCGCTCGATCGCCTGCATGATCGACACCGCGTTCGCCGTCGTCGTCGTCATCAGGTAATGCGACTCGTCGAGGCGGGACGTCGTGCCGTCGTCGCGCACGAAGCCGTCCTCGCGCAGCATCACGCCGTAGCGGCAGCGTCCGACCGCGAGGTTGTCGAAGCGATTGATGTAGACGCGGTTCAGGAACTCGCCGACGTCGCGCCCCCCGAGTTCGATCTTGCCGAGCGTCGAGACATCGACGACGCCGACGTTCGCGCGGACGTTCCCGGCCTCGCGCAAGGCCGCATCGTCTTCCGACTCGTCCTGCCGCGGATACGAATGCGGGCGCTTCCACAACCCCGCGTTGACGAAGCGCGCGCCGCGCTCGGCGTGCCAGGCATGCATCGGCGTATGACGCGTCGGCTCGACGTGCGGGCCGTGCGCGTGACCGGCGACGGCGCCGAGCGTGATCGGCGTGTACGGCGGGCGAAACGTCGTCGTGCCGACCTGCGGTATCGGCACGGCGAGCGCCTCGCCCATCAGCGCAAGCCCCAGGAAGTTGCTCGTCTTCCCCTGGTCGGTCCCCATGCCGAGCGTCGTGTAGCGCTTGAGGTGCTCGACGGCCTGGTAGCCCTCGCGCTTCGCCAGCGCGATGTCGCGAACGGTGACGTCGTTCTGCAGATCGACGAAGCGCTTGGCCCGATCCTCACCCGGTACCGACCACAGCGCGTCGACGGCGATGCGTGCGTCGGCGAGCGACAATGTGGCACTCGACCGCGATGGCGTGGACGACGCCGGGAAACCCGCACGCGCGAGCGCCTCGCGCGCCGCCGCTTCGCCGCGCGCCACCGCGGCGCCTAGGGCGAAGCAGCCTTCCACCGCACCCGCCGCGACGATCGCCATCGGCGATTCGCCCGGCAGGAAGCTCGCCGAAGTCTCGTCGTAACGCAGCGTCCCGCGCGCTTGCGAGAACAGGTGCACGGTGGGACTGAAGCCGCCCGACACGGCGACGAGATCACAGTCCAGCGCCGTGACGGCGCCGCCGGCGCGCGGCCGCACGTCGACGCGCGCAACGCGCCGCCGGCCGCGCGCGGCGGCGACGACCGATTCGGCGAGCACCTGAAGCCCTGCCGCGCGGGCCCGCTCGCACCAGCCGCCCTCGAGTTTCGCCGCGGGCCGCGCATCGACGATCGCGGCGAGCGCAATTCCCGCTTGGTGCAGCGCAAGCGCGCACGCATAGGCCGCATCGTTGTTGGTGAAGACGACCGCGCGCGTGCCGGGGAGGACCGCGTAACGACTCAGATAGCCGGACACGGCGCTCGCGAGCATCGTCCCGGGAAGGTCGTTGTTCGCGTACGCGATGCCGCGCTCGATCGCGCCGGTCGCGAGCACGACGGCCTTCGCGCGGATCAACCACAGGCGCTGCCGCGGGCGCGCCGGTAGCACCGCCTCGACGCACTCGAGCCGCTCGAGCGCACCGACGAGGTTGTCGTCGTAGTACCCGAACGCGGTGGTGCGCGGCAGCAGCGTGACGTCGGGGTGTGCGCGAAGCTCGGCGATGCAGGCGTCGGACCAATCGTTGCCGCCACGATCGTCGACCCGTGCCTCGGTACCGTCGAGCGCGCCACAGAAGCGGCTGGATTGGTGGCACACGATCACGCGCGCGCCCTCGCCTGCCGCAGCGCGCGCAGCGGCGAGCCCTGCCGGTCCTCCTCCGATCACCAAGACGTCGCAGTGCGCGAAGCGATGCTCGTAGCGGTCGGGATCGGGCGCGTCGGGTGCGCGGCCCATGCCGGCCGCACCGCGGATGAAGTGCTCGTAGCGCAGCCACCATCTCGGCGTCGGTGGCCACATGAACGTCTTGTAGTAGAAGCCGGCCGGCAGAACGGGCGACAATGCATTCGCGATCGCGCCGACATCGAAGCGCACCGAAGGCCAGCAGTTCTGGCTGCGCGCGACCAGTCCGTCGTAGAGCTCCACCGTCGTCGCGCGGGTATTGGGCTCGGTGCGCGCGCCGCGCCCCAATTGCACGAGCGCGTTCGGCTCCTCGGCGCCGATGCCGTAAATGCCGCGCGGCCGGTGATACTTGAAGCTGCGGCCGACGAGGTGAACGCCGTTCGCGAGCAGCGCCGAGGCGAGCGTGTCGCCGGCGTAGCCTTCGTAGCGCCTGCCGTCGTATTCGAACGCGAGCGGGCGCGAACGGTCGATGACGCCGCCGCTCGCGAGCCGGCAGCGTTGGGTCACGCCTCGTCGCGGACGCGCGGATGCGCGCCCGCTTGGTGGCCTTCACGATCGCTTGGCATTGGCCGATCGATGGACGCACTCCCCGCGATGTCGTGCGTCCGCGTGTTCCGGCGCACCTTGAACCAGCTGCGGCAGCCGGCGCCGTGGAACCACAGCTCCTCGTGCGGGCCGCAGGGGTTGTCGCGGAAGTAGACGTACCCGGCCCACGCCGCCTCGGGCGCGTCCGGTGCCGGCCGCGTAAGCGTCGCTTCGCCGCCGTAGGTGAATTCGACCTGGTTGCGCGGCCCGCACCACGGGCAGGGAATCTGCATCATGCGAGCCGTTCCTCGCTCGTGCCGGCGATCAATGCGCCCACGGCGTCGGACCCGCGCCCTTCTCGTCGAGCAGGCGCCCCTCGGCGAAGCGCTCGAGCGTGAACGCCGCGTTGAGCGGATGCGGCGCGTCGTGCGCGATGGTCCATGCGTGCGTCCACCCGGAGGCCGGCGTCGCCTTGAATCCGCCGTAGCACCAGCCACCCGTCATGTACAGCCCGTCCACGGGAAGCTTGCCGATGATCGGGCTGCCGTCCATCGTCATGTCCATGATGCCGCCCCACGTGCGCATGAGCCGCAGGCGCCCGAAGCTCGGGAAGAGCGCACAGCAGGCCGAGACGACCTCCTCGATCTTCGGGAAGTTGCCGCGCTGCGCGTACGAATTGTAGAAGTCGAGGTCGCCGCCCATCACGAGCTCGCCCTTGTCGGACTGGCTGACGTAGAAGTGCACGGCGCCCGACGTCACGACCGTGTCGAGCACCGGCTTGACGGGCTCGGACACCATCGCCTGCAGCACGTGCGACTCGATCGGCAGGCGCACGCCCGCCATGGCCGCAACCTGGCTCGAATGCCCTGCCACCGCGATGCCGAGCCTGGTCGTCGCGATGTCGCCTTGCGTCGTGCGCACGCCGGCGACCGCACGGCCCGCGACGCGGATGCCGGTCACCTCGCATTGCTGGATGATGTCGACACCGAGCGCGTCGGCCGCGCGCGCGTAGCCCCACGCCACCGCGTCGTGCCGCACGGTGCCGCCGCGCGGCTGCAGCAGACCGCCCTGGATCGGAAAACGGGCCTCGGGCGAGCAGTCGAGGCTTGGAATCCATGCGGCGATCTCTTCGCGCGAAAGGAATTTCGCGTCGATGCCGTTCAAACGCATCGCATTGCCCCGACGCAGCGCCGCATCCATGTCCGCGGGCGTGTGCACGAGATTGAGCACCCCGCGCGGGCTGTACATCACGTTGAAGTTGAGCGCCTGCGACAATCCCTCCCAGAGCTTCAGCGAGAACTCATAGAACTGCGCGTTCGCGTCGAGGTGGTAGTTCGAGCGGACGATCGTCGTGTTGCGGCCCGTGTTGCCGCCGCCGAGCCAGCCCTTCTCCAGCACGGCGACGTCGCGGATGCCGTGCTCCTTCGCAAGGTAGTACGCGGTCGCGAGCCCGTGGCCGCCACCGCCGACGATCACGGCGTCGTAGCGCTTCTTCGGCGCCGGGCTGCGCCAGGCGAGCGGCCAGTCGTCGTCGCCCGAGAGCGCGTTACCGAGGAGCGAGAAGATCGAGTAGCGTTTCACGGTGGGGTCAGAGCCGTGATATTCCGCGGCTTCGTGCGCGGGGTCTGATCGGCGCCAGACACGTGTCTGACACCGATCGCCACGGCTGCGACCCCATTTACAGGATCTGCGACAGGAACGCCCGTGTCCGCTCCTTCTGCGGGTGATCGAAGAGCTCGGCGGGCGAGCCGGACTCGACGATCAATCCCCCGTCGGTGAAGTGCACCTCGTCGGCGATCTCGCGCGCGAAGCGCATCTCGTGCGTGACCAGGATGCACGTCATCCCCTCGCCGGCGAGCTCGCGGATCGTGTTCAGCACTTCCTTCACCGTCTCGGGATCGAGCGCCGCGGTCACCTCGTCGAAGAGCATCACCTCGGGGCGCATTGCGAGCGAGCGCGCGATCGCCACCCGCTGCTGCTGCCCTCCCGACAGCTCCCCGGGATACGCATCCTGCTTCGCCGCGAGCCCCACCTTGGTGAGGAGCGCGATCGCGCGCTCGCGCACCGTCTTCCGGTCCTCCTTCAGCACGTGGATCGGCGCCATCATCACGTTCTCGAGCGCCGTCTTGTGCGGAAAAAGGTTGTACTGCTGGAACACCATCGACACTTCCTTGCGCAGCGCGATCTTCTCGTGGTCGGTATGCAGCTCGTGCACCTCGAAGTTCGCGACGCGGATGCGGCCGCTCTTGATCGGCACGAGGCCGTTGATGCAGCGAAGCAGCGTCGACTTGCCGGAACCGGAGGGCCCGATGATGCAGACGACGCCGCCCTTCGCGACGCTGAGCGAGACACCCTTCAGCACCTCCACGTGCCCGAAGGACTGGTGCACTTCGCGTACCTCGACGATCGGTCGGTCGGCTTCGGCCATGGTTGTCACTGTTTGACGGCGTAGCGGGCTTCGAGGCGAACGGTCCAGCGCGCGATCGGGTAGCAGTAGACGAAGAACCAGAGCAGCACGTACGCGTAGAACGACAGCAGCAGGCCCGGCCGGTTCTCGGCGGACAGTGCGCGCTGCGTCAGCGTCATCATCTCGTTTACGCCGACGATCGATGCCAGCACGGTTGCCATCGTGAGGATGGCGTAGAGGTTCATCCAGGGTGGCAGCATGCGCTTGACGCACTGGGGAAAGATGATCATCCGCATCGTCTGGCGCCGCGTGAACGCGAGCGATGCCGCGGCCTCCCATTGTGTCGTGGGGATCGACTGCACTGCGCCGCGCACGATCTCGGACACGTTCGCCATCACCGGCAGCGCGAGGCCGAGCGTCGCCTTCGTCCAGTCGGGAATCGGGATCGTGACCCCGAACACAGTGACCTGGAACGGCAACAGGAACATGCAGTAGAACAGCAGCACGAGCCAAGGCGCGTTGCGGAAGAAGTGCGTCGCGAAGACCGCGCCCTTGCGCACGGGCGGCAGCAGCGAGATCTGCGCGAAGCCGAGGACGAATCCGGCCAGCGTGCCGATCGCCATGGCGAGGAAGCTGATCGCGAGGTTGAACACGAAGCCGCGCGCGAGAAGCGGCGTCCACTTCCAGATCGTCTCGAGAATCGACGGGTCGTTGGGCCGCGATTGCGCCTGCGCGATGCCGCAGCCGACGGCGAAGGCGACCAGCAGTGCCATGCCGTGCGACGGCGCGAGGCGAAACGCCGGTGCGCCTTCGCGCCGCTCGCGCAACGCCTTTCGCGTGAGCCGCGCGGCCGCGGGCAGCAGCACCGGCATCGGGCGCGGATCGCTCGCGGCGCGGCATGGGCTCGACACGGGATGTCTCATACGCCAAACCCCGGCACGTGCAGCGCGCGCTCCCACCGATGCATCAGGTAGACGAGGATGCCGACCAGCACGAAATAACAGATCAACAGCACGTTCATCATCACCGGCACGTTGAGCTCGTCCGACCAGATCTGGCTCGACACGTACAGCATCTCGGGCACGGCGATCGCGTACGCGAGCGTGGTCGTCTTGACCAGGTTGACGAGGTTGTTGTTGAGCGCCGGGAGGCTGATGCGAAACGCGAGCGGGAAGACGACCCGCAGGTACGTCTGCAGCCGGCTGAAGCCGAGCGACTCCGCAGCCTCGACCGTCGTGCGCGGCACCGCCTCGATGCCCGAACGGAAGATCTCGACGTTGAACGCGCCCGCGAAAAACGACAGCGACACGATCGCCCACGCGACGTTCGTGATGATGGGACGCCCCGTGGCCGCGGTGATCACGCTGCCGAGGCCGAAGTAGAAGAAGTAGAGCTGGACGAGCGGCGGCGTGTTGCGGAACGCCTGGATGTACCAATGGACGACGCTACGCGCGACGCGCAGCCGCGAGCCCTGGACCCATGCGCCGAAGATGCCGATGACCACCGACAGCAGGATGCAGACGACCGACAGCTTGACGGTCATCCAGAATCCGCTCACGAAGCGCGCCCGATCGAACGCGTCGTAGAAAATCGTCAGGTTGATGCCGGTGGTGTCGTACAGCCACCGGAACCAGTCCCAGACGAACTGCATCGACCGCTCCCCCGTCGGCGTTCAGGATTGCCCGGCGCGCGGAGCTCGCACCCGCGCGCCGAGCCGCATGGAGTCGCGGTTACTTGCTGTACTTCTGGTGCATCTCCTGCGCGAACTTCGTCGGCTTGATGCCGTACTTCTTCTCGAGCTCGATGATGAGGCCGCTCTTGTGCCAGTCAGTCACCGTCTTCGACATGAAATCGGCGAACGCCTTCTCCCCCTGCTTGACGGCAAGGCCCCACGGCACGACCAGGATCGAGTCGAGCGGCATGTCGTAGTCCTTCCACTCGGGCTTTTGCAGCTCGCCCTGGATCGCCGTGTCGTCATAGGCGAACGCGACGCAGTTGCCGTTGCGCAGCGCCGAGTACGCTTCCGCCGTGCCGGGAAAGGCGACGCCTTCGATGCCGTACTTTTCCTGCAGCTCCTTGTTGTAGAACGAGCCCTGGATCAGGCAGACCTTCTTGCCCTTGAGCTGTTCCCAGCTCTTCAGGTTTTCCGACTTCTTCGCCAGGACATTCGTCCCCGACGCGTAGTAGTCGGGCTCGACGATGTCGACGATCTTGCGCCGCTCGGGCGTGTCGCTCATCGTCGCGATCATCAAATCGATCTTGCCCTGCTGCAGGAACTGGATGCGGTTCGACGCGACGACCGGGACGAGCTCGAGCTTGACGCCGAGCCGCTTTGCGACGTCGGCCGCGAGATCGGGCTCGAAGCCGACGATCTTCCCGGACGGGTCTAGGTAGCCGAACGGCCGGTAATCCGCCTTCGAGCCGACGACGAGCGTGCCCTTGTTCTTGATGTCCTGCAATGCGTCGGCGTTCGCCGTGCTCGCGCCGAGCAGGCCGAGCAGCAGGGCCGATGCGACGAGCGTGAGCCACTTGTTGTTGCGCATGGTTCTCCTCCTGGTAACCGTTCAAGAATCGATGCCGGAAACCGGTGACCGGCCCGGGCGCCGGCCCCAATTGTGCCCGAATGCGGCGCTCGGTGGTTCCCTGGGCCGGATGTTTCCCCGGGCGCCGAATGGCGTCGAGGGGAGGCCGGTCCGGCGAATCCCGGCTCGGCTACGGAGACGTCACGGGCCGAGCCGTCCCGGTGTCGCCGTCCGTCGGGCGGCGCGCGGGCGCAGCGCCTGGCTGGCGTGCGAGCACGGCCTTCATTTCGGTCAGCGCCTGGTCGAAGATCGTCATCGCGAGATCGATGTCCGGACGGGTGACGGTGAGTGGCGGCGCGATACGCCATACCGAGCCGCGCTCGGGGCGGCGGCGAATGTTCATGCTGAGTCCGAGCTGCAGGCAGCGCGCGGTGGTGAGCGCGCCGAGCTCGTGATACGGCTCGCGCGTCTCGCGATCCTTCACGAGCTCGATGCCGCGGAGCAAGCCCACGCCGCGCACGTCGCCGATCTCCTCGTGCCGGTCCTTGAGCCCGTCGAGGGCCGCCGCGAGGTAATCACCCATTTCGCGGCTGCGTTCCAACAGCCGCTCCTCTTCGATCGTCCGGAGCACGGCGAGCCCGACGGTCGCCGGGAGCGGATCAGAGACGTGCGAGGTATAGAACGCGAAGCCGCGGCGGTGGCACGTGTCCTCGATTTCGTCGCTCGTGATCACCGCCGCCAGGGGAATGCCGCCACCGAGCGTCTTGGAGACGGTCATGATGTCCGGCGTGACGCCGAGCCGCGACGCGGCGAACCAGTGCCCGAGGCGGCCGAACGCGGTCTGCGCCTCGTCGAAGACGAGCAGCATGCCGCGCTTTTGCGCCTCGTCACGCAGCGCGTCGAAATAGCCCGTGGGGGGAACGATGACGCCGCCGGCGCTGATCACCGGCTCGGCGATCACCGCCGCGCGCGCGCCGGTCGACTGCATGTCGTAGAGGTCGAAGCCTACCTTCATGCACGTGCGGTCGCAGGCGTCGCGGCAGTGCCGCACGGGACACCGGTACGCGTTCGGCTCGGGCAGGACGAAGGTGCCGGGCATGCCCGGCCCGTAACCCTTTCGATCGCTCGCGAAGGAGACGCTCCCGGCGTTGCCCGTCACGCCGTGCCACGAGCCGCCGAGGCCGACCACCTCGAAACCGCCCGTGTAGAGCTTGGCCATCTTGATCGCGGCCTCGTTGCTCTCGCTGCCCGTATTGATGAAGAGCGACTTCGCGAGCGGCTCGGGCACGAGCTTGGCGAGCTTCTCGGCCAACTGCACGACGCTGCGCGGAATCATCCCCGAGAAGAGGTGCAGCGCGTTGTCGCAGCTCCGCTTGATCGCCGCGACGATGTTCGGATGGTTGTGGCCGACCGTCGCGCACATCTGCCCCGACGTGAAGTCGAGGATCCTTTTCCCGTTCGCGTCGTAGACGTAGCACCCTTGCGCCTTCTCGACGATCTCGGGATACGCATCGCCGCCGTAGCGGATCAGATGTGTGCGGAAGTCGGCACCGCTGCCGGTGGCTTCGGTCATCGCTTGCTCCTGATTTCCTGGGCTTCCTCGCGCAGGATCGCATCGAGCGCGGCAAGGCCGTTCAGGATGTGCTCGCGAACGGCGCGCGCCGCCCCGTCGGCATCGCATTGCGCGAAGCGGCGCGCGATCTCGCGATGCTCGCCCAGCGATTGCGCGATGCGCGCCGGGTTGCGCCACAGCATGTATCGCGGGAACAGCTCCCACAGCTGCTCGATCAGCTTGAGCAGCACGGGGTTGTTCGCGCCTTCGCAGAGCGTCCGATGGAAACGCTCGTCGGCAACGGCGAGGCGCTTGAGGTCGTGCGCCTTGAACGCGCTCTCCATCGCCCGCGCGTGGCGTGCGAGACGCGCGGTCGATGCACGGGTCGCGTTCGCGGCCGCGAGCCGCGCGGCCTCGGATTCGAGGAGCGCGCGCACCTGATAGACGTGCGCCGCGCGCTCGACATCGAGATCGGCCACGCGCACGCCGCGGTGCGACTCGTGCACGAGCAGGCCCCGCGCGACCAGCTCGAGCGCCGCCTCGCGCGCCGGCGTGGCGCCGAGATCGAGGTCGGCCATGAGCTGAACCTGGCGCAGCGACTGGCCCGGACGGTAGTGTCCGAGCAGGATCGCGTCCTTCATCTTGAGGACGGCGAGCTCCCGCTTGGTGTGGAAACGTGGCCGCTCTTCCTGCACGTCCGAAGGTTACGATATTTTATAAAATATGCAAAGTGCCGATCGACGCTCGGGGCCGATGCTCGGCGACCACTCCGCGGCGCTTATGGCGTCGGAAGGTCGGTGCCCCGCTTGCCGGGAACGTCGATCACGCGGGCGGCATGCCCGGTGGCGGCGAGGAATCGCTCCAGTTGATTATGCGGAACGACCATCGTCGCGTCGTTGACGAGGGGGTGCGCGTGGACGGCGTCCGCCTCCCACAGCCGGCGGTCGAGCACGCACTCGACCGCGTGCTGGGGGTCGTTGACGAGCGCGAGGAGGCTCACGCAGCCCGGGGCGATGCCCAGCAGGCGCTGCAGCCGGTCGGGCGAAGCGAAGCCGAGCCGCCCCGCGCCGAGCATGAGGCCGAGCGCGTTCAAGTCGACGGCGAGGTCATGGGGAATGCTGACGAGGAAGTGCCGGTCGCCCTTCTTGTTACGCAGGAACAGGTTCTTCGTCCTGGCGCCCGGGAGGGAAGGCACCAGGCGCTTGGACTCCTCGACCGTCATCACCGGTGGATGCTCGAAGCGCTTCGCGTCGATCGCGTGATGGGCGAGGAACGCCGCGAGATCGGTCACGCGCGCCCCCGGCTCGGCCATCAGCGGCGCACGGGCAGCGCCGCCGGGCGCAAGGGGACCGTCGGTTCGGGCAGGAGCTTGGCGAGCCGAGCGCGATTCGCGAGAAGGTCGGCGAGCGTGTAACGGTCGAGCGTCGCGAAGAAGGACTCGAGCGCCTCGGCAAGCACGTGCTTGAGCGAGCACGCGGGCGCGATGCGACAGTCGGACGTCCCCCGGTCGAAGCATTCGACGAACCCGATGCTGTCCTCCGACTGGCGCACGACCCCGCCGACGTTGATCCGACCCGGTGCCCGCGCGAGCCGCATGCCGCCGCCCTTGCCGCGGATGGTCTCGATGTAGCCATGCCGGGCGAGGTGGTGGACGACCTTCATCAGGTGATTTTCGGAAACGCCGTAGGCGCGCGCGATCTCGCCGATGGTGGCCAGGCGCTCGCGATGGACGGCGAGGTACATGAGGACACGCAGGCCGTAATCGCTGAACGTCGTGAGGCGCATGGGAGCGCAGCGGGAACAAGCTGAAGATATATGCGGTATATTGATTATGCCCGACGGGCGTGCTATGGTGAAGATGTATCTGTTGTACTGATTATTTCGATCAGGATGCCGATACCCTCCGACCCTTACGCAGGAGACGCGCCATGACCACTCCCGTTACCTCCACCATCGACGTTCGGACGATCGTTCCCCGCGAGCGCCACCCGCTGATCTTCGACACGTTCCGCAATCTCGCGCCGGGCGAGGCGTTCCTGCTCGTCAACGATCACGACCCCAAGCCGCTCTATTACCAGTTCCGCGCGGAGCTCGGCGACGTCTTCCAGTGGGATTACCTGGAAAGCGGGCCCGAGGTGTGGCAGGTCCGCATCGGCAAACCGCAGTAAGCGCGTAGGCAGGCACCCATATGAGCGTCCGGCGCCGGTCCATGGGCGGATGGATTCCGCGGCGCGCAGCGCGGAGCGTGCACTCGTGAGCCCGCTCGGCCGCCAGCGCCTGTACCTCGCGATCATCGTGCTACTGCTCGTCGTCGTCGCCGCGATGGCCTGGAAATTCATCGTGGCCGGGTCGACGCAGAAGGCGGCCGATGGCCGCACGGTGGTGCTGCTCGCGCCGGCCGAGCGCGCGCTGATGCTCGCGGAGATGCGCGGCTTCGTCGCGGGCCTCGGGCAGATCACCGACGCGCTGGCGCGCGACGACATGCCGGCCGTCGCCACCGCGAGCCGCGCGCTCGGCTCCGCGAACGCGCGCGACGTACCGGTGGCGATGCTCGCCAAGCTCCCGCTCGAGTTCAAGAAGCTCGCCTTCGCCGTCCACGGGGGGTTCGACGCCATCGCACGCGATGCGGAAGCGGTCCGGGAACCGAAGCACGCTCTCGGACAGCTCGGCGCCGTCCTCGCGCAGTGCGCCGCCTGCCACGAGCGCTACCGGCTGAGCGACGGCTCGGCGCCGCGCTAGCGCGCCCGCTGCATCCCAGAAGCCGGCTTGACGATCGTCAAGCCGGCCGGCCCCCGCGGGATCGACAATGGGGGATGCAATTTTCGCGCAACCGCTGCAATGGCGCCCCGCTCGACTAGCGGAGGCTTCGCCGCGCCACGCCGGCGCCGCGGGTGGTTCGCCCCGCCGCAGGACGATCTTTCGCAATCCCTCGCGCGCCGCGGGATGCCGCTCACCCTCTTCGGCTTCGTGCGGCGGGTGAGCGCATGGAGCCAGTTCCGCATCGCGCTCCTCGCGGTCGCGGTCTTCGTCCTGAACACCGCGCCGCTCGAGATGCAGCGGCGCATCTTCAACGCGGCGCTGCACGACCGCGACGTCGCGCTCGTCGTCGGGCTCGGGGCGCTCTATCTCGGCATCATCCTGTCCGAGGGCTTGATCAAGCTCCTGTTGAACGTCTACGGCGGATGGATCGGCGAGAAGGCGGTGCGCGTCCTGCGCCTGGCCGCGAGCAAGATCGTCGATTCGATGCCCGCGGCCACGCGGGGCCCCGGGGCGCGGGGCGTCGAGATTTCGATGATCCTGGCCGAGCCCGAGCCGATCGGCGGCTTCGTGGGCATCGCCATCTCCGAGCTCGTGCTGCAGCTCGGCATCCTGCTCAGCGTCTTCGGATACATGCTCTACGTGCAGACCCCGCTCGCGATCGTCTGCCTCGCGATCTTTTCGCCGCAGTTCGTGTTCGTGCCGATCTTGCAGCGGGCGATCAATCGTCGCGTGCAGTCGCGCATCAACGTGCTCCGCCGCACGAGCGTCGGCGTGCTGCTCGCCGGCACCGGCGGCGAGCGCGCGGTCCGGCAGCACCAGCGCTTCGCGGAGATCTTCGAGCTCAACCTCGGCATCTTCAAGCTGCGGTTCTCGATGAAATTCCTGATGAACCTCAGTCACAACCTCGGGAAAGTCGTCGTGCTCTGCGTCGGCGGTTGGTTCATCATCGAGGGTGAAACCGACGTCGGCACGGTCGTCGCATTCGTCTCCGGGCTCAACAACGTGCGCGACCCATGGACCGACCTCGTCAACTGGTACCAGGACATGATGCTGACGAGCGCGAAGTACCAGACATTCGTCGCGGCGATGAATCGCTTCGCGCGGGGCGAGCCGGCGCTCGCGGCACCGGCGTGAACGAAGCGGGTGGCATGCAAGCGAAGACCCCGGCGAGCACGTCGCCGGGGCCCGGAATGTCTGGTCGATACGGCGGCCCGGCGTCGGTTTCGATCGGAAGAGTGAAGCGTCGCCGGCCAAACGCGCACCGGGGCGCGCCACCCGTGTCCGGGTCGGAGTTGATGGCCCGTACAAAAACCGAATTCGCGACGGCCTGCATCAAGAGGCGTCGATCCCCGCGGTTGTCGGCGCGCACCGCGCAGCAAGTGGCCGCACCATCGATCGACGAATGCCACGTGAATCTGGAATGCCGCGTCGTCGATGCGCACGGCGTGAACCGGCACTGCTTTTTCGTGCTCGAAGTGCGAAAGGCATGGATTGACCGGGCGAACAAGGATCGCCGGACGCGCCACCATCGCGGAATGGACGCGTTCATGGTCGCGGGGCCGACGATCCGCCTCCCCTCCAAGATGCGATAGCAACCATCGATGAAGCTCACGTCCCTGTTTTCGGCGGCGCTCGTTGCCATTGCGGCTGCGTCCACGGCGCAAACGGCCCCTGCGCCGGCCGGCGGCGCCCTCCTCTACGAGACGTACTGCGTGACTTGCCACACTACGCAGATCCACTGGCGCGACCGCAAGTTGGCACGCGACTACGCGAGTCTCGCGCGGCAGGTGATGCGCTGGCAGGCCAACGTCGGCTTGCAGTGGACCGCGGAGGAAATCGACGAAGTCGCGCGCTACCTCAACGCGACGATCTATCACTTCCCGCAGCCTGCGCCGCGGCCGGTCGGTTGAGAGGCCGCGGCGCAGCCTCCGCCCCTTGATTATTTCGCCGAAGTGGATGAGGCTGTCGCCGGGTCGTGCGGACCAAAGCCACGAGCGAGGAGGAGTCCATGGCGAAATACGGCAAGAAGACGCAAGCGAAGGTCAAGAAGGTGATGCACGAGCGCAAGGCGGGCAAGCTGCGCAGCGGCGGCTCGGGCAAGAAGGTGAAGAGCCGCAAGCAGGCGATCGCGATCGCGCTCTCCGAAGCGCGGCGCGAAGGCGACAAGGTCCCCTCGAGAAAGTCGGCGAAGAAGACGAGCCGGAAGACGACGAAGAAGTCGTCCACGCGCTCCTCGGCGAAGAAATCATCCGCGAGGAAGTCGGCGCACAAGTCCTCCCGCAAGCCCGCGAAGAAGACCGCAAGGAAATCGACGAAGAAGAAGGCCGCGACGAAATCCGCCGGCAGGAAATCGACGAAGCGCTCGGGTGCGAAGCGTGCCGCGAAGAAGCGGTCGACGAAGCGGTCCACCTCGAAATAGCGGCGCGTGCCGCAGCGCTCGGTCGCCTCCGAGCGACTTGCACGACAGGCTCGCAATGGGATCGCTCGTCGCTGAGGCTGCCGAAGCGCACGGCGGCGTCGAGTCGCTCGGCCAGTGATCGCCTATCGCTGACGCTGCGGCAGCGCCAGAGGCGTCGAGTCGCTCGGCCAATGATCGCGTATCGCGGATGCTGCCGAGGCGCCCGGCGCTGTCGGGTGACTCGGCAACCGCTGCGTTCCCGGCGCTTCGGCCGGTCGCGCTCACCCGCGCGGATAGGCGCGATAGGTGCGACTCGTCCCGTCCGGTTGGAACAGCAGCACGTCGAAGCCACCCGCGGGTGTTCCGTCCATTCCGGGCGCACCGGCGGGCATCCCGGCAACCGCGAGGCCCAGCGCATTCGGCCGCGCCGCGAGCAGCGTGCGAATCTCCGCCGCGGGAACGTGGCCTTCGATGACGTAACCGGTGACGAACGCGGTGTGGCACGATGCGAGCTTCGCCGGTACGCCGGCCTTGGCGCGCACTGCGTCCACGTCGGCGACGTCGTTGACGTTGACGGCAAATCCGTTCGCCCGCAGATGGCGCACCCAATTGCCGCAGCAACCGCAGGTCGGGCTCTTGTAGACGTCGACGACCGGTTGCGCCGCGTGCACGTCCAGCGTCCAGATCAGGCCAGCCGCGAGGCCGAGGAAGGCACGACGTTTCATGCTCGCTCCTTTGCGCGCGCCAGCGCGCGTACCGGGATTCAAGCACAGGCGACCGGGCGCGCGTTGACGCAGATCAAGACGGCCGACACGTCCCGCCAGGACGGCGGTTCGCGCGGCTCGCCGGGGGCCTCCGCTGGCCCGAACATATGAACCCGCCGCGCCTCGTCACCTTCGACTTCTATACGGCGCTCGTCGATTACGAGGGCAGCCTGCTACCCGTGCTGCGCGCCGCCTGTCCCGCTGCTGACGACCCGGTCGCGCTCGTGCGCGCATGGCGCGCGAAGCAGCTCGAGGGCGCCCTGCTCTCGAATTCCCTCGGGCGCGGCCGCGTGCCCTTTCGCGAGCTCACGCGCCGGGCGCTCGTGTACACCTGCGCGCGCGCTCGTCAGCCGCTGCCGGACGCGCTCGCCGAAAAGCTGGTGGCCGCCTGGGACGCGCTGTCGCCCTGGCCGGACGCGGCCCCCACGCTCGCGGCGCTGAAAGCCCGCGGCCATACGATCGCGCTTTTGTCCAACGGTGACGAGTCGATGCTCCGTGCGGGACTGGCGCGCTTCGACGTCGCGTTCGATCACGTGTTCGCCTCCGACCAGGCGGGCTTCTACAAGCCCCACCCCGCCATCTACGCGCTGCCCCTCGCGCGGCTCGGTCTCGCGGCGTCCGACGTGCTGCACGTCGCGGGCTCGGGCAACGATGCCGCAGGCGCGAAGCTCGCGGGACTGCGCTGCGCATGGTCGAACCGCAGCGGCGAGCCGATGCTCGAGCCCGGCATCACGCCGGATTACCCGCTGCGCGATCTCGCCGGGCTGCTGCGGATCCTTTGACCCGCGGTCGGCGCAAAGAACCGGCAAGCGGGGTCGAAGTGGCAAGCGGGGTCAGAGCAAGATCCGAGGATTTTGCTCTCACCCCGCTTCTTTGCGCCGACCACTTACAACCCGAGTGCCGACGTGACGAGCGAGCGCAGTTCACCGCGCAGATCGTTGCGCGTCCCGGCTTAAGCCGGGTCGGCGACGACGTTTTCCAGCTCGTAGGGATCGCGCTTCAGGTCGTAGAGCTCGTCGAGCTCGCCGCTCGTGCCCCGATTGACCCAGTGGATGTACTTGTGGCGGTCGGTCCGCACCGCCTTGTACGTCATGCCCACGAGCCAGGGCATCGCGTTCTCGGCCCAGTATTCGACGAGGAACGACCGTCGCCAATCGGCGGCGTCGCCGTGGAATAGCGGCAGCAACGACCGCCCCTGAATCTGCGCGCCCGGCGTGCCGCCCGCCAGTTCGATCAGCGTCGGCGCGATGTCCTGGCAGATCACGAGACGCTCGACACGCGTTCCGGCGGCGATCGACCGCGGATACCGTGCGATGAATGGAGCGCGGATGCCTTCCTCGTACGCGAAGCGGCGCTCGGGCCCGAGGCCGTGTTCGCCGAAGAAATATCCATTGTCGCCGAGGAACAGGATGAACGTGTCGTCGATCTCGCCGGTCTTCGCGAGCGCTTCGAACAGCATGCCGACGCCCTCGTCCACCGCGGCCATCATGCACGCGCGAAGCCGGATCTCCTCCTGCTCGCCCGAATGGATCGCCTTCAGCATCGCGCGCGCCCGGTCGCTGCCCTTGAGCGTGAACGCCTCCGCCCAGGCGGGCTTCTGCTTCACCACCTCGGCCGGCATGAGCATGTTGGGCTTCTTCGGAAAGACGCAGTCGCGATAGAGATCGGCGTGCCGCGCGGCCGGACGGTAGCCTTCCATCTGAAACGTCCCGTCCGCGGCCTGTTCCGCGTCGGGATGCACCGCCTTGTGCGCGAAGAACAGCGACCACGGCTTGTCGTGCCTGCGCGTGACGAACTCCACCGCCATCCGGTTCATGATGTCGGTGACGTACCCTTGGTGCTGCACGTACGTGCCGTTCTCGTTGAGCCGCGGATCGAAGAGGCGCCCGTGCCCGTCGAACGCCACCCAATGGTCGTAGCCGGGACGCGGCTTGCCGTCGTTGCCCATGTGCCACTTGCCGATGTGCGCCGTCTCGTAGCCGAGCTTGCGCAATTCGAGGTGGTAGTTCGGCAATCGATGGCTCGCGGCATCGCGCGCGACGTTGTCGATGATGCCGTGCCGGCTCGCATACTGGCCGGTCAGGATCGACGCGCGGTTCGGCGAGCAGATCGGCGTCGTATGGAACGCGCGCTCGAACAGCGCGCCCTCGTGCGCTATGCGATCGATGTGCGGCGTCTTCATGTAGGGATGGCCGCCGGCGCCGAATTCGTCGAAGCGGAGGTCGTCGATCAGGATGACGAGGAAATTGGGACGCCGGGACATGGCAGCACTCGCGGGAAAATAATCGATGCACCGGATTCTAGCCGGGCGCCTCCGCGACACCGCAGTGCGGACTATTCCCGTCCCGCGTCGGGAATAGTCCGCTGGCCCCGTCCGTTCGCCAGGCGCACAGTGGCGGCGTGCGTTGAACGCATCCCATGTAAGAGGAGGCTGCCATGCTGAACTACGCCGACCGCATCAACCGCAGGCTCGACCGGATGCCGATGAGCCGCGCCAATCGCGAGATGGCAAAAGCGGAATTCGCCGCGGCCGAGGCCAACGCCGAGCGGCTCGCCCGAGCGCTCGCCTGGGCCGCCCACCTCGTCGCTTCGATGAACGCGTCCATGGCGATCGAGCGGCAGCGCCACGCCCACTGAACCGGACCGACCGCGCCATGCCGGACGACGACGACGCGCTTGCCCGTCAGAACGCGGCGCTCACGCGCGCGCTGCTGGAATGGGTAGCGAGCGCGCCGCGGACGTACGGCGAGCTGATCGACACCTGGCGCAGCAGTTGCCCACGCCATGCGATCCTCGAGGACGCGCAGGCCGCGGGGCTCATCGACCACGACGGTCGCGCGAACGGCATCGTCCATGTGACCGCGGCCGGCGCACGAATGCTCGGCTAGCGTTCTCCACGGAAGCGGAGGCTACCGCGAGGTCAGGAAACGCGTGACGGCGTCCTCGAACGCGGCCGGCTGCTCGACGTTCGAGATGTGCGCGGCGTCGAGCACGGTCATCGACGAGCCGGCGATCGCCGCGTGGATCGCGCGGCCCGCCTCGGGCGGCGT
>JBLMWW010000042.1:0-4614 GCA_050257435.1 Rudaea sp.
AATTGGTAGGCCGTGCTGGATTCGAACCAGCGACCAACGGATTAAAAGTCCGCTGCTCTACCAGGCTGAGCTAACGGCCCTTTCGAGGGGCGCCATTATAGCGGCTCGGCTTGTCGCGAACGGCCGGTGCACGGCGCATGCGCGCGCAAGTGCTGCATGCAGTTGCGCGAACAACCGGACCGGCAATCCTCACCTCGCCGCGCGCGCGGCGCGCCGTTCGCTAATGCGTCTCGCCGGTGAGAAACGGCGGCAGCGACGCGAAGTCGATGCCCTCGTCGGACAGGGCCTGCGCCTCGTCGCGCGATGCCTGGCCGCGGATCGCGCGCGGCGGCACTTCGCGGTAGTGGATCTTGCGCGCCTCCTCCGGGAAGCGACGCCCGACGTTCTCGGTGTTGCGCACGATTTCGCGCAGTTTCGCGATCGCCTCCGCCGGCAGGCCGACGGCCACATTGTCGGATTCGTTTCGCTCTTCCGTCGGCTCGGCCGGCGGCGCGTTGTCCCGCGCCGCCCCCTTCGCGACGCTGACGCGCGCCGAGGGCAGGCGCTCGATGCGCGCGTCGTCGCACACAGGACAGTTGACGAGCGAGCGCGCCTGCTGACGCGTGAATTCCTCACCCGAGGCGAACCAGCCCTCGAAACGGTGGCCATGCGCGCAGCAGAGTTCGAAGATGATCATGTCCCGCAAACGAGTGTCGGCAGCGTCGAGTCGACCGACTTGCGCCGTCCGCCGCGCGCTCATGCTACCGGCGAGGCGCGCTCGTCGCGCGCACCGCTCGTCGCCTGAACGGTGCGCAGCGATGTGGTTTCAGCGCGCTCGATCCGCCAGCCCTGGTAGCGCAGCGCCGCGACGCAACCCGCAATGATCGACGCGAGTGCGAGCGCCGAGCCAACCGCGAGCGTCGACACGCCGCTCAACCCCTGCCCGATCGTACACCCGAGGGCGGTGACGCCGCCGAAGCCCATTAGCAAGCCGCCGACGACGTGGTTGGCGATGTCCTCAACCGACCCGAAGCCCTCCCAGCGGAACGCGCGCGTCGCGAGCGCCATCGCGCCCGATCCGACGATCAGCCCGAGCACCCCGGCGATGCCGAAGGTCACGACGCGCGACTGGTCGGTCCACAGGAGGAGCAGCTCCAAAAGATAGGCGGCGGGCGCGACGAAGCTGTACGACTCCATGCGGCCCGAATTGGTCGCGACGAATTTCTCCTCGAGCGTCTGCGGGTCCTCGGCGAGGTAGCCGAGGTGACCCGACACGTACCAGCCGCCGACGATGACGGCGCCGATGATGACGCCGCCGACGATCATCTCCGGCGTCGCGCGAAATTCGCGGTTACGGAACACGAAGACGAGAAGCACGATGCCGACGACGATCGGCAGCCACAACCGCACGGCGCCGCCGATGCCGGCGGCCATCGCGAGCGCGGGAAGGTCGGACGTCGGCGCCCCTACGCCGACGCGCACGGCGTCGAGAACATTCGCGCGAAACGGCGCGAACGCGCCCTTGAGCGTCATGTATGCGCCGATGGCGAGGAACACGAGGACGATCAGCGATTTGAGATTGCCCGCCCCGGCGCGAATCAGCGTCTTGCTGCCGCAGCCCGACCCGAGCGTCATGCCGAAGCCGAACAGCAGGCCGCCCACGACGTGCGAAAGCCACGGCACCCTGGCCGACGTGTAGATGGTCTTCGCGGTGTCGATCGATCCGCTCGCGTGCAGCAGGCCGGTGCCGACGATGGCGACGGCGATCGCGAGGATCCACATTCGCATCCGGCGCCAGTCGCTGAAGTTCACGACGTCGCTGATCGCGCCCATCGTGCAGAAGCTGACGCGCTGCGCGACGGCGCCGAAGACGACGGCCAGCGCGAAGGCGAGGCCGGTGACGAGGGGAGCGAGTTGAGCGGCGTCTTTCATCGGTCGGCTCGAAATCCTGTCGTGAGCTGGAGAAACGCATGCATGCGGCGCACGCCCGGCTTAGCGCGGCCCCCTGTCGGATCGAGGGCGGGCGCATTCTCCGAGGACGCACATGCCGGCGCGATTATTCCGAAGCCGCACGACACCCTCGGGGGACGGCGCAGCCAAGGGGCGCGCGCGAAACGGCCGGCAACGCCGAGACTGGCGACGACGGAAATGGTAACGGCATCACGCCGCCGGACCATGGTGCAACGCCATGTACGGCCGATCAAATTTGTCGATCGACGCATCACTCTCGTCGATCGCCGCGTCTTCTCCAAAGCCGGGTGGCGCGCGTAGGAACGGGCGGATCGGCGACCGCGGCGGACGAGAGTCCGCAGGTATCGCCCTATGCCAGTGGATTTTCCCAACGCAGGCGCGCGAACCGGGCGAAATCCGTATCGCAGGACACGAGGATGGCGTCGTGGGTCAACGCGAGCGCCGCCAGGTGCGCGTCCATGGTCAGATTTCCGGCGGTGCCGGAGTCTTCCAAAAGAACCCGGAGCCGATCCCAGTGATCGTCCCTTTCCCGGACGAGGCCGACATTGCCCCGTTGAAGCCATCCACCGACCTGGGCAGTGGCGGCACGCGGCGCGAGAGGACGGGCGAAGATGCGCGCGTTGGTCGACAGCCGCAAAAACGCCAGCACTACCGTCCACGGAAGTCCGATACGATCGTGGTCGTTCAGCGCTCCTTCCCACCAGTGGCGCACGCGCAGGTGCTGCGCGGCATCTGAGTTGACGGCGTAAAGCAGAACGTTCGCGTCGACGATCTTCACTTGCGTAGCGCGAGCTTCCGCACGATCTCCTCGTCCTCCAGCAGCGCAGATACGGCAAGGGCCTTGTCGAGCGAGACCGTGGGCTCGCCCATGGCATGAGTGCGCTGTCGATAGCGCGCGGGCTTTCGGGAGCTGACTGCTCCGGCCGCGAGCCCCGCCGCGAGGGCGCGGTTGATGAAGCGCGTCAGGCTGACGTTTTCCTTGCGCGCACGCTCCTTCAGCTCTTCGAACAGCTCGTCGTCCAGGCGGATGGTCGTGCGCACGTTGGCATCATAGCATCACGTTGTGTGATGCCACGTCATCAGCACAACGGCAGCCCCAAGAACCGCCGTTCCCATGCCAAACCCCCCGCAGGAGCCGACGGATCGGCGACGGCAGCGCGGACGCGAGGGCGCGTTCATGCGCGAGCCATTCGATCCCCGGCACTTCGACCCGCTCGCGCCATCGCGCTACCGTCACGCGGACCGGGTGCATCGTCAGCGAGAAATGCGTGAACGCGTGCGCCAGCGGCGGCAACGGAAGGACTGCGCCCGCGACCGCGTCGAAACGCAGCGCGAGCCACGACGGCACGTCGGCGTCTACCGGCGCCTCGGGAAGGCTCAAGAGTCCGGCCCAGATGCCGGCCGGGGGGCGGCGCTCCAGCAGCATTTTGCCGTCGCGCTCGAGCAGCAGGACCATCACCTCGCGCCTCGGCAGTGCCTTGCGCGGGCGCGGCGAAGGAAGGGCGGCGATCCTGCCTTCGCGCCGCGCCACGCAGTCGTCGCGCACCGGGCACGCGCCGCAGCGCGGGCGCGCACGCGTGCACACCGTGGCGCCGAGATCCATCATGCCCTGCGTGTAATCGGCGATCGCGGCTCGCGTATCGCTTCGCAGCCTCGGCAGAAGATCCTCGGCGACCTCCCACAACCTCGCTTCCACCGCGGGCATGCCCGTCCACCCTTCGACGCCGCGGTGGCGTGCCAACACGCGCTTCACGTTGCCGTCGAGAATGGCCGCCCGTTCGCCCGCCGCGAATGCGGCGATCGCCGCCGCGGTCGAGCGCCCGACGCCCGGCAGCGATTCGAGCGTCGCGGCGTCGTCGGGAAAGTGCCCGCCGTGCCGCTCGACGACGAGCCGCGCAGCGGCATGCAGATGATGCGCGCGCCGGTAGTAGCCGAGGCCGCTCCACAGCTCGAGGACGCGCGCGAGCGGGGCCGACGCGAGCGCGGCGACGGTGGGAAATTCGTCTACGAAACGGCCGTAGTACGGAAGGACCGTCCCGACCTGCGTCTGCTGCAGCATGACTTCCGACAGCCAGATGCGGTACGCATCGCGCGTGGCCTGCCACGGCAAATCGCGCCGGCCGTGCTGGCGCTGCCAGGCGATGACGCGGGTGGGGAACGGAACCGCCATCGCCATCGGAACGCCCTGACCGAACCGTTGCTTCTATGCCGACTCGGGCATGAATTCGATCTCGATGCGATCGAAGGGGAGCTCGACCTCCTCAGGTCCGTCATCGCCGATTTCGGCAGGAACCAACGTGGTCACGGCGCGATGGACCGCGGCCGCAGCGCCGACAAAGTTGGGCATCATCTGATCCGCCATCGCGAAATTGTAGACCGACGGGGGAACCGGCATCGTGCCGGCGCTCGTCTGGAGCGACACTGACAATCGGCCGTCGTGCCGATGCTCGGCCCGGAGCGTCGTGGCGCCGGCTTGGCAAAATACGGCTCTCACCTGAATACGCCCTCATCGACCCGCACCTTGTACGCGGCTCCTGTCGACGACCATTTTGCCGAGCGTGCCCGCGCCCTGCTGCGCGACGTCTTCGGCCACGCCGATTTCCGCGGCCCGCAGGCCGACATCGTCGGCCACGTCGCGGCCGGCGGCGACGCGCTCGTGCTCAT
>JBLMWW010000043.1:0-8114 GCA_050257435.1 Rudaea sp.
AGCGGCATGCCGCGCGTGGCCATGTCGTCGATCTTGACGATCAGGTCGCCGGACTTGATGCCGGCCTTGAACGCCGGCGTGTCCTCGATCGGCGAGACGACGCGCACCACGCCGTCCTCGACGCCCACCTCGAGCCCGAGGCCGCCGAATTTCCCCTGCGTGTCGACCTGCAGCTCGTGGAAGGCTTCGGCATCGAGGAAGTCCGAGTGCGGGTCGAGGCCGCGCACCATCCCGTTGATCGCCTCGCGGATCAGCTTGTCGTCGGAGACCGGATCGACGTAATCCGACTTGATCTTGCCGAACACCGCGGAAAGGAGCTGCAGGTCCTCGTACGGGATCGGCAGCCTGGTTTCGCGCTGCGCGAACACCGACAGGTTCAGGCTCAGGAGCAACCCGAGCACCGCGCCCATGCCTATCCAACCCGCCTTCTTCATGCCTTCGCGCATCGCAACCTCTGTTTCGTGACCTGGCCGCGCGATCCCGCCCTCGTGAACCGCCGCGGATTTCTGGTTCGCCAAAGTATACGCCTGCCCCTCGAGGGAAATTCAATCATTCCCGGCGGCCGGCCGACGGCGTGCCCCGGAAGGCCCGGCGGCTTGTCGTCCACAGTACGCTGCTTGGGTCACGCGTCGGGGTTCGGCGGGCCGGAGCGCCCGGCGGGATCGAATTCGGGAGGCGTCCGCTCGCGTGGGTGCCGGGCGGCGAACGCTTTGTCTGCCGGTGACCAGCGAAGTTCCCGCGCCTCGCGTCAGAAGCGCACGAGGGAGTGGCCCGTCATTTCGGGCGGTTTCGGCAGCCCCATGATCGCGAGCAGCGTCGGGGCAATGTCCTGCAGCGCGCCGCCGCCGATCAGCGTGGCGGGGCGCCCGACATAGACGCACGGCACGACATTCAGCGTATGCGCCGTGAACGGCTGCCCCGTGGTGTCGTCGTGCATGCGCTCCGCGTTGCCGTGATCCGCGGTGATGAGCACTTCCGCTCCATGGGCCCGCGCAGCGTCGACCACGCGGCCGATGCAGTGGTCGAGCGCCTCGATCGCGCGCTTCGCCGCCTCGAAATTGCCGGTATGGCCGACCATGTCGCCGTTCGCGTAGTTGCAGACGATCGCGGCATAGCGCTCGCTCGCGATCGCCGCCACCAGCCGGTCGGTCACCTCCGGCGCGCTCATCTCGGGCTTTTCGTCGTACGTCGCCACCTTGGGCGACGGCACGAGGATGCGCTCCTCCCCGGGATACACGGCCTCGCTGCCGCCGTTGAAGAAGTACGTCACGTGCGCGTACTTCTCCGTCTCGGCGATGCGCAGCTGAGTGAGATGCAGGCGCGAAAGGTATTCGCCAAAGCCGTTGGTGATCGTCTGCGGCGCGAAGGCCGCGGGCAGCGCCGCGAATTCGTCGCCGTAGCTCGTCAGCGTGACGAACGCGCCAAGCCGCGGCACGCGCGGGCGCCCGAAGCCGTCGAAATCCGGATCGGTGAGCGCGCGCGTGAGCTGGCGCGCGCGGTCGGCGCGAAAGTTCATGAACACGACCGCGTCGCCGTCCTCCATTCGCGTCGGCGCTCCGCCGCGATCGACGATCGCCGTCGCCTGCACGAATTCGTCGCTTTCGCCGCGCGCGTACGCCTGTGCGAGGCCCTCCCGCGCGCTGTGCGCGACGTGCGGCGCCGCACCGTCGACAATGAGCGCGTACGCGGCGGCGGTGCGCTCCCAGCGCTTGTCGCGATCCATCGCGTAGTAGCGTCCGCAGAGCGAGGCGATGCGCGCGTGGGGGTGCCGCGCGCAAAGCGCTTCCATTGCATCGAGCGACGCGGCCGCGCTGCGCGGCGGCGTGTCGCGGCCGTCGAGGAAGGCGTGGACCGCGACGCGCCGCGCGCCGCCCGTCGCCGCCATCTCGACCATGGCGGCGATCTGCCGCTCGTGGCTGTGCACGCCTCCCGGCGACAGCAGGCCGAGCACGTGAACGGTGGCGTCGTTCGCGCGCGCGGCGTCCACGGCGCCTTGCAGGGCCGGATTGCGCGCGAACTGCCCGTCGCGGATCGCGACGTCGATGCGCGTGAAATCCTGGTAAACGACGCGGCCGGCCCCGATGTTCAGGTGGCCGACCTCGGAATTGCCCATCTGTCCTTCCGGCAACCCGACGCGGAGCTCGGAGGCGTCGAGCGTCGTATGCGGGCAGGTGGCGAGCAGCTCGCGCCAACGCGGCGCGTTCGCGCGCGTGATGGCGTTGTCGGGCGCGTCCTCGCGACAGCCGAATCCGTCGAGGATGAGCAGGATCGCGCGGCGGACCGAAGGCGCAGCGCGCGTTGCTTCGACGGCGGGCGAGGGCGCGGGCGGAGCCTGCGTTTCCATGGGGCGAAAGGGGAAGCGTGCAAGCGGGCGGCGATGCACGCGAATCGATGTCCGCTGCATCGTACGCTATCATTTTAGTCTTCGCCGCAGGAATCCCCGCCCGTGCTCACGCACTTCATCGCCGGCAACTGGCCGCTCGTCCTCGTCTTCGTCGTGTCCGGGCTGATGCTGCTCTGGCCGCTCGTGCAGCGGCAGCTGCGCCCGGTGCAGGAGATCGGGACGCTCGATGCGACGCGAATGTTGAACAAGGAGAACCCGCTCGTCCTCGATGTGCGTGAGCCGAACGAGTTCGCGAACGGCCGCCTGCCGAACGCCGTGCATGTACCCTTGTCGCAGCTGAAGGACCGCAGCGGCGAGCTCGCGAAGCACGCGTCGCGCCCCGTCATCGTCTATTGCGAGCGCGGCGTGCGCAGCGCTTCCGCGGTACCGGCCTTGACGCGGCTCGGCTTCACGCGCGTGCAATCGCTGCGCGGCGGCATGCGCGCCTGGCGCGAGGCCGGCCTGCCGATCGCGAAGTGAGCGTCGCAAGGCGGCTTCCAAGGCCGACCGCGAAGCGGCCAGTGGAGGTTGCCCTGTGAACGGTGCGACGAAGCCTCGCGTGACGATGTATACGACCGCGTACTGCGGCTATTGCCGGCGCGCCGAGCGCCTGCTCGCCGCGCGCGGCGTGTCGGAAATAGACGCGATCCGCGTCGACGAGGACCCCGAGCAACGCGCGGTCATGATGCGCCGTACGGGACGCCGCAGCGTGCCGCAAATCTACATCGGCGAGCAACACGTCGGCGGGTACGACGAGCTCGCGGCGCTCGACCGTGCCGGCCGGCTCACGGCGCTGCTTTCCGGCGAGGCCGCCTGACGCTGCGCCCCGTTCGGGCGCGCCCGGTAGCGTAGAATCGTCCGTTTCGCATTCCCGAACCGGAGCTTTCACGCATGGCCGAACCGTCCGCCGCGAACGCGGAGCCGCAGCAACCCGCCGCCGCGCCAGCGGGCAGCGCACAGCTTTCGATCGAGAAGATCTATGTCAAGGACCTCTCGCTCGAGAATCCCGGTGCGCCGCAGTCGTTCCAGATGACCGAGGCGCCGCAGGTGGAGATCGGGCTTCGCACGCGCGGCGAGCAGATCGCGCCCGATACGTACGAATGCGTGCTGACGCTCACGGTGACCGCGCGCGCGAGCGAGAAGACGGTTTTCCTCGTCGAGGCGGCGCAGGCCGGCGTGTTCGGGATCCGCGGGGTGCGCCCCGAGCAGCTGCAGCCGGTTCTCGCCATACACTGTCCTGCGGTGCTGTTCCCCTACGCGCGCGAGACGATCGCCGATGCCACGATGCGCGCCGGATTCCCGCCGGTGCACCTCGCGCCGATCAACTTCGAGGCGCTCTATCAGCAGCAACTGGCCCAGGGCGCGGGCGCGCCGGCCGCAGCGAACTGACGCGGCCGCGCGTACCGGGGCCCGCGGCATGATCGGAACGCGCGCACGCGGTGCCGCGTCTCTCGCGGCGCTCGCGCTGTCGTGCGCAGCGAGCGCCACCGATTTCCGCACGACGGGCGATCCCGCCAACGTTCTCTACGACGCGCCTTCCGCGCGTGCGAAGCCTCTGTTCGTCTACGGGCGCAACGTTCCGGTCGAGGCGCTCGTGAGCGTCGAGGGCTGGACGAAGATCCGTGACGCGTCGGGCACGATCGGCTGGATGCAGAACGCGTCGCTCGCCGATCGGCGCATGCTGGTCGTGCGCGCGCCGGTCGCCGACGTTCGCGCGGCGCCCGAGGAAAGCGCACCGGTCGTGTTCCGTGCCGAGCGCGACGTGCTGCTGGAACTGGCGGAGCCGGCGGCTGCGCCCTCGGCCACCGCCACGCCGGGCTGGGTCAAGGTGCGTCATCGCGACGGGCAGACGGGGTACGTCCGGCTCGCGCACGTGTTCGGCTTCTGAGCCGCGCCATGCCACCGGGGCGCGCATGACGGCCAGCGTCGCGGTGCTCGGTGGCGGCGCGTGGGGCACCGCCTTCGCCATTCACCTCGCGACGCGCACGCACGCAAGGCCGCGCGTGACGCTTTACGTGCGCTCGGCCGCGCAGGCGCGGGCGTGCGCCGCGGAGCGCGAGAACCGGCGCTACCTGCCGCGCATCGCGATTCCGCCCGAGGTCGCCATCACGTCCCGTCTCGCCGACCTGCGCGCGGACGTGCTCTTCGCGGCGACACCGGTCGCATCGCTTACCGAGTTGGTTCGCGATCTGGGCGCCGCCGGCATCGGCGCGCCGCTCGTCGCGTTGTCCAAGGGTTTCATGCCCGTGCCGGAATCCGAAAGCGGGTGGGCGCTGCAACACGAGGTGCTGTCGGCGATGTGGCCCTCGGCGGTCGGCAACGTTTCCGGGCCCACGTTCGCCGTCGAAGTCGCGCACGGACTGCCAACGGCGCTCGTCGTCGCGACGACCGATCTGGTCTTGACCGCGCAGGTCGCGCAGGTGTTGCGCGGGGAGTCGCTGCGGGCGTACGCGAGCGACGACGTGGTCGGCGTCGAGGTCGGAGGCGCCGTCAAGAACGTGCTCGCCATCGCCGCGGGCGCGAGCGACGGGCTGGGTTTCGGCGACAATGCGCGTGCGGCGCTGATCACGCGCGGCCTCGCCGAGTGTGGCCGCCTGTCCACCGCGCTCGGCGGTCGGCGGGAAACGCTGATGGGCCTCGCGGGCCTCGGCGATCTCGTACTGACGTGCACGGGTAACCTGTCGCGCAACCGGCGCGTGGGTCTCGCGCTGTCGCGTGGGCAACCGCTCGATGCGGTCCTCGCCGAGATCGGGCATGTCGCGGAAGGCGTGAACGCTGCCCGGGCGGCGCGCGCGCTGGCCGCCGCGCACGGACTGGACATGCCGATCGTCGACGCCGTGCATCGCGTCTTGTACGAGAACGTCGCCCCGCGCGATGCGGTGTACGCGTTGCTCGCGCGCGAGCCGCGCGCGGAATGAGCTGGCAAAGGCGCCGCGGCGTTTTCGCTTTCGACCGTGCAAGGGAATCACGGATGCGCCTCTGGTCGGGCCTCGCGATGACGCTCGGCGTGGTCGCCGCCGCCGGCGCGCAGCCGGCATCCGGCTTCTTCCCGCCGCAGACGCCTGCAAGGCCGGTGGTCGACGTGCTGCACGGCGTGACGCTCACCGATCGCTATCGCTGGCTCGAGCACGCCCAGGATCCCGAGGTGGCCGCGTGGACGCGCGCGCAGCACGCGGCGACGGTCGAGTTCCTCGATCGCACCGCGCCGCCGGTTCCGGGACTGCGCGACGAGCTCACGCGCTACTTCGACCGCGATCGTACCGATCCCCCGCTCTTCAAGCACGGGCGCGAATTCTTCCAGCGCACGCATCGCGGCGAGCCGCAGGCGAAGCTCTACACCCGGATCGACGGGCGCGAGGTCCTGCTGTTCGACCCGGTGGCGCTCGATCCGTCGGGCAAGACGAAGATCGGCGCGGTGGTGCCGAATCGCGACGCGAGCCGGCTTGCCGTCGGCGTTTACGCGCAGGGCACCGAACGCAAGGACTTCCACATCATCGACAGCGCGACCGGCCGCGAGACCGGGCCCGTGATCACCGGCCTCGACCGTTTCGCATGGGCGCGCGACGAGCGCTACGCGTTCATCACGCCGCGCACCGCGGAGACCGATGCGAAGCAACAGCCGATGCGTTGCCTGAGGCATCGCCTGGGCGGCGACCGGAAGGACGACGAGCTGCTGCTCGCCGTCGACGACGCGAAGAACTACTGTGCCGTGTACGAGCCGGAGGCTGCCGACGTCACGGTGTTCGAGACCGGCGACTTCTGGTCGAACACGATTCGCATCCGCCCGCTCGGCTCGAACGCGGAGCCGCGCACGATCTACACGAGCCGCGCGTATCGCGCCGACGCGATCTTCCGCCGCGACCGGATCTACGTCCGTACCAACGACCACGCCCCGAACTGGAAGCTGATGGCCGCCACGTACGACAAGCCGGACTTCGCGGATTGGACGACGCTCGTTGCCGAGCAGCCGCAGGTGCTCGCCGACGTGACGGTGACGAGCAAGTGGATCGTGGCGACGCTGCGCGAGGACGTGCTGTCCAGGCTCGCGGTGTACGACCATCAGGGCGCAAACGAACGCTCGTTGCCGCTGCCCGAGTTCGGCAATGTGACCGCGATGGCCTACGACCTGGACGCGGACCGCGCCTATGGCACGCTCGCCTCCTATACGGCGCCCTACAAGGTGTACGGGCTCGACGGCGCCGGATTGTCGTGGTCGCTCGTCTGGCAGGACGATCCGCCGCTCGACTTGTCGCGCGTCGTCGCGGAACGCGTGTACGTGCCGGCGCGCGACGGCGCGAGGATTCCGATCTTCATCGCGCGCCGCAGGGACATGGCGAAGGATGGCGCGAACCCGACGCTGCTCCATGTCTACGGAGGCTTCAACAACGCGGTCGAGCCGTTCTACCTCGGCAGCTATTCGGCGTTCGTCAATCGCGGCGGCGTATTCGTCGACGCGGGTGTGCGCGGCGGCAGCGAGTACGGAGAGAAGTGGCACGAGCAGGCGATGCTCGCCAACAAGCAGGCGACGTTCGACGACACGATCGCGGTCGCGGAATGGCTCGTCCGCGAGGGCTACACGAAGCCCGCGAAGCTTGCCGTCGAGGGTGGGAGCAACGGCGGCCTGACGGTGGGCGCCGTCATCACGCAGCGTCCCGATCTCTTCGCCGCCGCGCTTTGCCAGGTGCCGCTGCTCGACATGGTGCGCTACCACAGGTTCCTGATCGCGCGCTACTGGATCCCCGAGTACGGCGACCCGGACCGCGACGCCGATTTCCGCTGGATCCTGCGCTATTCGCCGTACCAGAACGTGCGCGCGGGCGTGAACCTTCCGCAGACGCTCGTCGTCGCCGGCGAATACGACTCGCGCGTCGATCCGCTGCATGCGAAGAAGTTCGTCGCGGAGGTGCAGAACCATCCGGGGCAGGTGTCGCCGTTCTTGCTCTACATGGACTTCGACAGCGGGCACGGGACCGGCAAGACGCAGCAGCAACGCGTCGTCGATCGCGACTACGAGCTGCGCTTCCTCATGCGCGCGCTCGGCATGTCGCTCGATCAACCATAGGCGCGCATTGCGGCGCGCGCAAAGGTTGTCGGGGGATGGCAGTGGCCGGCATGCGTCGCTCGCTCCAGTACCCCAGTCGCGAGCGCCGCACGCCGGCCACTGCCTGGGCAGCGTCGGCGCGATCCGAACCTCGGCGGCTGTACAGGTGCGCCGAAGCGTGGCTCCGAGTCGGCACCATCGCACCCGGGCAGCGGCGGGTGCGCGGCGCGCGCGACTGGGGTAATGGAGCGCGCGACGCGTACGCGCCGCTGCCAGGCTCAATAGGACCCGATGTTGCGCGTGGCTTAGTCCGTGGCAACGCGGAAATGGTGCTGCCGCCACGCCTCGTACACGGCGACCGCGACGGCGTTCGAGAGATTGAGGCTGCGAACGCCCGGGCGCATCGGTATTCGGAGCTGCATCTCCGGCGCGAACTGCGAGAGCACGTCGGCGGGGAGCCCGCGCGTCTCGCAACCGAACACCAGCACGTCCCCCGGCGCATAGGCGACGTCGTACGCTGAGCGCGTGGCGGAAGTCGTATAGGCGAACCAGCGCCGCGGCGCCTGTGCGTCCAGCGCCGCGCGGCAGGCGGCGAAGTCCGGGTGCACGCGCACGCGCGCGTATTCGTGGTAGTCGAGACCGGCCCGGCGCAACTCTCGGTCGTCCATCCGGAAGCCGAGCGGCTCGACG
>JBLMWW010000044.1:0-5908 GCA_050257435.1 Rudaea sp.
GCTGACGCACGCCGGTGCGCGCAAGGAGGCGTGCCGCGAGCGCACGCCGGAGGAGCTCGCGAAGCTCGCGCCGAACATGCGCGCGCAGTCGGTGTGCCCGCGCGAGCGCGTCCCGATCACCATCGAGATCACGCTCGACGGTGCGCCCCTTTTTCGCGTCGTCGCGCCGCCGTCGGGCCTCGCCAAGGACGGCGCGTCGACCGTCTATCGGCGCGTTCCGATCGCGGCGGGATCGCATCGCATCGTCGCGCGGCTCGCCGACGATCCGAGCGGCGCGTTCACGTACGCGAAAGACGCGACGATCGACCTCGCGCCGGGCCGCGTGGTCGTCATCGACTTCGATTCGACGAAGGGCGGCTTCGTCTTCCACGGATGATCGATGCGGCCTACGCTGCGGCGCGCCCTCCATCGCATCGAGCGGGCCTTCGACGCGGCGTTCGGGGCGCGCGCGAACCCGTGGCGCCATCTCGGCGCGATCGCGTTCCTGCTCTTCTGGATCGTGGCGGCGACCGGCGCCTACGTCTATGCCGCGTTCGATACGAGCGTTGCCGGCGCTTACGCGTCGGTCGAGCGCATGACGCAAAGCCGGTGGCCCCTCGGTGGACTTGCACGAAGCCTCCATCGCTACGCGTCGGACGCGTTCGTCGTCGTCGTGCTCCTGCACCTCGTTCGCGAATGGGTGAGCGGCCACGCGAAGGGTTTTCGCTGGTTCTCGTGGCTCACCGGCGTCCCGCTGCTGTGGCTCGTCTACGCGTCGGGCATCGGCGGCTACTGGCTCGTGTGGGATCGGCTCGCGCAATTCAGCCTGATCGCGACGACCGAGTGGCTCGACGCGCTGCCGCTCTTCGGCGAGCCGCTCACTCGCAACTTCATCCAAAGCGGGGCGGTCAGCAACCGGCTCTTCTCGCTGCTCATCTTCCTGCACATCGGGATTCCGCTGTTCCTCCTGCTCGGGATGTGGGTGCACGTCAAGCGCATCAGCCGGCCGCAGACCAACCCGCCGCGCGCGCTCGCCGCGGGCCTCGGCTGTGCGCTGCTCGTGCTCTCCGTCGCCAAACCCGCGGTAAGCCAGGCCCCGGCCGATCTCTCGCTCGCGCCGACGAGCGTGCCGCTCGACTGGCTCTATCTGGCGATCCATCCGCTGTTCTATGCGACCTCCGGCACGATCCTGTGGTCGCTCCTCGGTGGCGCCACGCTCTTGCTCGCCGTGCTCCCGTGGACGCCGCCGCGACGGCGGGCGCCCGCCGCGGTCGTGGATCTCGCCAACTGCAACGGCTGCGGCCGCTGCTTCGCCGATTGCCCCTACGTGGCCGTGACGCTGCAGCCGCGCACCGACGGGCGCCACGCGCCGAGGCAGGCGGTCGTCGATCCGGATCTTTGCGCGGCATGCGGCATCTGCGCGGGTGCCTGCCCGTCGTCGACGCCGTTTCGCAGCACGGAAAGGCTGAAGAGCGGCATCGACCTGCCGCAGCGGAGCGTGAACGACGTGCGACGCGAGCTGGAAGGCAAGCTCGCGACGCTCGCGGGCGGGCCGAAGACGGTCGTCTTCGGCTGCGATTGCGCCGCCGACGTGCACGCGCTGGCGCGGGCCGACACGGCGACGCTGTCGCTGGCCTGCGCGGCGATGCTCCCGCCATCGTTCATCGACTATGCGCTGCGTGCCGGCGCCGATGGCGTGCTCGTGACCGGCTGTCGCGAAGGCGACTGCGCGTACCGCCTGGGCAACGAGCTCACCGCGGCGCGGCTCGCCGGAGCGCGCGAGCCGCATCTTCGCGCGAGCGTGCCGCGCGCGCGCGTGCGCACCGCCTGGCGCGGACCGTGGGACCGGAGCGCGCTCCGCGATGATCTCGAAACGTTCCGAAGCGCACTGCGCCTTCTTCCCCCCGCGCCGCGAACCGCGTCCAAGCGAAAGGTGCTCCATGGCTAGTGTCGAACTCACCGCGACGCCGCTCCCGGGTGCAGCGATCGCGCCTGCGACGCACGTCCATCGCTACGAACTGGACATCCCCGACGGCGCGCGCCGCATCCTCGCCGCACGCTGGCTCGGCCTCGGTCTCGTCGCGCTCATCGCCGCCGGCGTGCTGTCGGTCCTGCTCGTGCTATCCCGTACGCCGGGGATTTCGCGCGTCTTTCCGCTTGCCGACTTCTTCCAGGTCGCGCTCGTCGCCCACGTCGATTTGTCGGTCCTCGTCTGGTTCCTCGCCTTCGCCGGCGTGCTGTGGACGCTCAACAGCGTGCCACGCGCGCTCGGGGCCGCCTCGCTCGGCTTCGGCCTCGCGTGCGCGGGAACGGCGGCCATTGCGCTCGCGCCATTCCTGGGGCAAGGCCACCCCGTGATGGCCAACTACATCCCGGTGCTCGACGAGCCCGTGTTCCTGGGCGGTCTCGTCGCGTTCGCGATCGGCGTCGCCATCGTCGTGATCCGCGGCATGGCGACGCCGCTGCCGGTGCGCCTGCGCCTCGACGGCGCGGATGCGCTGCGCTTCGGGCTCAACGCGTCGCTCGTCTCGACCGCGGTCGCGCTGCTCGCATTCGCCTGGTCGCTGGCGGCGGTGCCGTCGTCGCTCGCCCCGAAGGCCTACTACGAGCTCGCGTTCTGGGGCGGCGGCCACGTGCTGCAGTTCACGTGGACGCTGTTGATGCTGGTCGCGTGGCTGTGGCTCGCGGATGCGACGGGCGCGCGCGTGCCGCTGTCGCCGCGAGTCGTGACGCTGCTCTTCGGCATCGGCCTCGCATCGGTCTTCGCGACGCCCGTCATCTATCTCGCCTACGACGTGGGCTCGGTCGAGCATCATCGGCTGCTGACGTGGCTCATGCGTTTCGGCGGCGGGCTCGCGATCCCGCCGGTCGCCGTCGCAGTCGTGTGGGCGCTGGCGCGCCATCGCAACCTCGCGCCCGACGCGAAGCCGTTGCGCGCCGCGCTGGTCGCTTCGATCGCGCTCTTCGGCGCCGGCGGCGTGATCGGCTTCATGATCGACGGCAGCAACGTGAGGATTCCGGCGCATTACCACGGCGCGATCGTCGGAGTGACGATCGCGCTGATGGGCCTCGCCTACCGGCTGCTGCCCGCGCTCGGCTACGCGCGGCCGTCGGTGCGCCTCGCGACCTGGCAGCCATACGTCTACGGCGGCGGGCAGTTGCTACACATCACCGGCCTCGTCTGGTCGGGCGGCTACGGCGTGCAACGCAAGGTCGCCGGCAGCGAGCAGGTGCTGCGCACGACGCAGGAGATTGCGGGCATGGGCCTGATGGGTCTCGGCGGGCTGATCGCCGTCATCGGCGGACTGCTGTTCGTCGTGGTCATGCTGCAGGCGATTCTCCGCGGCCGCCGCGGCCGCCACGCATGACCGACAAAGAGCGGCCCGCGGCGCCGCTGCGCCTCACGCGCGCGCTCGCGACCGCGGGCGCTTCGCTGGTGGTCGTCGTCGTCGTGTCGAGCGCGTATCTCCGTCTTTCACAGGCCGGCCTGTCGTGCGCCGACTGGCCCGCGTGCTATGGCCAAGTGTCCGGGCTGGTGGGCACGACCGCCGCGCAGCACGGCGCGCGCCTCGCCCACCGCTTCGCGGCGACCGCGGTGCTGTTCGTGCTGCTCGCACTCGTCGCCGTATCGCTCACCAAACGGCCACGCGAAGGGCGCCAGGCGGCGCTCGCCTTCGCCGCGCTGCTCGTCGCCGGCGCGCTCGGCGTGATCGGGGCGGTATCGTCCGAGACGACGCGCCTCGTGCCGCTGCCCGCGGTGACGATCGCCAATCTCGGCGGGGGCTTCGCGCTGCTCGCGCTCCTGTGGCTCGTGCGCGAAACGACGCTTCCACCGCATTCCTGGGGCGCGCCGACCTCGACGGGGGGGTCCTTCATCGCCGACGCAACACCGAAGACGGCACCGCCGCATTCGCTGCGCTGGCTCGCCGTGTCGACGCTCGTCGTCGCCATTGCGCAAGTGCTCCTCGGTGCGCTGGTGAGCGCGAAATTCGCGGGGCTCGCCTGCCCCGGCGTGCCGCTTTGTGGCGCCGACGTTTCGCTGCCGGCGTTTCGTGCGGCGATCGACCCGTTCGCGCCGCTCGACGTCGATGCATCGCGCACGATCGTGCGGCCCGCGGCGCTCGCATCGCTCCATTGGGCGCATCGCATCGGTGCGCACGTCGTCCTCGCGTTCGCTGCGGCGCTCGTTTTCGCGCTGGCGCGCGCCGCGCGCAGGCGCGAAGCCGCAGCGGTTGCGCTTCTCGTCGCCGCGCAGCTCGCGCTCGGCGCGACATCCGTCCTCGCCGGCCTGCCGCTACCCGTCGTGCTGGGCCACAACCTCGTCGCGGCGCTCTTGCTCGCCACGCTCGCGGCCGTCACGCGCCGCGTTCACGCGGACGCCGCGCAGGCGCGTCGCACCGAGAACGTGTCGAACGCCGGCGCGATCTCCGCGCACCATCGCTCGGTGATGAACGAGGGCGTGTCGTCGGCGCACAGCGCCGCGTCCGCGCATCCGTCGCGCCGGAACTCCTGCAGCACGTAGCGTCGCACGCCCATCCCCGCGAGGCGCTCGGCCAGGCGCGCGAGCGCCGCCGGCGCGTGCTGGCCGGGGTGTACCGTCGTGCGAAATTCGCAATCGACGCCGCTTGCGAGCAGCATTCGCGCACTTTCGAGCGCCGCGTCGCCGCTGCCGTCGACGCGCGTGATGCGCGCGTAGTCGGCGAACGACGTCTTGACGTCGAACCCGATCCAGTCCACGAGCGGAAGCACCGAGGCGAGGCGGCGCGGATAGCCGCCGCCCGTGTGCAGGCCGACGCGAAAGCCACGTCGCCGCACGCTGCGCATCGCAGCGGCGAGCGCGGCCTGCGCGAGCGGCTCGCCGCCGGAGAAGACGACCGCGTCGAGGAGTCCCGTGCGCCGCCCGAGGAACGCGACAACCTCGTCCCAGCGTATGCGCGCGCCGCGCGCCGGCAGCAGGTGCGGATTGTGGCAATAGCCGCAACGCCAGGGACATCCCTGGCAGAACACGACCGCGGCGAGCCGGCCCGGATAGTCGGTCGTCGACAGCCGCGTCAGCCCGCCGATGCGCAGCGGGCAGGCGCGCCCCGGCCGGGTTCTTCGACCCGTGTCGGACACGTCTCCGGCACGCCCTGCGGCCGTGGTGCGCCGAGTCTCGCTCGGCGTCAAGATTGCGCAACGTCCGCGCAGGCCTCGCGGAAGAATTGCCGCTCGCCGTGCTCGCCCTTCTTGCCGATGTTGAACGAGGCGACCGGGCGGTGATACCCCATCACGCGCGTCCATACCTCGCAGGGCTGCCGCTCCGCGTCGTCTAGCACGATGTCGAAGCGGGCGGTTTCGGTCGTGGCGTTCATCGTCGTCTCCCTCCGTGATGGGCGTTGGAACGTGGCGCGACGCCGGTCAACGGGCGGCGCCGTGTCGGTGCGGCCGCATCACGCGGCGGCCAGCTCGCGGCGCTTGCGTGCGCGCAGATCGTCGTCGCACGTCGGGCAGAAGCGGTGCTCGCCGGCGAGGTAACCGTGCTTCGGGCAAATCGAGAACGTCGGCGTCACCGTGATGTACGGCAGACCGAAGCGCGTAAGCGCGCGCCGGACGAGCTCCCTGCATGCCGCGGCGCTGGAGATGCGCTCGCTCATGTAGAGGTGGAGCACCGTTCCGCCCGTGTATCTCCTCTGCAGCGGCTCCTGCCGCTCGAGCGCCTCGAACGGATCGTCGGTGAAGCCCACCGGGAGCTGCGTCGAATTCGTGTAGTACGGCATCTCCGGCGTGCCGGCCTGCAGGATGCCGGGGTAGCGCTTGCGGTCCTCCTTGGCGAAGCGGTACGTCGTGCCTTCCGCGGGCGTCGCCTCGAGGTTGTACATATGCCCGGTCTGCTCCTGGAAGCGCACGATGCGCGCGCGGATGTGATCGAGCAGGCGCAGCGCCATCGCAT
>JBLMWW010000045.1:0-12929 GCA_050257435.1 Rudaea sp.
CCCTCGACGAGCAGCGGGCACTTCTGCTGCAGCAGCTTCGACCAGATGATCTCGTTCTCCGTCGTCATGGCGCCGATGACGAGGGTCGATCCCTCCTCGCGGATGCCCTTCAATTCGGCGATGCCGCCGAGGTCGATCAGGTGCCGCGGCTCCGCGAAGCGCAGCTTCATCATCGGCAGCAGGCTGTGGCCGCCGGCAAGGAGCTTCGCCTCGTCGCCGAGCTGCTGGAGTGCGCTCAGCGCGTCGGGAAGCGTCTTCGGCGCGTGATACTCGAACTCACGCGGAATCATCGGCGAATCCTCCTCATGGTCCGGTCGGCGCCGGACATCGTCCTATCGGAAATGCACGGAAGCGGTGACGGCGGAACTCGCTTTCGACCGGCAACGCGGCGCCGGCGCAGGGGATCGGTATCGTCGTCCGGCATGGCCGGCACGTCAAGCGGCGTTCGCGCGGCCCCGGGCATGCGATCCGGGCGCGGTGCTCGCGCCGGCGCAACGATGCGGCCGGCGTGTCCTGCGCCACCGGCCGCCCGCGCGGTCCGCACGTCGGCACAGTTGCGGAATAATGGCATCCGCCGATCCGATCCACGCTCGAGTCATGAACCTCTATACGCTGCTCGACCAGGCGGCGAACCGCTTTCCGGAGCGCGGCGCCATTTACGTCGGCCACGAGCGGGTCGCCACGTATGCGGAGCTCCGAGCGCGCGCGTTGCGCCTCGCCGCGGGCCTACGCAGCCGCTATCGCTTCGGCGACCGCGTGGCGATCGTGAGCGAGAACCGGCCGGAATACGTCGAGGCGCTGTTCGGCATCTGGGCCGCGGGACTCGTCGCCGTGCCGGTCAACGCCAAGCTGCACGCCCGGGAGATCGCGCAGATCGTCGACGATGCGCACGCATCTGCGGTCCTCGTATCGCCGCAGCTCGCCGACGACGTCGCCAGCGCGTTGACCGAGGCTTGCCTCGCCTGCGACCTCGCGCGCTTCGAAAGCGACGATTACGCGCGCCACCTGGCCTTCGCGCCCTGCGTGCCGGCCGCGGTCGCGCCCGACGCGCTGGCCTGGCTCTTCTACACGAGCGGCACGACCGGCCGCTCCAAGGGCGCGATGCTCACGCACCGCAACCTGCTCGCGATGACGGTCGGCTACCTCGCCGATGTCGCTGCGGTCGACGAGAACGCGACCCTGCTGCACGCCGCACCGATGTCGCACGGCTCCGGCCTCTACGTCCTTCCCTACGTCGCGCGGTGCGCGCGGCACGTGATCGCGCGCTCGAGCGGCTTCGATCCCGCGGAGTTTCTCGACCTCTGCGACCGGCATCCCGACTGCGCGGCGTTTCTCGCGCCGACGATGGTGCAGCGGCTGCGCGTCGCGGCGGAGCGCTCCGGGCACCGCCCGGCGCACCTGCGCACGATCGTCTACGGCGGCGGCCCGATGTACGTGGCGGAATTGAAGAAGGCCCTTTCCGTGTTCGGCCAGGTGTTCGTGCAGATCTACGGCCAGGGCGAAGCCCCGATGACGATCACGAGCCTGCGCCGCGCCGACCACGCATCGAGCGACGATGCCGTTCTCGGCTCGGTCGGCTGGGCGCGCACCGGCGTCGAGGTGGCGATCGTCGCTGACGACGGCTCGCCATTGCCGGCGGAGGAGGTCGGCGAGATCGTATGCCGCGGCGACGTCGTGATGTCCGGCTACTGGAACAATCCGCACGCCACGGCCGAGGCATTGCGCGGCGGCTGGCTCTACACGGGGGACATGGGCACCCTCGACGCGCGTGGTTACCTGACGCTGCGCGATCGCTCGAAGGACGTCGTGATCAGCGGCGGCTCGAACATCTATCCACGCGAGGTCGAGGAGGCGTTGCTCACCCACCCCGGCGTAGCGGAGGCGTGCGTGGTCGGACAGGCCGATCCCGAATGGGGCGAGGTGGTGATCGCGTTCGTCGTGCCGGCCGCGGGAGCGATCGTCGCGCCGGAGACGCTCGACGCGCATTGCCTTGCGCGCATCGCGCGCTTCAAGCGCCCGAAGCGCTACCTGTTCGTGGACACGCTGCCGAAAAACAGTTACGGCAAGGTGCTGAAGCGCGAGCTGCGCGCGCGCCTCGCGCACGAGGGGCAGTGAGCGGCATGCGTCAGACGGACATCGCGACGACCATCGCCACCACCGCGATCGCCATCAGGCCCGTCGCTATCCAGCCGAGCCGGTGCAGCCGCCGCTTGATCACGAACGTGCCCATGATGTCCGGCCGCACCGCCATGCGCATCATCAACGCCATGATCGGCACCGCGATCACGCCGTTCAGCACCGCCGTCCAGATCAGCGCGCGGATCGGGTCGATCGGCGTGAAATCGATGCCGGCGCCGATCAGCGTCGCGAGCGCGATGATGCCGTAGAAGCCCTTCGCCTCGAGCGGCTCGCGGTCGAGGCCGATCGGCCACTTCATCGCCTCGGCCACGGCGTAGGCGGCTGAGCCCGCGAGCACGGGGATCGCTAACAGTCCCGTCCCGATGATGCCGGCGGCGAACAGCGTGAACGCGAAATCGCCGGCGATGGGCTTGAGCGCCTGCGCCGCCTGCGCCGACGACTGGATGTCGGTGATGCCCGCGTCGTGCAGCGTCACCGCCGTGGTCAGCATGATCGAGAACGCGATCGCGTTCGAGAAGACCATGCCGAACCAGGTGTCGATCTTGATCCGCCGCAGGTGCGCGCGTGCGGTCGCGATCATCGTCGAGTCGCGCAGCGGCTCGTCGCCGCGCGTCGCGCGCTGCTCCTCGACCTCCTGCGACGCCTGCCAGAAGAAAAGATAGGGGCTGATCGTCGTGCCGAGCACGCCGACGAGCAGCATCAGGTACTCGCGCGTCAGCTTGAGCGGCGGGATCAGCGTCGCGGCCAGAAGCTGCGCCCAGGGAATGTCGACGGCGATCAGCACGCCGACGTACGCGAAAAGCGAGAGCGTCAGCCACTTGAGGACCGGCGCGAGATAGCGGTAGGGAATGAACACCTGCATGAGCACGGCGAGCACGCCGAAGATCAGCGCCTGCCCGTGCTCGGGCCCGCCCATGACGAGTTGCAACGCTTCGCCCATCGCCCCCAGGTCGGCGGCGATGTTGATCGTGTTCGCGACGAGCAGGATCGAGACGATGAACCACAGCAGCGGCCGCGGGTAGTGATCGCGGATGTTGCGCGCGAGGCCGTGGCCGGTGACCCGTCCGATCCGCGCGCTCACGACCTGGATGCCGACCATCAGCGGCGTCGTGAGAAACACGCTCCACAGCATCGCGAGGCCGAATTGCGCGCCGGCCTGCGAATACGTCGCGATGCCGCTCGGGTCGTCGTCGGCGGCGCCGGTGATGAGGCCGGGGCCGAGGCGTTCGAGGAAGCGTTGGAGGCGCTGGCGCATGGTCGAGCCACGCGACCGGCTGCCGCCCGCGGGCGCCGGAGTATAGCAGCGCGTCCGCCGCAGGAAGGAAGCGCGTCGCTCCTCTCGCGCGCCGGAGCGAGGCCTTCTGCCCTGCCTCGCCGGGACGTAGACTCTCGCCTTCGCTTCCGCCTGCACGCGCGGCGCGACGCGGAGGCACCCGCTCGAGCGCGAGGAGATCGCATTGGCCCGGGACGTGGCAGGCTGGCTCGAAGCATTGGGCCTCGGCAAGTACGCGGCGCGGTTCGCCGAGAACGAGATCGATTTCGACGTTCTCCCCGATCTGTCGGAGGACGACCTGCGCGACCTCGACGTGCCGCTCGGTCCACGCAAGAAGCTCTTGAAGGCGATCGCGGCGCTCGCGCTCGATCGCGCGAAGGCGACGGACGCGGGCAGCGCAGCGCCGCTGCGCGCGGACGATGGGCCCGGCGCCTCGATGCGCGTCGACGTCCGCGCGGACGTCGCACCGGAGCCGCCACGGCGCCTCGAAGGCGAGCGACGCCAGCTCACCGTGATGTTCTGCGATCTCGTCGACTCGACGGCGCTCTCGGCGCGCATGGATCCCGAGGACCTGCGCGAGGTCATCCGCGCCTACCACGTCGCGTGCGCGAAGGCCGTCGAGCGCTACGGCGGCTACGTGGCGAAATACCTGGGCGACGGCATCCTCGCGTACTTCGGCTACCCGCAGGCGCACGAAAAGGATGCCGAGCGCGCGGCGCGCGCGGGGCTCGCCGTCGTCGACGCCGTCAAAGCGCTGAATGCGACCGCCGCAGCACCGGACGCCCAGCCGCTCGCGGTACGCGTCGGCATCGACACGGGCCTCGTCGTCGTGGGCGACCTCGTCGCCGACGGCACCGCGGAAGCGGCGAACGTCGTGGGCGAGACGCCGAACATCGCGGCGCGACTCCAGTCGCTCGCCGCGCCGAATCAGGTCGTCGTGGGACCGCTGACCCGCGAGCTCGTCGGCGACGCGTTCGCCTGGGACGATCTCGGCGCGCAGGTGCTCAAGGGAATCCCCGAACCGGTGCGCGTGTGGCGCATCGTGGGCGAGCCCGATCCGGGCGCACGCTCCGCCGCGGCCGCGCGGCATGGCAGCGCGCTCGTCGGCCGGCGCGAGGAGCTCGGCTTGCTCGTACGCGCCTGGGAAGCGAGCCGGCGTGGACAGGGCCATGTCGTGCTGCTGCAAGGCGAGCCGGGCATCGGCAAGTCGCGGCTCGTCGACGCGCTCCGCGCGGAGGCCGCGCGTGGCGAGCACACGTGGATCGCGACGCGCTGCTCGCCGTACCACACCAGCAGCTCGCTCTACCCGGTGATCGAGCATCTGAAGCGCCTCGTCGGATGGAACGCCGACGACGATGCGACGACGCGCCTGTCCCGGCTCGAATCGGTGCTTCGTGGCCAGAGCCTCCCGCTCGAGCGCGCCGTACCGCTCTACGCGGCGCTGATGTCGCTGCCGCTTCGCGATGCCGGCTATCCGCCGTTGCGCCTCGCCGCGGAAGAGCAGCGCGCGCAGACGCTAGATGCGCTCGCCGCGTGGCTTCTCGAGGAGGCCGATCGCAAGCCGGTGCTGCGCGTCTGGGAAGACGTGCAGTGGGCCGACTCGACGACGCTCGCGCTGCTCGGGCTCTGCATCGCGCAGGCGCCGACCTCCGCCGTGCTGAACGTCGTGACCTACCGGCCCGAGTTCGTGCCACCCTGGCCGATGCGCTCGCACATGACGCTCATCACGCTGAACCGGCTCGAACGCGCCGACGTCGAGTCGCTGATCGTCGAGCTCGCCGGCGGCAAGCCGATGCCGGCGGAGGTGTTCGATTTCGTCGCGGACAAGACCGACGGCGTGCCGCTCTACGTCGAGGAGCTCACGAAGGGCGTGCTCGACGCGCGCTTCGTCGAGGAGCGCGAGGGCCGCCACGCCCTCGTGCGGCCGCTCTCCGATGTCGCGATTCCGGCATCGCTGCAGGACATGCTGATGGCGCGGCTCGATCGCCTTCCGACGATCCGCGAAGTGGCGCAACTCGGTTCGATCCTCGGCCGCGAGTTCGCGTACGAGATGCTGCAGGCGATCGCGTCGTTGCAGGAAGGCGAGCTGCAGGACGGCCTCGACCGCCTCGTCGACGCGGAGCTTCTCTACGAGCGCGGGCGCCGGCCGCGTGCGCGCTACATCTTCAAGCATGCGCTGGTGCAGGACGCCGCGTACCAGTCGCTCCTGCGGCGCACGCGCCAGTACTATCACCGGCAGGTCGCGGAGCTGCTCGAAACGCGTTACCCGGACGTCGTAAGCGGACAGCCCGAGCTCGTCGCGCATCACTATGCGCGCGCCGACCTGCACGCGAAGGCGATCCACTACCTGGCGCGCTGCGCCGATCACGCGGCCGGGCTGGACGCGCACGCCGAGGCGATCGCGGCGCTCGAGCAGGCGCGCGCGCTCGCCTTGCACCTGCCGGACGCAGACCGCGATCGCCTCGCGGTCACGCTCGCCATTCGCGAGGCGCAGTCGTTGCACTTCGTCGGGCGCCGCCGCGAGATCGTCGAGCTGCTCGTCGCGCATCGCGAGGGGCTCGCACGGCTTGACGATCACGCGCTCTCGTGCGAGTTCGACTTCTGGCTGGGATTCGCGCATTCGTGGCTCGGGCATCGCACGGAAGCGGCGCAGTGCCTGCAGCGCGGGCTCGCCAGTGCGCATGCATCCGGCGAGGAGGCGATCGCCGGACGCATTCATCGGGCGCTCGCGACCGAATGCGTCTACTCGGGCCGGCCGCTCGCGGAAGCGATCGCCCACGCACGCGAGGCGGCCGCCGCGCTCGAGCGCCGACCGGACGGCCTGTGGCCGGGACAGGCGCTCTTCACGCTTTGCTATTGCTGCATATTCGCCGGCGACTTCGATGCGGCACTCGAGGCGGCGGAAAAGCTCGAGACGTGGGCGCAGGGGGCCGGGAGCAAGCGTGCGCACGCGAACGCGGCGATGCTCACGGGGCTCGCGCTCGCGCTGCGCGGGGACGGGCGCGCGGCGATCGAGGCGTGCGAGCGGGCGCTGCGCGCGTCGCCCGACCGCTTCGAGACGGCGTTCATCCTCGCCTGCCTCGGGCGCGCGCATCTCGAGACGGGCGACGTCGCGCGCGCCGTGGCGCTGCTGCAGGAGGCGGTCGACCTCGCCGACCAGGTGCGCTCGCTCCAGTTTCGGGCGTGGTTCCGGACGATGCTCGCCGAAGCCTGCCTCGCCAGCGGCGATATCGAGCGCGCGCAGTCGGCGCTGCGCGCGGCGCTCGCGTCGAGCGTCGAGGCGCACTTCCCCTTCGGCAGCGCACTCGCGCAGCAGGCCATGGGACGCATCGCCGCAACGCTCGGCGACCGCGTCACCGCCGCGGAGCGCCTCGGCGAGGCGATCGCGACGTTCGCGGCGCTCGGCGCTCGCTTCGAGCTCGCGCGGGCACGCACGGAGCTCGCCCGCGTCGCGTGACGGGGCGTGCCGACGTGGCGGCTACGGCGTGAATTGCCGGTGCACGGCAATGTCGTCGGGACGCCTGCCGGTCACCGCCGCCGCGGCGAGACGGAAGAACTGCACCGGGCGGCTTTCCTTCACGTCCCAGTAATCGGCGCGATGCACGTCGACTTGCAGCAGGCCGAGCGTGGGGTCGTCCGGTCCGCCGGGATACCACACGCCGGCCGTCGTCGACCACATCGCCCGCGCGCGCGCCGGATCGTGGAGCAGCATCGCGTGGCCGCCAAGCGAGGCGTAGAGGCCGCCGTCGCGGTCGACGAATGAAAGGTGCACGCACGCGTCGCGCGCGACGTCGTCGGCGATGCCGCCGTTGACCGAGGTGAAGAACCAGATCCGGCCGTCCTCGACGCGCACCGGCTGCACGGGCCGCGCGTGCAACTCGCCGTGGACGTCGCGCGTCGTGAGCATGGCGACGTCGAGATCGGCGAGACGCTTCCAGAGATCCTGCCGGTCTTGCGGACCGGCCGGCTCGATGGCGTTCCCGGATGCCTGCGACATGAGCTCCCCAGTGGCGCTTAGGGGACCATTGTCGACAAGACGCGGTTGCGTGGGCGGCGGACGCACGCCGATTTTGCGCACCGGCGTCCGCCGACCCGCGCGTCGGGAAGCGACCTACGTGACGAACAGGCGAACTTCGCCTGCCGCAACTGCCGACCCGATCAGTACGCGAGCTGCGCCTGCCGCTCGATCGCGCAATCGACGACGGTGAGCGCGGTCATGTTGACGATCCGCCGCACGGTGGCGGACGGTGTCAGGATGTGCGCCGGCTTCGCCACGCCGAGCAGGATCGGCCCGAGCGTGACGCCGCCGCCCACCGCGACCTTGAGCAGGTTGAACGCGATGTTCGCGGCATCGAGCGTCGGCATGATGAGCAGGTTCGCCTCGCCGGTGAGCCGCGAGTTCGGGAAGGCCGCGTTGCGCAGCGCCTCGGACAGCGCCGCGTCGCCGTGCATCTCGCCTTCGACCTCGAGCTCGGGCGCGCGCCGATGGACGACCGCGAGCGCCTCGCGCATCTTCCGGGCCGACGCGTGGTTGCTCGTGCCGAACGACGAATGCGACAGCAGCGCCGCCTTCGGCGTGATGCCGAAGCGGCGGATCTCCTCGGCGCAAAGCATCGCGATCTCGGCGATCTCTTCGGCGCTCGGGTCCGCATTCACGTACGTGTCGGCGATGAACACCGTGCGATTGGGCAGCAGGACCGCGTTCATCGCGGCGTAGACGCCGACGCCCGCGCGGCGGCCGATGACCTGGTCGATGTAGTGCAGGTGCAAGGCGTGCGTGCCGAACGTGCCGCAGAGCATGCCGTCGGCGTCGCCGCGGTGGATCATCATCGCGCCGATCAGCGTGAGACGGCGGCGCATCTCGATCTTCGCGTACTGCTGCGACACGCCCTTGCGCTTGGTGAGCTCGTAGTAGTTGGTCCAGTAGTCGCGGTAGCGCGCGTCGTGCTCCGGATTGATGATCTGGAAGTCCACGCCGGGCCGCAGGCGCAATCCGAAACGCTCGACGCGCTGCTCGAGCACCGCGGGCCGTCCGACGAGGATCGGCATCGCGAGCCCCTCGTCGACGACGACCTGCGTCGCGCGCAGCACGCGTTCGTCCTCGCCCTCCGCGTACACGATGCGCTTCGGCGCCTGCTTGGCCGCCGAGAAGACCGGCTTCATCAACAGGCCCGAGTGGTAGACGAAGCTCGTGAGCCGCTGGCGGTAGGCGTCGAAGTCTTCGATCGGGCGCGTCGCGACGCCCGAATCCATCGCCGCCTTCGCGACGGCGGGCGCGATCATTACGATGAGCCGCGGGTCGAACGGGCGCGGGATCAGGTAATCCGGTCCGAAGCGCAGGTTCTCGTGCAGGTTGTACGCCGTCGCGACGATGTCCGACTGCTCGATCGTCGCGAGGTCGGCGAGCGCGCGCACGCAGGCGAGCTTCATCTCCTCGTTGATGGCCGTGGCGCCCACGTCGAGCGCGCCGCGGAAGATGAACGGGAAGCAGAGGACGTTGTTGACCTGGTTCGGGAAATCGGAGCGGCCGGTCGCGATGATCGCATCGGGGCGCGCGGCCTTCGCGATGTCCGGCATGATCTCCGGCTCGGGGTTCGCCAGCGCGAGGATCAGCGGCTTCGGCGCCAACGCCGGCAGCCACTCGGGCCTCAGCACGCGTCCCGCCGAAAGGCCGAGGAAGACGTCCGCGCCGGGAAGGATCTCGCGCAGGGTGCGCGCCGCGGTCTGCTGCGCGTAGCGTGCCTTGTTCTCGTCCATCAGCTCGGTGCGCCCTTCGTAGACGACACCCTCGATGTCCGCGACGAAGATGTGCTCGCGGCGTACGCCGAGGTGGACGAGCAGGTCGAGGCACGCGAGCGCCGCGGCCCCCGCGCCGGAACAGACGAGCTTCACGTCCTCGAAGCGCTTGCCGACGATCCGCAGGCCGTTCAGCACCGCGGCGCCGACGATGATCGCCGTTCCGTGCTGGTCGTCGTGGAACACCGGGATCTTCATGCGCTCGCGGCACTTGCGCTCGATGTAGAAGCACTCGGGCGCCTTGATGTCCTCGAGGTTGATACCGCCGAACGTCGGCTCGAGCGCGCAGATCATGTCGACGAGCTTGTCCGGATCGTTCTCGGCGAGCTCGATGTCGAAGCAGTCGAGGCCGGCGAACTTCTTGAACAGCACGGCCTTGCCCTCCATCACCGGCTTCGCGGCGAGCGGGCCGATCGTGCCGAGGCCGAGCACCGCCGTTCCGTTGGTCACGACGCCGACGAGGTTGCCGCGCGCGGTGAGCGACGACACCTCACGCGGATCGCGGACGATCTCGTCGCACGCGGCGGCGACGCCCGGCGAATACGCGAGCGCGAGGTCGCGCTGATTGGTGAGCTGCTTCGTCGGCGCGAGCGAGATCTTGCCCGGCGGCGGGCGCCGGTGATAGGCGAGCGCGTCGTCGCGGATGTTCTGGTCCTGGTCGGACATGGGCGGCCGGTCGTGCCGTGCGAGGCGGGCGCTCATGATAACGCCCGCCGAACGCGGCTCTGCTGCACCATGGCGCGACACCGATCGGCGGGACGCGCGGCCCGCATCGCTATAATGCGCGGGCCCGACGGGCTCCGCCTCGCAGCGCGACTGCCGGCCTGCTGCGGCAGGAATCGCTCCGGACGCCCTTTCTCCATGCCGCCCTCCCTCTTCTGGCTCACCGCGCTGGTGCTCGTCGTCGGCACGGTGACCGCGCTCGTGTGGCCGCTGTTGCGCACCCGCGCCGCCGCGCCGAGCGCGCCGGAGGCCGCGGCGAACACCGACATCTATCGCGATCAGAAGCGCCAGCTCGACCTGGAGCTCGCCGCCGGCGCCATCACGGCCGCCGAGCGCGATGCGCAGATCGCCGAGTTGACCGCGCGGCTCGGCGCGGAGATCGCCGCCGGGTCGCCGCCGCCCGCACAGGCGTCGCCGCGCTCGGCGTACATCGCAGCGCTCGTGCTCGTCGCCGTGATCCCGGTGAGCGCGCTGGTGCTGTACCTGACCTTCGGCGGAATCTCGTCGCTGCAGGTCGCGACGCAGGCGGGCGAAGAGCCGCAAATGTCGCACGAGCAGATCGTCGCGATGGTCGAGAAGCTCGCCACGCGCATGAAGGAGCATCCCGAGGATCCCAAGGGCTGGCAGCTCCTGGCGCGCGCGTATGCGGCGATGGGCCGCTTTCCGGAATCGGTGGCCGCGTTCAAGGAAGCGGCCGCACGCTCGCCGCCCGACGCTTCGCTGCTCGCGGACTGGGCCGATGCGCTCGCCATGCAGAACCAGACGCTGCAGGGCGAGCCGGCGCGCCTCGTCGCACAGGCGCTCGCGCTCGACCCTGCGCATCCGAAGGCGCTTTCGCTCGCCGCGACCGCGGCGCTCGAGCGCAAGGACTACGACGGCGCGATCGCAGAGTGGCGCAAGCTCAAGAGCATCGTGCCGCCCGATGGCGAGGACGCCAAGGACATCGACGCGATGATCGCGGAGGCCGAGGCCGCCAAGCGCGGCGCGCCGGCGCCGCCGGCGCTCGGCAGGGCAGCGCGCGGCGCACCGGCCACGAGCCCGGCGACCGCGGCGAGCGCGCCGCCCGACGCGGAGAACGCATCCCCGTCGGCGGCCGCCTTCTCGATCAGTGGGCGCGTCGTCCTCGACCCGAAGCTGCGCGAGCGCACCGCGCCGAACGACGCGCTCTTCATCTTCGCGCGCGCGGTGAACGGCCCGCGCATGCCGCTCGCCGTGATCCGCGGCACGGCAGGCGAGTTGCCGCGCGCATTCACGCTCGATGATTCGATGGCGATGACGCCGGCGGCGCGCCTCTCGTCGGCGAACGAGGTGGTCGTCGAGGCGCGAATCTCCAAGTCCGGTAGCGCAACGCCCTCGCCCGGCGACCTGCGCGGCGCGAGCGCGCCGGTCAAGCCGGGCGCGCGCGACGTGTTGATCACGATCAACGACGCCGTGCCGTAATGCGGGTCGAATAGCGCGTGCTGCCAGGCGACCCGCCCCGTTCCAGCCCCGCGCCCGCACGGCACCCCGACGCGCACGGCGAGCTCGAGGCCGAACGCCTTGCGGCCCGCCGCGGCTATGCGACGCTGTTCTCGAACGTCGACTTCGCACTGCGCACCGGCGAGGCGCTCGTGGTCACGGGGCCGAACGGCAGCGGCAAGACGACGCTGCTACGCATCGTCGCGGGACTGACGGCGCCCGCGGACGGCGAGTTGCGCTGGCGGGGACGCGGCGTGCGCGCCTTCGATGCGCATTTGCGCGATGCCGTCGCCTTCAACGGTCATTTGCCCGCGCTCAAGGACGAGCTGACTCCCGAAGAGAATCTTCGTGACTGGATCGCCCTCGACGACGAGCCCGCGCACGACGAAGCGATCACCGAAGCGCTTGCCGCGGTCACGTTGTCGCGGCAGCGCGGCTTGCCGGTGCGCGTGCTGTCGCAGGGGCAGCGGCGCCGCATCGGCCTCGCGCGCCTCGCGCTCGTCGACCGCCCGCTGTGGGTGCTCGACGAGCCGCTCACCGCGCTCGACACCGACGCGATCGCGGCGCTCGGCCGCCTGCTCGAGCGCCATCTCGCGGGCGGCGGCCTGTGCGTCGCGGCGTCGCACCCACCGCTGCCGATCGCTCCGCCGCGCGTGCGCACGCTCGCGCTTGCCGCCACGTGACCACCCTGCCCGTGGGCGATCGCGCACGCGCCGACGCTGCCGACGATTCGGCCGCGTCCGTGCTGCCGGCCGTCGGCTGGGCGCTCGCACGCGACATTCGCGTGGCGATGCGGTCCAAGGGGGAACTCGGCGTACAGCTTCTGTTCTACGTGATCGTCGTCACGCTCTTCCCCCTCGCCACGTCGCCCTCGCGCGACGTGCTCGCGACGCTCGGCCCCGGCGTCCTGTGGACGGCCGCGCTGCTCGCGTCGCTGCTGTCGCTGCCGCGGCTCTTCGCCTCGGACTTCCACGACGGGACGCTCGAGCAGATCGCGTTGTCGCCGCGCCCGCTCGCGGCACTCGTGTCCGGTAAAATGGCGGCTCACTGGCTCACGACGGGCCTGCCGGTGGCGCTGATGGCACCGCTGCTCGGCGCGCAATACGCCCTCGATTGGCCGGTACTCGCCGCATTGATGATCTCGCTCTTGATCGGCACTCCGATCCTGTCGCTGCTCGGCGCGGTCGGGGCGGCCCTCACGCTAGGCACGCGCGGCGGTGGAAGCCTGCTCGCGCTGCTCGTGCTGCCGCTCTACGTGCCGGTGCTGATCTTCGGCGCGGGTGCCGTCGACGCGGTGCGCGCGGGGCTGTCGGCGGCGCCGCACCTCTCGCTCCTCGGTGCCGGGCTGCTGCTTTCGCTCGTCGCCGTTCCGTTCGCCGTCGCCGCCGCAGTGCGCATCGCGCTCGATTAGGATGACCTCCCCCACGCTCGCTCCGCTCGCTGCCCCCCAGGGGGCGCGTCAGTGGCTTGGGGCGGCCCGGCGCCACTGACACGTGATCAACTGGTTCCGCTTCTCGTCGCCGGTATCGTTCTATCCCCT